>CAKSPO010000004.1 GCA_934481515.1 uncultured Eubacteriales bacterium
TGTCGGCATGAAATTTTTCTGTAAAACTTCGGTAAGGCTTCATCATTTTCTCGCAGGAGCGGTTCCGTAAAACAGATCCGGGCGCAACAGATACCCCTTTCCGTATTCGTTTATGATCAGGGGATGCGGGTCGATTTCTGCCGCCCGCAGATTGACCGACCGAACCAATTGCGCAATGTTTCCGATCCGGCAGATTTTGTCCGGATAACACAGAACAATCAGATCGGAAGCGGGTGCCGGCACCGGAAAACAATAAAACAGGCAACGCACCAGAAGGTGTTCCTTGCGGGAAAGAGACAACGGATAGCCCATATAAAGCGTGTCGGATGGAAGATTGTTGATATAAAGGTGAAACAGAGAGAGCGGTTCCGGATCCCATCCGCACAGACGGCAAAAATCCAAAATCTGCGGAACCAACAGGGAAAGATTCGGCTCCCGGAAAATTCGGTCTGCCTGCAAATCGGGAAACGCATGTTCACCGACAATGGCGGAAATCGGAAGCTCCGGATATTTTGCCCGAAGACTGCGGCACAGCTTTTCCCCTGAAGTCTCATTTTCGACGCAGTCCAGTATCACTCCGCCGATTTCCTTTTTCTCACAAAAGAATTCGCCTGTTTCCAATGCGCAGGAGAAGAGGAAAACGCCTTCTTTCGTCAGGATTGTTCGTATGGTATGAGAAAAATCAGACCGGTCGGAAATAAAAATCAGCATAAAGGAAACCTCCGGGGGATAACGGCGCAGGGGTGGGCTTATTCCGGTTGTTCTGCAAAATAAGCGGATACAATGGTAACCTTGTTCAGAGGCGCGTCATTGGCATTGGTTTTTTGCTTGGCGATCGCATCGACCACGTCCATTCCGGAAAGCACTTTTCCGAACGCGGCGTACTGACCGTCCAGGGAGGACGCTACATTGGTTCCCTGAACAATGAAGAACTGAGAAGAGGCACTGTCATAGGAAATGGCGTTCCGTGCCATGGAAATGACACCGCGCTTGTGCGAGATGGTGTTGTTGACTCCGTTTGCCGAAAATTCACCCTTGATGGTATTTTCGGAGCCGCCGGTTCCGTTTCCTTTCGGGTCGCCTCCCTGAATCATGAAGTTCTCGATTACCCGGTGAAAGGTCAGACCGTCATAGAATCCGGCAGACACCAGATCCTGAAAATTCTTTACGGTGATCGGCGCGTTCTCCGGATCCAGCTCCACAAGAATTTCGCCGGTGCAGGTTTTGGAGGTGGTGGAGTCCGTATACTGCACCCTCAGACAGACATAATTTGTTACGCTGTCACTCTTTTTTACATTGCTCTGAAAGTCCGCTCCGCCCTCTTTGTCGCCGCAGGAGAGCAACAGCAGGGAGGAGAACAGCAGTGCCGTGAGCAGGACAAGCCCGATTTTTCTGATCCAAAGCTTCTTTTTCATCATTCGAATATCCTTTCCGAATCCACAGTATAATAAGATAAAGCAGAAGAAAAGTCCTTTGAGGAATGCGACCGCAGACATCGTTTGATACTTTTATGGGATTCCCATTTATTCTATCAAAAAAAAGCGGTTTTGTCAAGGAAAATTTTGGGGACAAAAATATGAAAAAAGGAAGGGAGGAATGCTTGGATGGAACGGATTCGTTGGGAGAAACTGGCGGCGTGTATGATCTGCCTGTTTTCCGCCGGAATTCTGTTGTATGTTTCCTTTCGGTATCTGCTGGCAGTATTGCTTCCGTTTCTGTTCGGCTGGGCTTGCTCGCTTCCGGTACGTCCGTTGGCAAAAAAAATCGGAAGAGTACTGCATCTTCCGGAAAAAATATTGGCAGTTCTGCTTTTTCTTCTGCTGATCGGCGGTGCCGGAGCCGGAATCGGCGCGGCGGTCGGTCGGCTGATTTCGGAAGCCGGGCGGCTGGTCAATCAATTGCTGGAAAACGGAGACCGGATTTTTTCTTCCGTCGGGGAACTTGCGGATCGACTGGAACGGTTACGGCTTTTCCGGGTTCTTCTGCCGGACGACGAAGGACGTCGTGAGACGGTCGCGGAAATGCTAAAAGGAGTTTTGACCTCCTTCAGCTCTGCGCTCCCCGGTCTGGCTGCCCGGCTGGCTTCCGCGCTTCCCGGGATTTTTTTGTCTTTTATGGTTACGGTAATCTCCGGCTTTTATTTTTGTACGGACGACGGGAGCATCCGGCGCTTCCTCACAGGACTTCTGCCGGATTGGATGCGAAACCGTGTGGATGCCTGGAAAACCGGCGGAAACATTGTATTTTTGCGTTATCTGCGGGCATATCTGTGGCTCCTGCTTCTGACCTTTGCTGAGGTTTTTCTGGGACTTTGCATCCTGCGGGTCGAATACGCTTTTCTACTCGCACTGCTGATTGCCTTGGTCGATTTTCTGCCGATTCTCGGTGTCGGAACGGTACTGATTCCGTGGAGCACCGTTCTTCTTCTTCAAAAAAACTATTATCTTGGCTTCGGGCTTCTGATTCTTTACGCGGTGGTGCTGATCGTGCGTCAGATCATAGAACCGAAATTGATCGGAAAAAGCCTTGGTCTGCATCCGTTGGCAGCGCTTTTTTCCGGGTATCTCGGTTTTTCCCTCTTAGGACTCCCCGGAATGCTGGCAGGTCCCGTTCTGGCTCTGCTGTGTAAAGGTTTGATCGGAATCCGGACCGATGGAAACGGGAACCCGTCAGAATCGGAATAACCGGTTTCCGCTCCGGAAAGTGCTTGACAATGCCACCGGAAAATGATACAATAGAACCGGTATTTCAAGCGTCGGAGGAGAAAGCTTTGAAGAAAGAAAAAATAGGTTTTGCAATTGTAGGATGCGGTACCATTGCGGATTGGCACGCCAGAGCAACGCAGGCATCCGAACACGGAGTGTTGGTCGGTGCCTACGACGTACACCGGGAAAAGACAGAGGAATTCTGCAAAAAATACGGAATCCGTCCCTTTGAAAGTATGGAAGAACTGCTTTCTTCTGATGAAGTCGATGCGGTTTGTCTTTGTACTCCGAGCGGTTATCACACCGACGGAGCACTTGCAACCATCCGTGCCGGAAAGCACATTCTGATTGAAAAGCCGCTTGCACTTCATGTGGAGGATTGTGACCGTATTCTGCGAGAGGCGGAAGCCGGCGGCGTAACTGCCGGTGTGGTGTCCCAGCATCGCTTCACGCCCGCCATGGAAGCTCTCCGGGAACTGATTGCAGCGGAACGTCTCGGGAAAATCGTTTCCGTGGAGCTGGATATGAAATATTACCGGGATCAGAACTATTATGATTCCGGCGACTGGAGAGGCACATGGGCACTTGACGGAGGCGGGGCGCTGATGAATCAGGGCATCCACGGCATTGATACCATGCTGTACCTGCTCGGAAATGTGAAGAGCGTCTACGGTATGGCACGGACGTTGGCACGGAAAATTGAAGTGGAGGATACCGCGGTCGCAGTACTGGAATTCGAAAACGGTGCGCTCGGAACCCTTCAGGGGACAACCTCGGTCTATCCGGGATATCCGCGGGAGCTGACCGTTTCCGGAACAAGTGGAACCGTGACCATCCGTGACAACAAAAGCTTCGTCCGCTGGGATGTGAAGGATGTTCCGCTTCCGGAGGGATTTGTCCTCGGCGAGGAAGTTCACGGCAGCGCAAGTGATCCGAAAAGAATCGGGCTTTCCGGACACCTCGCCGCAACCAACGATTTTATCGAAGCAATTCGGGAGGGAAGAGAACCGTCGGTTCCGCTGTCGGACGGCAAACGCGCCGTAGAGTTGATTACGGCAATCTACCGCTCCTCCGCTGAAAAAAAGACTGTATTTCTTTCCTGAAAAATTACACAAAAAAAGAGAGACAGGATGTTCATGTACCCTGTCTCTCTTTTTTTGACGGAACATCGGACTGCAATCCGACGAATATCATCGGGGATAGCAACCTGGCATCGCACTACACCTCAATCGAAATCGGGTGCGTGCACAGCCGCTGGTGGAGCGTACGGGATTCGAACCCGTGACCCCGACACTGCCAGTGTCGTGCGCTCCCAACTGCGCTAACGCCCCAACAGAAAAGAGTATACCATAGAATCAGGCGCTTGTCAATAGCATTTTTCGGGAAAAATGCATTTGTCTTCAAAAATACAAAAAGAAAAGATGCTTTTACGATGTGCCCTCCGGAATGCACACGGAGATGTTTTTACGCAGGGTCATATATTTGCAGATCGAATTATTTTGTAATAAAAGGAGGAAAATCTGCACGCAGCACTTGAAACAGGAACAAAATTGTGCTATAATCAATCTGTCTGTGCCATTTTTCTGCTTTCCGGGAGAATGGAAAAGCGGACAACAGCGCAAAACCGTTTTTGTCGGCGAAGGAATGCGGCGAAAACGGTAAGGAGGACTTTTTTGAAAACCGATATGAAGCTGCACTCCGGTGTCACGATTCCGCAGATCACCGTCGCAACAGCAGAGCAAAAAAAATACCTGACGCGGGGTGTGCTGAACCGGATGCACCTGATGCCTGTGGGAGATCCGGTTGCGTTTGAAGAGAACAAGGACGGCAGCATTACCTACTTCTTTGACCCGAAGCGGGTCACGGAGGCTCCGCCCGAGCAGTGGTATGCTCCCGCGCAAAAAAGCGAAACCATAAAGCTGGAAAACGGCGCGGAGATTCCGCGGATGGGAACCAAACGCGCGGCGGTGTGCGGATATTATACGGCGGAGCGCCTTCTGCAAATGCATTACGATGTGGTGGAGCAACCGGTTGCCTATACACTGCGCAACGACAAAATCCCTGTCTATTTTTACGATAAAAAGACGGCAGTCCGTCAGCCGCTGATGTGTGTACAGTGCGGGAAAGAGGTTCGTTACCGCCGGAAGCTGTGCCGTTCCTGTTTTGAGGCGGATCTTGCAGTCCGTCGGGCAGAGGGAGACGCGCATCGCGCGGCGGAATATCATATGAAGCGGGAGCGCGTTCTGTTCTTTGACCTGGAACTGACCGGAGTCTACGACCATGATGAGATCCTTTCGATTTCCATTGTCAACGGAAAAGGCGAGATTATCATGAATACGCTGGTCAAGCCAAGCCACAAGAAAAAATGGAAGCAGACCGAAAAAATTCACGGCATCACTCCGGAAATGGTTGCGGATGCACCGCATCTGGACGATCTGATTCCGCGGCTGAAGGAATTTTTCGATTCCGCAGATGTGTTGATTGCTTACGGAATTTCCACAGATTACAGTCACATCAAATACATTTATGACACGGAGGCAGAGCGGGAAGCACTGCATCGCAAGACCCGTTGCGCCGCCATTGAATTTGTCCGTTATCAGTCGGAGCATTATCCGGATCGGACGCATACATCGCTCAGCGACGCGATGGAACTTTTGGGAATTTCATGGGAAGGCACGGCGCATAACTCTCTTGCCGATACCATCGGCTGTGAAAGAGTCTGGGACAGGCTGTTCCCGCATTATTACGAAGACTGAGGTGAAGAACGATGGATCGTTTTTTCGGTTTGGACAAAACAAGAGTACCGGACAGTGAACTGGCGCTTCTGACAACGGTGCACGATCCGGTGGAGCGTGCCGTCATCGGAAGCATTCTGGAGGGCGAAAAGATCCCTTACATGATCCGGGAGCGCGGAAGCGGAGAAGCGGTTCGCGTTTTGGCGGGATATTCCATGTTCGGCAGTGACATTTTTGTCCGGAAGGATTCTCTGGAACAGGCGCAGGAGCTTCTGGATGTTTACCGGAACGGAGACATTGTCCCGGAGGACGGGGGCGAGGAAGAGACCGATACGGAGCAAAGCCGTTCGTGAGGTGCGTATGAAGGAAATATTGCTTTGTAAATTCGGCGAGATTGTGCTCAAGGGTGCCAACCGGCGCTTCTTTGAAGATACACTGTGCCGGAATCTCCGCTTCCGTGCGAAGCACTTCGGTCATTTTGAGATCAAACGGTCTCAAAGCACACTGACCATTGAGCCGCTGGATGATGCGGCGGACATCGACGGTATGTTTGAAGCGACAACCAAGGTGTTCGGGATTGTCGGAATCAGCCGGTGTGCCGTTTGCGAAAAGGATATGGACAATATCCGGCACACCGTGGAGGAATATCTTCCGCCGTATCTTGCAGGAAAAAAGACCTTCAAGGTGGAGGCAAAGCGGTCGGACAAGCGGTTTCCGCTCAATTCCATGGAAATTGCCGCTGAGGTCGGGGCTTATGTACTGGAAACCGTTCCGGGAATCCGCGTCAATGTACGGGAACCGGAAATCGTCGTACAGGTGGAGATCCGGGAACATGCGGCATATGTCCATGCGGGACAGTTCAAGGGTGCCGGCGGAATGCCGGTTGGAACCAACGGACGGGCGCTTTTGCTGCTTTCCGGCGGAATTGACTCTCCTGTTGCCGGTTATATGATTGCAAAAAGGGGCGTCCGGTTGGATGCCGTTCATTTTGAGTCCTTCCCGTATACCAGTGAGCGCGCGAGGGAAAAGGTGTTCAAGCTGGCGCAGGAGGTTTCCCGGTACGCCGGTTCCATTGACGTGCACGTGATTTCTCTGACGCACATTCAGGAGGAGTTGGTCAAAAACTGTGAGGAAGAGTATTTTACGCTGATGCTTCGCCGCTATATGATGACCATTGCCGACCGGATTGCGCACCGCCTTGGCTGCGGCGCGTTGGTCACAGGGGAAAGTCTCGGTCAGGTCGCGTCGCAGACCATGCAGGCAATCGGTGTTACCGACCCGATGACGGCATTGCCCGTTTTCCGTCCGTGCATCGGTCTTGACAAGGAAGAAATTGTACAGATCGCGCGGAAAATCGGCACTTTTGATACCTCCATTCAGCCGTATGAAGATTGTTGTACGGTCTTTACCCCAAAGCATCCGCGTACCAATCCGGATCCGGAAAAGGTGATGGAGCAGCAAAAGCGGCTGGATTTTGACGCTTTGGTGGAGGAAGCACTGCAAAGTGAATATGTACAGCATATCCGCACGGAGTTCTGAGGCGGAAATCAAAACGGAATGATTCCGGAAAGGAAACGGTTATGGAACAGAAATATTATCATATGACAATTGCGGGATGTGAGCGGGATTTGCCGATCTGTCCTCTGAACGACAAGCTGAAAATTGCGGGATTTGTGATTTTCGGGGATCCGGAGCTGACTACTGCCTGTGCGAAGGAGCTTCTCAAGCGGGCTCCGGCGTACGATTACATGATCAGCGCGGAGGCAAAGGGAATTCCGCTGGTGCATGAGATGGCGCGGCTTGCCGGGAATCAGAAATATTTTCTTGCCCGCAAGGCACCGAAAATGTATATGACCGGAGTGATGGAAGCCGGTGTGCACTCCATTACCACGGCATTCGACCAGAAACTTTATATTGACACCGCGGATGCGGCGCTGATGAAGGGGAAGCGGATTCTGATTGTGGACGATGTGATTTCCACCGGAGAATCGCTCCATGCGCTGGAGGTGCTTGTGGAGAAGGCAGGAGGAATCATCTGCGGCAGAATGACGATTCTCGCGGAGGGCGATGCCCAGAACCGGAAGGATCTGATTTATCTGGAAAAGCTTCCGCTGTTTGATGCCGACGGGAATCCGATCTGAATCTGAACTGCAAGAAACCGAGAAAGAGAGATTATAAACTTATGGAAAGAACCTACATTACTTCCGTTACTCCCGGCGCAACCTACCGGATCAGCGGATTTGTGGAAAATCTGCGCAACAAACGTACCATGGCGTTTCTGGTCATCCGGGACATCACCGGAAAGCTCCAGGTGACGCTGGAGAAGGAAAAGTATCCGGAGCTTGCGGCTCTGGTCGATCAGCTGACCATTCAGTCTGTTGTGACGGTGGAAGGGGAAGTGGTTGCCAATGAGTACGTCAAGATGGGCGGAATGGAGATGCTGCCGCAGAAGCTGGTCATCGAATCCATTGCGGACGCGCTCCCGATCAAGGAGGACTCCGAGATTGATTCCCGGATGGATTTCCGGTGGATTGACTTGCGGAGAGAGCAGAATCAGCTCATGCTGAAGATGCAGACACTCCTGACCGCTTCCATGCGGGAATTTCTCCTTGCGCGGAATTTTACGGAAATTCATACGCCGAAGCTGATTGCCGCCGCAAGCGAGTCCGGCTCCGAGGTGTTTGAGGTCAAATATTTTGACACCAAGGCATATCTGGCGCAGTCGCCGCAGTTCTACAAGCAGATGGCTATGGCATCCGGTCTGGATCGGATTTTTGAAACGGGTCCTGTATTCCGTGCGGAAAAGTCCTACACCAACAAGCACGCAACCGAATTTACCGGCTTTGATCTGGAATTCAGCTATGTCTATTCCACCGAAGAGGTGATGCATATGGAGGAGGAACTTCTGACATATGCGTTTGAAAAGGTGGCAAAAGCGTACGGGGAGGAGATCAAGCGCCTTTACGGAAAGGAAGTGCTGATCCCAACGATACCGTTCCCGCGGATCCGGCTGAAGGATCTTTACCGGGAGCTGGAGGAGCGGTACGGGTATACCGTTGCGGAGGAAGCAAAGGGCGACCTGACCACCGATGCCGAGCATCTTTGCGCCCGGTTCTCCATGGAAAAGTACGGAAGCGAATTTTTGTTTGTGACCGATTACGATGCCAAGGAGCGTGCTTTCTATCATATGCGTGACGAAAACGGCGTTCCCATGGGATATGATCTGATCTGGCGCGGATGTGAAATCACGACGGGTGCTGTCCGGGAGCACCGGTATGAGGTGCTCAAAAAGCAGGCGGACGAGAAGGGACTTGCGAAGGACGTGGAGTTCTATCTGCAGTTCTTCCGCTACGGATGCCCGCCGCACGGCGGATTCGGTCTCGGAATTGATCGGCTTACGATGCTCTTCCTCGGACTGTCCATCAAGGAGGCGGAGTTCCTCTTCCGCGGTCCGAACCGTCTGACGCCGTAATCCGGCAGAAAAAACGAGCAGAACCGACCGAAACGAAAATACAGAGATCGGGGCGGGGGAAATACGGATTTCTCCTGCCCCGTCGGAATTTGTCCGAAGCAACAAAAAAGAACGGAAGGCAAACATGAACCAAAGACCGGAATTACTTTCCCCGGCGGGGAATTTTGAAAAAATGCAGGCGGCACTGCTTTACGGAGCGGATGCCGTATATCTTGCGGGGCAGATGTTCGGCATGCGCTCCGCGGCGGACAATTTTACGGTGGAAGAGCTTTACCGCGCTACAGAATACGTACATCAAAGAGGGAAAAAACTATATCTGACCGTCAATACCATGCCGCATGTGGACGAATACCCGGCGCTGCGGCACTTCCTCTCGGAGATTCGCGGTGCGGGAATCGACGCTTATATCGTTGCCGACCTTGGGGTCTTTTCCACGGTGCGGGAGCTGATTCCGCAGGCGGAGATTCACGTTTCCACGCAGACCAGCGTGGTAAGCCCCGCTTCCGCACGCGCCTATGCGGCACTTGGCGCCAAGCGGATTGTGCTGGCGCGGGAGTTGACGCTCCGGGAAATCCGGGAAATCCGTGCAGAACTCCCGGAAGAGGTGGAGCTGGAGGCGTTCATTCACGGTTCCATGTGCGTATCCTACAGCGGCAGATGTCTGCTTGCCAATGCTTTCAATGGGCGTGACGGCAATCGCGGAACCTGCTCCCAGCCCTGCCGTTGGAATTATGCTTTGGTGGAGGAGAAACGGCCGGATCAGCTGTTTCCGATCGAACAGCAGGAACATGTCGGCACGTTTATCCTGTCCTCCAAGGATATGTGCATGATTGAACACATTCCGGAGCTGATGGAAAGCGGCATTTCCTCCTTCAAAATCGAGGGAAGAATGAAAAGCGCTTACTATACCGCCGTTGTCACCAACGCTTACCGGCTGGCAATGGATCGCTACCTCGCGAACCCTTCCGGGTATCGGTTTGATCCGGCATGGCTGACCGAACTGGAAAGCGTTTCCCACCGGGAATACGGAACCGGATTTTATTTTGACAATCCGATGCAGAATCCGCAACTGGTCAGTACCTGCGGATATTTGCGGGAAAAGGCATATTTTTCCACGGCGACGGAATATGTTGCAGAGGAAGCGGACGCTATCCTTGCGGCAGGCGTTCCGATGGAAAACGAAGCGGGGACGCTGTACCGCTTCATTCAGCGCAACAAGGTTTCCGCAAACGAACGTGCGGAGCTGTTGTCTCCCGGTAAGGTCGGGCATCCCTTTCAGGTCGCGGAGCTTTATGCACCGGACGGAACTGCCCTGGAATCCACCCCGCATCCTTCCATGATCTATTGGTGCCGGGTTCCGTTTGAGGTCAAGCCCGGCGATATTCTCCGCGCCGGGGACGGCAGGGGATTGGAAGTACGCGCAAAAGACCGCCTGAAGGAACATCCGGCGGCTTCCGGAAAGGAAAGAGAGCATCTATGATAATTTTGGAAATTCTGAAAGCGATCCTGTACGGAATTCTGGAGGGAATCACCGAGTGGCTGCCGATCAGCTCCACGGGGCATCTGATCCTTTTGCAGGATCTGGTACCGTTCGCGTTTACCGAAGACAAGGCTTTTCTGGAACATTTCTGGGAGATGTTCCAGGTGGTCATTCAGCTTGGAGCGATTCTCGCGGTTGTGGTTCTGTTCTGGCATCGGCTCTGGCCGTTTTCCGCCAAAAAGAGCGCGGAAGAAAAGCGCGTTACCTGGAGACTTTGGCTCAAGGTCATTGTTGCCAGCATTCCGGCGGCGCTGGTCGGAATCGTCGCAGATAAATTCCTTGAAAAAGTCACCGGAAAGGACATTGACGGCTGGCTGTTCAATTCATTTGTGGTCGCCATTGCGTTGATTGTTTACGGAATCGTGTTTCTTTTCATGGAACGCATCCGCAAAAAAGCGGGTGAGGGGACGCGCGTCACCGACCTGAATGATCTGCGCTTTTCCACAGCGCTCGGAATCGGACTGTTTCAGGCACTCTCCATCGTTCCGGGAACCTCGCGCTCCGGTTCCACCATTCTCGGCTCGACGCTTCTCGGTGTTGCCCGTACCCCTGCAGCGGAATTTTCCTTTTTCATGGCAATCCCCGTAATGGTCGGTGCCAGCGGAATCAAGCTTCTCAAGTTCGGAAAATGGATCGGGGAATCCGGCGCAGGCGTACCCGCCATGGCGTGGATTACCCTTGCGGTCGGATGCATCGTTTCCTTTGCGGTCTCCATGCTTGCCATCCGGTTTCTTCTGGATTTTGTCAAAAAGCACAGCTTTGCGCCGTTCGGTATCTACCGGATTGCGCTCGGTATTCTTGTGTTGATCGTGTACCTTTGCGGAAGATAACGGAATATGGCAGAAAAACAAAAACTGGTCATTCCGTATCCCGTCATTGTGGAGGGAAAATATGACCGGCTCCGGCTGGAATGCGTGATCCGGGCGCAGATTCTTTCCACCGACGGCTTCGGGGTGTTCAACCGAACCGAAAAGGATCGGCTGTTCCGCGCCCTTGCAAAAAAAACGCCGCTGATCGTCCTGACCGACAGCGACGGAGCCGGAAAGCTGATCCGGTCGCATCTGACCTCCACTCTTCCGGCGGATCGGTTGATCCATCTGTACGTTCCGCGCATTGCCGGGAAGGAGAAAAGAAAAGAAAAGCCCTCCGCAGAGGGCATTCTCGGCGTGGAGGGAATGGAGCAGGAACTGCTCCGGCGGTTATTTGCGCCCTTCGCGGAGTCGACATCATCCCCTTTGTCCGCAAGAGGAAGCATATCCAAAGCGGATCTGTATGCCGACGGGCTTACGGGACAGGAGGAAAGCCGCAGGCGGCGGGATGCTTTCGCGGAGCAATTGGGATTGCCGCCCGGCATGACGCCGAACGCACTTCTGGCGGCACTGAACGTTCTTTGCACCAAAGAGGAATATTGTGAACAGATCCGGCGACTGGACAGTGCGGCAGATTGAGCGCTTCTGCTTTCCGGAAAATGATTCATTCGGTTTTCAGGATTGGGAAAAAATTTCGGCTAAAGCAGTATCATATGGATTCCCGCGTCTTGACATTGCCGGCGTGATGTGGTATGATTGTGTTCGCTTAAAATATGCTTACGACGTATATTAAAAGCCCTGGTCACTGTGGAGCTGCAGCTCTGCGGTGACCTTTTCCTTTCTTTTGGCTGCTCTGATTGCGGAAAGAACAAGATTGATATTCTGTTCCGTCCCCGTTTTGAATGCGGCAATACTGTTGTCGTAGAGGTCGCGAATGACAGAAGGATACAGTGTGCCTTGTCCTGCTTTAATATACGAAATATCAGTTACCCACTTTTGATTGGAACGCTCTGCGTGAAAATCTCTATTGAGAAGATAGGGATATCTATGCTGATATTCACATTTCCTTTTCATATTGCTCAATGTAGAGATCTTCTCTTGGCACAACAAAAACCTCCTATGGTAAAATTGTAGATGTATATCTATTTTACCATAGAAGGCTCTTTTTTCAATTGTCCGTTTTTAACGGACTTGTGCAAAGCCGCAGGGGATTTTCTGATTCTGTTTCGCAGGCGGGCAAAGAGGCGTGTCGGTTATCAGTTGTTCCTATCTTCATCTGCACCGTCAAAGAGACGGATCTGGTCGTCCGGCTTTCCGGAAGCCGGAGCGCGGTAGGGAAGCCCCAGATGCTCATACGCCAGATGTGTGACGCATCTTCCGCGGGGCGTACGGCTCAGAAATCCGATCTGCATCAGATACGGCTCATACATGTCCTCCAGCGTTACCGCTTCTTCTCCCACCGTCGCGGCAAGCGTTTCCAGACCGACAGGACCTCCGTTGTAGAATTTGATGATGGTTTCCAGCATCCGGCGGTCAATGTTGTCCAGACCCAGCCGGTCAATCTCTAACTTATTGAGCGCATAATTGGCAATTTCGGAATCGATCACACCGTTCCCGACCACCTGCGCAAAATCCCGCACCCGCTTGAGCAACCGGTTTGCAATCCGGGGAGTTCCGCGGGAACGTCCGGCAAGCTCAAACGCGCCGTCCTCCGAAATCTCCATTCCGAGAATATCCGCACTGCGGCGGACAATGGTTGCAAGCTCTTCGGGCGTATAGAGCTCCAGCTTCAGAATCACACCGAAACGGTCGCGCAGCGGGGTAGTCATCTGCCCGGCACGTGTCGTTGCCCCGACCAGGGTAAAGCGCGGCAGATCAATCCGGATGCTGCGGGCGGCGGGACCTTTTCCGATGATGATATCCAGCGCATAGTCCTCCATTGCCGGATAAAGAATCTCTTCTACCGAACGGGAGAGCCGGTGAATTTCGTCGATGAAGAGCACGTCTCCCTCATTCAGATTGGTCAGAATGGCGGCAAGATCGCCCTGCTTTTCGATGGCGGGACCGGAGGTGATCCGGATATTGACGCCCATTTCCGCGGCGATAATGTTGGAAAGCGTGGTTTTTCCGAGACCGGGAGGACCGTAAAGCAGAACATGATCCAACGGGTCATTTCGCTTTTTTGCCGCTTCGATATAGACCTTCAGATTTTCCTTGACTTTTTCCTGACCGATGTATTCGGAAAGGTGCTTCGGGCGCAGGGAGGCTTCCACATCGGAGTCTTCCGCACTATAGCCGGTGTTCATGATCCGGTTTTCAAAATCAAATTCATTGGTATCCATTGCACTACCTCACAGAACAATCAGCTGCGCATCAGTTTTTTCAGAGCACAGCGGATGATTTCCTCCAGCTCCATTCCGGAAAACGCCGGGTCATTCAGTACCGCGGCGGCATCCTGACGGGAATAGCCGAGCACCAGAAGCGCGTCCGTTGCTTCCGCAAGCTTTGATTTTCCGCCGGTCGGCTTTCCGGTTTCCGCCGGAACGGAAAGTTCGGTCAGATCGTCTGCATGCTCCTTCATCAGCTTGTCCTTCAGCTCCAGAATCATTCGCGCAGCGGTTTTCGGACCGATTCCGTTGGCTTTTGAAATGGTCTTTTTGTCGTCCGTACAAACGGCAAGTGCAAATTTTTCCGGTGTCAGGTAAGAGAGTACCGACATTGCCGCCTTCGGTCCCACGCCGGAAACGGAAATCAGCATACGGAAGGTGGAAAGCTCCGTTTCGGTCGCGAAGCCGAACAGTTCGATCCCGTCCTCCCGAACCGCCAGATACGTAAAAAGCTTCACAAAGGGCGGCTCCTTGCCCCCCCGGCAGGGGGGCATTGCGTCATAGGTGGTGTCGCTGATGGTCAGCCGGTAGCCCACCCCTCCGGCATCCACCACCGCCGTGCCGGATTCCAGCAAAGCCAGTTTTCCGCTGATATAGTAATACATAAACGTTATTGATCCTTTCTTTGATCGGAGGGAAGAGGTACCCGGAACCGGATTTTCTCTTCCTTTTTCGGTGCATCCGCTTGATTTTCCGCCACCCTTTCCCCGGATGCCGGAAGCTCCGGAGGCGGAAGCTGTGCATCATTCTTTTCTGCGGCAACCGGTGCGGCGGTCGGAACGGTATCCGTTCGGCTTTCCGGAATTCCGACCACGGAGCGGAGAACGGGAACCTTCTTACAGAACCGTTCCGCCGGAATCAGAAGCAGGAACAGGAGAAGGAACAGTCCGGAGACAATTGCTCCGAAGGTCAGAATCGGCGGATTGTAGCTCATCCGGACGGTATGGGTCTCTCCGGCTTCGCCGTCAACACGGAAGGAGATCAGCGCACCGAGCGCTTTCTGAATTTCCACTTTTTCTCCGTCCACAAAGACGCTCCAGCCGGTATCATAGGGAATCGTTGTCAAAACCAGTTCATTTCCCTGCGATGCAGTAAAGGTACCGTCAAAGGAGTGCTCCGTATAGGACGTAATTTGGTACTGATCCTTGGCGAGACGCGCCATAGCGTCGCGGAACACGTCCATGTCCAGGTAATAGAAGCATTCCGCATCGGAGAGATAATAAAAATTGGTTCCGGTCAGCGTCATATCCAGGGTCAGCTTTTCTCCGGCTTTCTGCATTCCGAGAGAAATGATCCGCTGTGTTTCGCCGCCATTGAAGGTGCCCATCTGTGCGGTCGTACCGCTTTTGGTCAGGGAAAGCTTGACCTCCCGCGGATAGTTGGTGGGAAGATAGAAGAACAGTTCTCCGTCAACCGGCATTTCCGTACGATAGGTGAGAATGCCGGGGGAGGCGGAATTGACCTGCGTGTAGCCCTCTTCTCCGCCGGAATAATACCCCTTGCGGAGGTTTTCCGCCGAGGTTCCGGTAACCCTGACCGGAACAAACAGCCGGACCGTTTCCTCTTCGCCGAGCATTGCCGTAACGATGGCGTTCAGACGTTCAAAGGGAGAGCTGTAAAGATCCGTATATTCTTCACCGGTGGATTCCTGAATGCGGAGCCAGTCGTTCAGCTTTTCCTTCAGGGAAGCAACAAAGCCTGCCATTGCACCGGTATCCGTTTTTTCTCCGGTTCCTTCTCTGTAGCCGAGCGGAAAGTCCGCCAGACGGTCGCTCACTCCGTAAGCAATGGAAAGCGCATAGGGGTTGTAATAGGCGGTATAACCGGTTTCCGGGTCGGTGAGGTATACCTCGTAGTAGTTTGCGTAAATCCCGTTGTCGGAAAGAATATATTTCAGTCCGAGGAGGGAATCATTGACCGGTGTTCCGCCGAGGTATTTGGACGAATGGGATTTGGAGCAGTAGCCCATCTTCTGAAGGAACTGCACGGTTTCCCGGTTGAGAGTGGAAGTAGAGCCGGAGAGACCGCGGATGTTCAGCGCCATGTTGTCATTGACCTTCCGGAAGAAGGTTTTCTCCATCCGGTAAAAGGAAGGATCCGATTCCTGCACCATTTCCGTAATGGGGCGTGCTTTTTTCAGAAAATCGCTGTAGTAGCTGTGCCGCGTGTAGGTCACATCCATGTCCAGTGCGTTGATGCAGAACAGTCCGTTGAGGAACAACTCCAACGCTACCACGGTCACCAGCGTGACAGAAACCACCTGACGGTTGCGCGAGAGCCGGGAAGCACCGAAAACGGCAAGGTAAACAAAAAGCAGAATCAACGTGAAGAAAATACAGGTATAGTCGTTCGGAGCTCCTTTTTCGTCGCCGGAAACCGCCTGTAAAAATACGCAGAACAGACCGATAAACCCGGCAACCGTCATCAGATGCCGTACCGGAATGCGTTCATAGTCCGCGAACGCGCGACAGGCAAGCACGCAAAGGTAGAAGCAGAGCATGAAGCTGTAACGGTAATTCAGCCAGTTCGGACGCTGGAACCCGTGCCAGATCAGGTCCGGAACGCTGAAGAAGAACCCGAAAACGAAAAACAGAATCAGGAGAACCGAAAAGACCTTCTGCCGGATCGGATATTTTTTGGAGAGAAAATAGAACGGCAGGAAGAGCAGCGTCGGGAGTCCGCAATAGACAAACGGCAAGCCTTCCGGACGAACCGTATCATAGGAGCCGGGCAGGAGTTTGTAAAGCAGATCCTTGATGTCCATTTTCAGCGTCCACGACCAGTCCGGAGAGGAAAACGTCGTTTTTCCGAAGTTCAGGGAGTAGTAGGCGCCAAGGAGCAGAACGGCGGAAATACCGACCGCAATTACCGAATACAGTCCCGTCCGCAAAAGCGATTTCAGAAAATGAAGCTTTTCCCCAAGCGGATTGTTTCTGCCGTTTTCGTTGTGTGCGAAGTAATAAATGAAAAAGTAGAAAAAACAGTAGATGCAGACCATGTAGCCGATATAGAAATTGGACAGAAGAGTCAACGCCAGAAAAGCGGTATACATCCGGAATTTTCCGTACTTGATCAGCGACTCCATTCCGAGCGTAATCAGAGGAAGCCACATCACCGCGTCGATCCACATGATGTTGTTCTGCTGGACTACGGCGTACGCAGAGAGTGCGTAAAAGGACGAAAACAGAATGATCGCCAGCCTGTTCCGGTCGGCACCGGTGTTTTTGTGCATATAGTAGCCGAAGGTTCCGCCGCACAGCGCGGTTTTTACCAGAAACAGAAAGAGCAGTGCCTCCTGCATCATGTTCTGCGGGAAAAGGCAAACCAGATAGGAAAGGGGACTCGCAAGATAATAGGCATAAATGCCGATGAATTCACCGCCCAGTGCGCGGGAAAAAGAATAGAGCAGAGAAGCGTCTCCGTGAACGGCGTTCCGCAGCGCTTCAAAGAACCAGACATACTGACCGTTCAGATCCAACACCAGAACGGTTCCGTCGCCGATGGGGTACTGCCCTCTGGCAAAATAGATCAGCGCCATGATGACTGCCGGAATCAGCATGCAGAGCCATAAATATTTTTTGTCACTCTTCCTTTCGGTCGGTGCAGGAGCCGGCTCCTTCTCCGGAACGGCAGTGTGGGTTGTCGTCATAAGATCGGTTTCCTTTCTTTGCAGCTGAAAAACAGATATGTACATGCGGATGCGATTTTTTCGGTTTGGCAGGGGGAGCAGATTAAAGGCATCGCCTTTTCCGGTGAATGGAAGTTTCATACCCGGAAGCCCCACCCCGCAAATTACGTATATTATATCATAAAAAAGACTTTCTGTAAACCATAAAACTGTATTTTTGGACGGATTTTCCCAAAAAAGAAAATATCCGTTTGACTTCGTTCGAAAAACGTGATATAATTTAATATGGAGTTTTATGTAAACCGGAGGAAGCACAGCGTGATTATTCTCGGAATTGATCCCGGTCTTGCCATTGTCGGATGGGGCGTTATCGAATATCAGGGAACCGGGTTCCGCACACTCGGCTACGGTTCCGTACAGACCCCTGCCGGAATGCGGACGGAAGCGCGTCTCAAGGCAATCTACGACGGCGTTTCGGAGCTGATCGCCACTTACCGTCCGGAGGTCATGGCGGTGGAGGAGCTGTTCTTCAACACCAATATTACCACCGGCATCCGGGTGGCGGAAGCCCGCGGCGTCATTCTGCTTGCGGCGGAGCGTGCCGGGATTTCCGTTGAGGAATATACGCCGCTTCAGGTCAAGCAGGCGGTGGTCGGATACGGAAGAGCCGAAAAAAAGCAGGTTATCACCATGGTAACCATGCTCCTTTCCCTGAAAGCGCCGCCCAAGCCGGACGATACGGCGGATGCGCTTGCTATTGCGGTGTGCCACGCGCATACCGGCGGCTCCCGCCTTGCGGCATATTATAACAAAAAATAAAGACGGTAAAAGTCTTTTTGTAAAGGAAGAATACCGATATGTGGTTTTCCGATCAATGGAACGATTATGAATTGCTGGATACCTCCGACGGAGAGCGGCTTGAACGATGGGGAAATCTGATCCTGATCCGCCCGGATCCCCAGATTATCTGGAAAAACGTCGCCACCCATCCCGCATGGAAGCACGCGGACGGAATTTACCGGCGCTCCAAGACCGGGGGCGGCGGATGGGTCAGAAATCATCTGCCGGAGTCATGGAATGTCAAATACGGAAATCTGACGTTTGTTCTGCGCCCGATGGGTTTCAAACACACAGGACTTTTCCCGGAGCAGGCAGCAAACTGGGATTGGTTTTCCGGTCTGATCCGGCAGGCAGACAGACCTGTCCGGGTGCTGAATCTGTTCGCCTACACCGGCGGCGCGACGGTTGCCGCAGCGGCGGCAGGTGCTTCTGTTGTTCATGTGGACGCGGCAAAGGGAATGGTGGCACAGGCGAAGGAGAACGCCGCACTCTCCGGACTTTCCGATGCTCCCATCCGCTATATCGTGGATGACTGCAAGAAATTTGTCGAACGGGAACTGCGGCGCGGAAACGTTTATGACGGAATCATCATGGATCCTCCTTCCTACGGTCGGGGACCGGGCGGCGAGGTATGGAAGCTGGAGGACAGCGTGGACGAACTGATTACGCTTGCGGCACGCCTCCTTTCCGATCACCCGCTGTTTTTCCTTGTGAATTCCTATACTACGGGGCTTTCTCCGCTTACCATGAGCTATTTGCTGGAACTGAAGGTGCGAAAGAAATTCGGCGGTGCGGTGGAGTCCGGAGAACTCGGACTTCCGGTGACGGCGACCGGTGCGTTTCTGCCGTGCGGAGCCAGCTCCCGCTGGTATGCGGAATCCTGAATTGTCTGGATTTTGTGAATTTTTCTGCGTGAAAGGAATTGAAAAAAGTTGTCTGAAGTATTTATTCATGCCGATCGGCTGACATATTCCTACGGAGAGGGCGAAAACGATCCGGATCGGCAGGCTCTGCGGGGCGTGAGCACGGAAATCCGCCGAGGAGAATACGTGGCGGTGCTGGGACATAACGGTTCCGGAAAGTCCACCTTCGCAAAGCTGCTGAACCTGATACTGGAGCCGTCCGGAGGAGCATTGACGGTCAACGGGCTGGATCTGACGCGGAAGGATCTTACCGATGAAGAAATTCTGAATCTTCGCCGGAATGTCGGGATGGTGTTTCAGAACCCCGATAACCAGCTGGTAGCGACCATTGTGGAACAGGATGTGGCATTCGGACCGGAAAACCTCGGAATTGAGCGCGCGGAGCTGCGCCGGCGGGTGGATGAAGCGTTGCAGATTGTCGGGATGACCGAATATGCCGGGCAGGAGCCGCACCGGCTCTCCGGAGGACAGAAGCAGAGAGTCGCCATTGCCGGAGTGCTTGCCATGCGCCCGCAGTGCATTATTCTGGACGAATCCACGGCAATGCTGGATCCCAGCGGGCGGCGGGAGGTTCTGGAGACCGTGCGCCGGTTGAACCGGGAGTACGGAATGACGGTACTGAATATCACCCATTATATGAACGAGGCGGCAGAGGCGGAGCGGATTCTGGTCATGAACGACGGACAAATCCTTTTGGACGGTACCCCGGACAGGGTCTTTTCCGAGCGGGAGCTGCTTTTGCGCGTCGGACTGGAGGTGCCGCAGTGCGCGGAACTGATTTACCGCCTGCAGAAGGCGGGAATCGCAATGGACGGAGACGGCATTTCCGACCCGGAGCGCTGTGCCGACCGGATTACGGCGGCATACCGGAAGGTCGCGAAGGGAGGGATCGACGGTGAGTGAAGCCGTAAAGGAAGAAAATATAACCGGAAATCCCGCACAGGAGAAGCTCCGGCTGGAAAATGTCCGGTTTGTCTATCAGCCGGGAACGGCGTTTGAGCAGGTGGCTCTGGATGATGTGACCGTCGGCATCCGCAGCGGCTGTATTACCGGAATCATCGGGCACACCGGTTCCGGAAAGTCTACCATGATGCAGCTGCTCAACGGGTTGGCGGCGCCGAGTAACGGAAAGATTTTTCTGGACGGAACCGACATCAACTGCCGCCCGGAGGATGTATTTGAAGCCTGGCGGAAGCTTCCGCCTTACAACGGATTGACGGCACGGAAAGCAAAAAAAGCAATCACCGCGCAGGTTCGCAAAAACCGGCGGGAGCTGTGCTTCCGCGTGGGACTGGTCATGCAGTACCCGGAATATCAGCTGTTTGAGGAAACAGTGGAAAAGGACATTGCCTTCGGACCGCGCAACATGAATCTCGTCGAGGAGGAAATCCGCGAACGGGTCATAGAGGCAGCGGGCTTTACCGGTATCGGCGAGGAGCTGTTGCAGAAATCGCCGTTTGACCTTTCCGGCGGACAAAAGCGCCGCGTCGCACTGGCAGGAGTCATTGCCATGCGACCGGAGGTGCTGGTGCTGGATGAACCGGCAGCAGGGCTGGATCCCGCCGGAAGGACCCATATTTTTGACGGAATCCGGGAATATCAGCGTACCACCGGTTCCACAGTGCTGATTGTCAGTCACAGCATGGAGGATATGGCAAAATACTGCGATCGCGTGATCGTAATGGCGAACGCGAAGGTTCTGCGGCAGGGAAGCCGGGAAGAGGTCTTTTCCCACGTCGGGGAATTGGCGGAAACCGGACTGGACGTTCCGCAGATCACCCGGCTGATGAAGCTTTTGCGGAATCGTGGGGTTCCGGTGCCGGAAAACCTGTATACGGTGGACGAGGCGGAGAGCGCACTTGTCCGGCTCTTCCGGAAGGAGGCGGCGAAATGAAAGGCGTTTCCTTCGGACAGTACTATCCGGCGGATTCCGTCGTTCACCGGCTGGATCCCAGAATCAAAATCGTCATGTCCGTTCTGTATATTGTCTGCACATTTTTGTGCAAAAGTCTTACCGGGTTTGCGGTTCTGACCGTGTCGGCGCTGTTCCTGATTGTTCTGAGCCGGATTCCGGTCCGGATCGTTCTTCGCTCCCTCCGGCCGCTTCTGTTTATCATCGCATTTACCTTTGTCATCAACATTTTCTGGAGCAGAGGAGAGCATCTGCTGACCCCGGAAAGCTGGAAAATCCGGATTTATGCGGAAGGGCTCTGGAATTCATTGTTCATGTTCCTGCGGATTTTTTCTCTGATTACAGGGACCGGAATTTTTCTGACATATACCACAACGCCGATGGATCTGACCGACGCGCTGGAATCTCTTCTGACCCCGCTGAAGCTGCTGCATGTCCCGGTGCATACTTTTGCCATGATGATGTCGATCACCCTGCGCTTCATCCCGACACTGACGGAAGAGACCGAAAAAATCATGAACGCGCAAAAGGCACGCGGTGCCGGGTTTACGGAAGGGGGACTTGTCAAACGGGCAAAGGCACTGCTTCCCGTGCTGATTCCGCTGTTTTTTTCCGCCATCAACCGCGCACTGGAGCTGGCAAACGCCATGGAATGCCGGTGCTATCACGGAGGAGAGGGAAGAACACGCCTCAAGGCACTGACCTGCCGTCCGAAGGATATTGCGGCACTGATTCTGCTGGTCGGGTTCGGCATCGGGCTGGTGTTTCTGAACCGGATCGGCTTCGGATATGTAATGAAATAAATAATATGAAACTTCTGATAAAAATACGATACCTCGGAACCGCATATTGCGGCTATCAGGTGCAGCCGCGCGCCGTCAGCGTTCAGCAGAAGCTGAATGAGGCAACCCGGGCGCTGTTCGGATACGACTGCGACATTGTCGGATGCAGCCGGACCGACAGCGGCGTACATGCCAACTGCTTCTGCGCGACCGTTGCGAAAAAAGGAACGGGAATGCTGGAAACAGCCCTTCCGGCGGAACGGATTCCGCTGGCACTTTCCGCGCATCTTCCGCAGGACATCAGCGTGTTTGACGCCGCGTGGGTGCCGGATTCCTTTCATGCCAGGTACGATGTGCAGGAAAAGGAATATATCTACCGGTTTTACCAGTCTCCGGTGCGCAATCCCTTTCTGGAGGGACGCGCCCTGCAGATTCCCAAAGCCTTTTCCGACGATGCATTCCGGCAAATGAACCGTGCGGCAGATGGTTGGCTCGGTTCCCATGATTTCCGCGCGTATATGGCGCAGGGATCCAAGGTGGTTTCCACGGTGCGGAACGTAACCGTTTCCCGCGTGGAGCGGGAAGAGAACGGAGTTTTTCTCTTTCGCGTCGCCGCCGATGGCTTCCTTTATAATATGGTGCGGATTATGGCGGGGACGCTTCTGGAGGTCGGACGCGGCAGACTGTCGCCGGAGGAGGTTTTTCGGATCACGGAGAGCGGCGACCGCACCGCGGCGGGAGCCACGCTTCCTGCCTGCGGGCTTTATCTCAACCGCGTCGCCTACCGGACGTTATCGGAACTGACCTCGCCGGAGCTTTGATTCTTTCGGAAAGGAGCATCGGAATGAAACTGTTTTCCCGTGAAAGAAAAGAAAAAAGAAAACAGGGCTTGCCGGAAGCGCCGCAGAATGCGTACTATGAAGAAATTTCGGCACGTCTCGGAATCCTTCAGGTGGTGCTGTATCTGTCGGTTCTGACCTTTGCGGTTCTTTCCTTTGCAACCAACACAAGCCTCATTACCTACCGCAATTTTTATTATTTTTTCCGGGATCTGAGTGCATCTGCCGAAAAAGTGGATATTTTTGATGCTGATTCGGTAAGCTATCCCATGGAGGAGGAGCAGAGCTTTTCTCTGTACCGGCGCGGGCTTGCCGTAGCGGGAAATCGGACGGTGACCCTGTTCAGCGCCGCCGGCAGACCGCTTCTGAGCAAGAACATCAGCTATCGCAGCCCCGTTGCCGTCGGGCACGGAAAGTATCTTCTGGTCTATGAAATGGGAGGTACACAATATTCGCTTTATAATTCCAGCGCACAGCTTCATACGGAAGAAACCGGGTCTGCCATTTACGGCGCGGCGGTTTCCGACTCCGGAATGTACGCTCTGTTTTTCCGCGGAAAGGATCAGTCCGAGATTCTGCTTTACAATAACCGCTTTTCTCTGATCAACCGCTTTCGTCTGAACGGATACGTCATGGATGCTTCCATCGCTTCCGACGGAAGCCGGATTGCCGTTCTGCAATCGGATGTCTCCGGCGGAATCTATCGCACCCGGCTTCTTTTGGCAACTCCGGGAGCAGAGGATGCCCCGAAGGAAGTATATACGGAAACCTCCATGGGAATTTCCTGCGCCTTTACTTCTGCCGGAAATGTTGTTGCGCTTTGCACCGAAAAGCTGGTGGTCTGTGATACGGACGGAAAAATAAAAAACGAGTATGATTTTTCAGGAGCGACACCGGCAGACGCAGATCTCGGTGCGGACGGCGCAGCGCTTCTTTTGAAGCGGAACAATGTTTCCGGAGAAAAAACAAGGATTGTATTTGACAAAGACGGAAATGTAGTGTATAATGAAGAAACCACCGAGCCGGTGTCACAGCTGTGCCTGTCGGACGGAATGCTGTTCTGGTTTTCGGACGGGGCTGTCTGCCGCCGGAACCTGAAAACAGGAGAGACCGATTCGCTTGCCTGTACCACCGACCGGCGAACCTTGATTGCCATTGACGAAAACGAAGTTTTGTGCTGTTCCGGACAGAAAGCGGTCTATCTGACCTTTGACTGATTCCGGGCGCTCTTATCTGAAAGGAGTGGACGATATGCAGGCATCTGTCATCATCGATGTTGTAGCGGTTCTTGCGATTGCGGGAATCATCTTCCTTTATACCAAGCGCGGACTGATCGGAAGCATTTTCCGCTTTGCCAAGCTGATCATCGCCGTACTGATTTCCCGCTTTGCGGGACCCTGGGTCGGAGCCAAGCTGAACGAAGCCTTTATCGGGGAAAAAATGTACGGATTTGTTTCCGGAAAAGTCGGGGATCTGTGCGCACAACTGCCGGACGCGGGCACAGATACCATTGTATCCTCGTTTCCGAAGTTTCTGATGACGGACGAGGTGCGGGAGCGGATTGCTTCCGCGGCGGAAGGACAGGAAGGGGAAGCTTTCCGTGAGACGGTTTCCCGGAGCATTTCCGAACCGATTGCTTCCGCCGTCTCCAATGTCATCGGCTACCTTCTCGTCTTTCTGATTTCGTTTGTCCTGCTCACGGTATTGCTGTTTGTCCTGAACCGCGTGATCGACCATATTCCGGTACTCGGAACCGTCAACCATGTGTGCGGTGCAATTCTCGGCGTACTGTTTTCTCTGATTCTGTTGCTGATTGTATCGTCGCTTCTGAAGGCGATTTTCCCGGATGCGTATGGTGAAACAACGGTTATCCGGTTTTTCGGAGACTCCATGCTTCCGACGTTCGGACAGATGTTTGACCTCGGCGGGCTCTGGTTCTCCTGACCGCATCGTGCGGTGTATTTGCAAAAGAAAGGATCCGGGCAACCGGAAAACAATTACTCATGGTCATGTGTTCGCAGTGCCATAAAAGAATGGCAGTGGTCTTTGTTACCAAGATGGAAAACGGGGAGAAAACAACCAAGGGACTGTGCCTCAAATGCGCCAAGGAGCTTGGAATCCCGGTGGACAATATGATGGGGAATATGATGGATCAGCTCGGCGTTTCTCCGGAGCAGCTGGAGCACGCCGAGGATGACATCAATTCCATGCTTGCGGAGCAGATGAAACCGTCTGACTGCGACGATAATGAGGACGGCGGAGCGCCCGCCATCGACCTGCCGAAGCTGTTCCGCGATGCGGGACTGTTCCAGCAGAAGGATGGAGACGGAGTGCCCGACGCCGCCAGAACAGACGGAAACGACCGCAAAGAGGAGAAAAAGCGTGTCAAGGAAGAAAAAAAGCTGAAATTCCTCCCGATGTACAGCCGTTGCCTGACCCAGTATGCAAGGGACGGGAAGCTGGACCGGATTGTCGGGCGGGAGCGGGAGCTTTCGCGCGTGATTCAGATTCTTTGCCGCAGGCAGAAAAACAACCCGTGCCTGATCGGAGAACCCGGCGTCGGAAAAACCGCGATTGCCGAGGCTCTTGCCATCCGCATCGCCGCGGGGAATGTTCCTTATAAGCTCCGCGGAAAAGAAATTTACCTTCTGGATCTGACCGCACTGGTTGCCGGAACACAATTTCGCGGTCAGTTTGAATCCAGAATTCTCGGACTTCTGAACGAGGTGCGAAGCGTCGGAAATGCGATCCTTGTCATTGACGAGGTGCATAATATCGTCGGTTCCGGTGAAGCGGAGGGAAGCGTCAACGCCGCAAATATCCTCAAGCCTGCACTTTCCCGCGGCGAGGTACAGATCATCGGTGCCACAACACTGAACGAGTACCGGAAGTATATCGAAAAGGATGCCGCGCTGGAGCGCCGCTTTCAGCCGGTCACGGTCAACGAGCCGTCGGTGGAAGAAAGTGTGGAAATGCTTCGCGGGATCAAGCATTATTACGAGGATTTTCACGGAATCGTGATTCCGGAGTCCGTCCTGCGCCGTACCGTCGTTCTGTCGGAGCGTTATATCACCGACCGCTACCTGCCGGATAAGGCGATCGACCTTTTGGATGAGGCGGCATCCGCGCTCTCTCTTTCCTCTGCCTCCATCAACGAGTCGTATGAAGTGCGGGACCAATTGCTGGCTCTGAAGGAAAAGCGGGAAGCGCTGGAGGGGGAAATCGCCGGAAACGAAAAAGCAGAGGAACAACGCTACGAGGAGATCACCAAGCTCCAATCGGAAGAAATGCGCCTCTCCGCAAGACTTTCCGCGCTGGAGCCGGAAACGAAAAACGTGACGCTGACCGAAAATGAAATTGCCAATGTCATTGAGCTGTGGACGGGAATCCCGGCGACCAGCATCACCGAGAATGAGTTTGCACAGATTGACCAGTTGGAGAACCGTCTGAAAAAGCGGATCATCGGGCAGGATGCCGCAGTGGAAGCGGTGGCAAAAGCGATCAAGCGCAACCGCGCCGGTATTTCTTACAAGCGCAAACCGGTTTCCTTCATTTTTGCGGGACCGACCGGTGTCGGAAAAACCGAACTTGTCAAGACGCTTGCAAACGATCTGTTCCATTCCCCGGAGACGCTGATCCGACTGGATATGTCGGAGTTCATGGAAAAGCATTCGGTGTCCAGAATCATCGGAGCGCCTCCCGGATATGTCGGCTACGACGAAGCCGGTCAGCTGACCGAAAAAATCCGCCGCAGACCGTACTCTATCGTCCTGTTTGATGAAATCGAAAAGGCGCATCCGGACGTACTGAATATCCTCTTGCAGATTCTGGATGACGGAAGAATCACGGATGCAAGCGGAAAGACCGTCAATTTTGAGAATACCGTCATTGTAATGACTACCAATGCCGGTTCCGACCATACGGCGGCGACTGCCGGATTTTTCGCGGACGAAGGAACCGCGGAAAACGCGAAGACCCAGAAGGCGCTGGAGAGCTTCCTCAGACCGGAATTCATCAACCGCGTCGATGAGATTATTACCTTCCGCTCATTGGAAGAGGAAGATTTTGTCCGCATCGCGGCAATCATGCTGGAAGAACTGAAAACGGCACTGGAAGAGAAGGGAATCATGCTGTCCTATACGGAGCCGGCGCTGCGGAAAATTGCAAGGGCGTCCTTCTCCCGTAAGTACGGAGCCAGAAATATGCGGCGGTATCTGCAAAAGGAAGTGGAGGATCCGCTGGCGGAGCAGATCATTGCCGATTACGGAAAGCACTTTACGGCGGCAAAAATTGACCTTGACGGGGATGTGCTTCGCATTTTCTGCATGTAAGAATCCGATTTACAACCTTTCCATGGAAAGATGGTGACTATGGAACAGAGAAATGTCAGATGGCATCAGATGTCCGCCGAGGCAACTGCTGCCGAACTGCATACCGATGCCGCCTGCGGGCTTTCCCGCAAGGCGGCTTGTTCCCGTTTGAAAAAGATCGGTTCCAATACACTTTTTGAAGGAACGGAGAGAGAGGAGCGGAGCGTGACGATGCGCCGTCTCTGGCTGGATCCTGCACTACTGCTGTTCCTTCTTTCTGCACTTTTTTCTTTGATTTTCGGTGAGTTTCCTCCGGTTCTTGCGGTTGCGGTGCTGTTGCTTGGATGCTTCGGACTGATTTTCCGAAGCATCCGTCGCCGGAAACAGTTTCAATCCGCAAAGGTAAGGCAGAGAATTCCGTCTGTCTGCGTCATCCGGGATGGGAAAACTTTGCGCATTCCGGCAAGTCAGGTTGTTTTGGGAGATCTGCTCCTTCTGCGTCAGGGAGACGTTGTCCCGTGCGATTGCAGATTGGTCTTTTCGGAGCGGTTGCGCGTTATGACGCTTCTTCCGGACAGCCGCGGAAATCCGACATGGAAGCTGTTGCCCAAAAATGCGGAAACCGTTTATCCGTACGGGACAACGGTCGAGGCACCGGACTTTGAAAACATGGTCTACGGCGGCTCGGAACTGTACGGCGGGGAAGCGAGAGCCATTGCCGTCCGTACCGGAAAGAATACCTTTCTCGGCAGCATGGAGAGCTTTTCTCTCCCGGCGGAAGCCATCGGAAAACGAACGGAATTTTCCGAAAAAGTACTTTCTTTTTTAAAATTTTATGGACGGTTTATGCTCGGCTGGGTCTTGGTTGCGGCTGTTGCGTCTGTTCTGACCTCTCCCGGGGATCGTTCCGTCTTTTCCGCTTTTTTTGCGGTGGGGGCAGTCGCGGCAGGTGCGTCGCCGGTGCTTCTGCGTCTGTATCTGTTGGCACCGGTACGATCTGCGGTACACCGGTGCTGCTCCGGAAGCAGACAGAACCGTGTACTGATCCGTTCTGCAAGAGCGGAAGAACGGTTGCCGGAAATGAGGGAGCTTTTTGTCATCGGACATGGCGGCACATCGGACGGGCGTCTGCATCTGCATGGATGTATCACCGGTATCGGTGTATGGAACCGTGCAGACCCGGAGCATTCGGAACCGTCGGTGCTTTCGCCGCTATGCGAGGCATACCATATTTTTGAAGCTTCCTCCGCGTTTCTTCCGGAGAGGGCGGAGAGCGAGACTGCGGAAAGCCTTGCTTTTTTACAGGAAATGACCGCGGAATGCGGCTACGATGTCGCGGCGTTGCGGATTCGGCTGACCCGTGCCTTTCGCACCTCACATACGGATGATGCCCTGCAAACCGTGGAGGTACAGACCAAAACAAGAGCCTATCGCTTGCTTTTTGCCGACGGAAGGGAACTTGCAAACGTCTGCAATACCTATGCGGACGGCGCAAAGATCTGTGCGATTTCTCCGGAACTGCGACAGAGTCTCCGGGCATTTTGCCATCGTGCGGAGGCAGAAGCGCAGAAGGTGTACTGTGTCGCCAGACAGGAGAAAAAGGGGGGAGACCCTGTTTTTATCGGAATGCTTCGTTGCGGCGAATGTATTCTTCCGGACTGTTCCGGTTTGCTCGAAAAATATCGTAAAAACGGCATCCGGGTGACCTTTTTCCTGAAAGGCGAGCAGGAAACGGAGCGTCGTTACGCAGAAAACTGCAGGCTTCCGGAACCATATTCGGTATGTACTTCTCCCACGGAATCCGTTTCCGCAGAACGGTTGGAGCAGAGCCGTGTCTGGATCGGATATTCCGGGCAACAGCTTCATGCGCTCTTCCATGCGCTTCGGATGCGGAAGCATTCATTTGCCGTTTTGCTGAACGACGCGGAAGATCAGCCGCTGATGCGTTTTGCCTCCACGGTCATTGCCTGCGTTCCTTGCAGCACCGATCCGTGCCGTCCGTCGACGGAGAACTTTGAGGAGCCATTCGCAAATACCGGCTGTTCCGAGGTGATTCGTCGGCACGGAGATCTTCTGGTTTCCCGCGCCGGGGAGGGAGGCGGCGGAATTGCTTCCGTCATCCGCGCAATCGGTGAATTGCGCGACGCCGCTCTCCGATATCGGATGCTGTTGTCCTTCCTGCTGACCTCTCAGGCGGCAAGGCTGTTTGTTGTCACGGTTGCGGCACTTTCCGGAATCGCTTTTCCGACCGCAGTTCAGGTTCTTTTTTCCGGTGTTTTCACAGAGCTGATTGGTGTACGGCTGTTTTTGTCGGTTCCGCTTTCGGCGTGCGGCTTTCATAAAATTCTGTCAAAACCGGTAACCGTACCGGACAGAACAACGTTTCTCCTGCGGCAGATGACTCCGGTCATGGCTTCCGTTGCACTTCCGGTCATTCTGACCGTGATTCTCAAGGCGACCGGTACTTTTACGGAAGGAGAGGCAACCACCTATCTTTTGATGTCCCTGCTCCTTTCTCAAACCGCAGCCTTGTTTCTCACCCTTCACCTTTTCAACATCTTCCGGGCAACCCGTAAATGGATCCTTGCAGGGGCGGCGATTCTGCTTCCGGAAGCCGTTGTCGCAGCGCTTTCCGTTGCATTTCCCGCCTTGCAATCCGCGCTCGGTGCCGCAGGAGGAAGCATTCTTTCCATGGCACTTCTTCCGCTTTCCCCATTGGCGGCATTGCTCTGCTATTTTCTTTCCCGGCATTTTTGACCGGACAGCCAAGTAAACGCCATCTTCCGCATATAATAATGGCAGAATGAACTGCCGGAAGGTGAGGGGATCCTTTATGAAACGATGCAGTACGTCGGATCTGAGAAAGCTGGAGATTATCAATCTCTGCGACGGCACGAGACTCGGTTACGCCGGAGACTTTGAGTTTGATAAGGATGACGCAAGAATTCTCGCACTGGTTGTGACCGGGAGTTGCGGAATTTTCGGGATCGGAAAAGAGGACGATATTATCATTCCCTGGAATAAGATCGAATGCTTTGGGGAAGATACCATTCTGGTACGCCTTTCCCACAATGATCTTTCCTGCTGCGTCTGTCCGCATCCGAAAGGACGCTATTTCAAATAGAAGCAAAAATGTAAAAATAATGTAAACAATCATTTTTCTGCTTGCAAAAAAAGAATATTTGTAGTAAAATACAAATACTTGTGCGGATTCGCGCAGGAATCAATACACACACCGGTCGGAAGCCGCATCGGTGCCGCTTTCTGCGGTTGTATGGCGGCGTGTCACGGTGGTGGAACAACCGAAGGAGGACATGAAAATGTCTGTTATTTCAATTAAGCAGTTGCTGGAAGCAGGTGTCCATTTCGGACATCACACCAGAAGATGGAACCCGAAAATGCAGGAGTACATCTTCACCGAAAGAAACGGGATCTATATCATTGATCTTCAGAAGACGGTGAAGAAGTTCGACGAAGCTTACAACTTTGTCCGTGAGCTTTCCGAGAACAACGGAACCCTCCTGTTTGTCGGAACCAAGAAGCAGGCGGCGGAAGCCATCAAGGAAGAAGCAACCCGTTGCGGCATGTACTACGTCAACGTCCGGTGGCCGGGCGGAATGATGACCAACTTCAAGACCATCAAGAAGTCCATCAACCGTCTCAACGACCTGTACAAGATGCAGGAGGACGGCACCTTTGACCTGCTTCCGAAGAAGGAAGTTGCCGCTATGCAGAAGGAGATTTTCGACCTTGAAAAGAGCTACGGCGGTATCAAGAATATGGATCACCTGCCGGATGCCGTATTCATCGTAGACCCTAAGAAGGAAAGAAACGCAGTTCTGGAAGCAAAGAAGCTCGGAATCCCGGTTATCGCGATTGTTGATACCAACTGCGACCCGGACGATGCCGACTATATCATTCCGGGTAACGATGACGCAATCCGCGCCATCAAGCTGATTTCCTCCGCACTTGCAGATGCCGTAATCGAGGGCAAGCAGGGCGAGGAGACCGCAGAGGCTCCTGCTGAAACGGCTGAAACCGAAGCGGCAGCGGATGCCGAGTAATTCCGATAATTTCTTGGGAGGATAAGAAAAATGGCTAATATTACGGCAAAAGACGTAGCCGAGCTGCGTAAGAGAACCGGCATCGGCATGATGGAGTGCAAGAAGGCGCTGGTCGAGGCAGAAGGAGACATGGATGCCGCCATCAAAATTCTGCGCGAGAAGGGCGAGCTGAAGGCGGAGTCCAAAATGGCAACCAGAATTGCCGCAGACGGTATCGTTGAGATCCTGAAGGAGGGCAACACCACGGCAATGATCGAGGTGAACTCCGAGACTGACTTTGTCGCCAAGAATGAGAGCTTCAAGGCGTTCGTTACCGAGCTGCTCAAGATCATCATCAACCAGAAGCCGGCTGACATCGACGCTTTGCTTGCCTGCAAGTACGATGACGAAATGAACGTCGAAGCAAAGATTAAGGAAATGATCTTCAAGATCGGCGAAAAGCTGACCGTCCGCCGCTTTGTTGTGGTGGAGGGGATTACCAGCACCTATATTCACGGAAACGGCTCCATCGGTGTCGTGGTCAAGTTTGATACTGACCTTGCCGACAAGCCGGAGTTCGCGGCATTCGCAAAGAACATCGCACTGCAAATCGGTGCATATGCAACCCCGTACCTCAACCGTGAGCAGGTTCCCGCTTCCGTTCTGGAAGAAGAGAAGAACATCCTGCTGGCACAGATCGCAAACGATCCTGCCAACGCAAAGAAGCCGGAAGCAATCAAGCTGAAGATGGTCGAGGGAAGAATTTCCAAGTTCTATGACAACAATTGCCTTCTGGATATGACCTACGTCAAGGACGAGGACATGAAGGTTGGTCAGTATGTTGCCGCAAGCGCAAAGGAAATGGGCGGAAAGATCGAAGTTGTCGATTTCTACCGTTACGAAAAGGGCGAGGGCATCCAGAAGAGAGAAGAGAACTTCGCGGATGAAATCGCCAAGATGACCGCCGGAAAGTAAGCGGTTCTGAAACTTTTAAAGAATATAAAAAAACCGGAAAGCATTTTTCGCTTTCCGGTTTTTTGTCTGTCGTTGTGTTTCTGCTCTTCCGTTACGGAAAAGGGAGCACACAAGAAAATCGTAAAAAACGCAAAATTCAGATTTATTTACAAAAAAGTGTTTACAAAATCACGCTTTTGTAGTAAAATAAAAAGGAATATAGGTTCATTTTATGCGTAAGGAGCTACCCGAACATGCAAACACCAAAATACCATCGGATTCTTTTGAAGCTTTCCGGAGAAGCACTGGCACCCAAGGAAGGGGGAATTCTTGATTTTGAATTTATCTCCCGCGTCGCAAAGCAGATCAAGCGTTGTACCGACAGCGGCGTGCAGGTTGCCGTCATCGTCGGCGCCGGAAACATCTGGCGCGGCAGACAGGGGACCGGAATGGATCATTGCCGTGCAGACCACATGGGAATGCTGGCAACCGCCATCAATTCCATTGCCCTGCAGGACGTTTTTCTGCGGGAGGGAATGCAGGCTAAGGTCATGACCGCAGTGGAAATGAATGCTTTTGCAGATGCTTATAACTCCAGAAGCGCCATTCGGGAGCTGGAAAACGGAACGGTCGTTATTTTCGGATGCGGACTCGGAACGCCTTATTTTTCCACGGATACCGCAGCGGTTCTCCGCGCGGCGGAAATCGGAGCCGATTGCGTGCTGATGGCAAAGAACATTGATGCCATTTACAGCGACGATCCGAGAAAGAATCCGGATGCAGTTCGCTACACCGACATCACATATCGCAGGATTCTGGATGAGAACCTGCGCGCACTGGATATGACCTCTGCCATTTTCTGCATGGATAACGGAATCAACGCCCACGCATTCGGGCTTGCGGACCCGGAAAACATTTACCGTGTCGTTATGGGCGAATCGGTAGGTACCGCCATTCACGTCTGAATCCGGCAGTCCTTCTGCCGTATCATGGAAAAACTGCAATCTTACTACATCGAAAGGAATTGAAATTATGAAATTCAACACCAAAGAAACCGAAGAAAAAATGTCCAAGAGCGTCTCCGTATTTGAAAACAACCTGTCTACCATCCGGGCAAGTCAGGCAAACAGCGCCATCGTTTCCAAGGTGACCTTTGAATACTATGGTGCCCCCACGAAGCTGGTGGACATGGCATCCGTCTCCGTGACCGACCCCAAAACGCTGACCATTTCTCCCTACGACCGTTCCACCCTGAAGGCGATGGTCAAGGCAATTCAGGCATCCGACATCGGTATCAACCCCGTGGACGACGGAACCGTGATCCGGTTGGTATTTCCGCCACTGACGGAAGAGCACCGCAAGGAGCTTGCCAAGCAGATTCAGAAGATGACCGAGGAAGCCCGTGTTTCCATCCGGAATGTCCGCCGCGAAGCCAATGATGAGATCAAGAAGCAGAAAAAAGACGGTCTTATGACCGAGGACGAGCAAAAAGCAGGCGAAAAGGCGGTGCAGGACCTGACCGACCAGTATGTCAAGACGATTGACGGCATTGCCGCAAAGAAAGAAAAAGAGATTATGCAGATTTGATTTTCGTTCCCTCCCGGAGCCTTTCCGGGAGGAAACTGTTGCGTAGCCAAAACGGCAGAGAACACAAGACAGGAGACGGCTATGTTCTGGAGCAAAAAGAAAAAAGAAAAGCAGAAGGTGCAGGTGGACGAACGCCTTCAGCACATCGCGTTCATCATGGACGGAAACGGCAGATGGGCACAGCGGCGCGGTATGCCGCGGGAGTTCGGGCATTCGCACGGTGCGGCGACCTTCAAAAAGATCGGTCGGTACTGTGAAAGCATCGGACTGAAGTATATGACCGTTTATGCGTTTTCCACCGAGAACTGGAAGCGACCGCAAAAGGAAGTCGACACCATCATGAAGATTTTCGATGACTACATTGAAGAGTGCTTCTCGGAAATGAAAGAGGATAATGTCCATTTCCGCTTCATCGGAAACCTTCATATTTTTCCGGAAGCACTACAGGAAAAGATGGCAAGGATCGACCGCGAGACCGCACATAAGCCTTTCATTCTCAACATTGCCGTCAACTATGGCGGCAGAGAAGAGCTGGTTCACGCCTGCAACCAATTGCTGAAAGAGGGAAAAGCACAAATCGAGGAGAGCGACATCGACCGCGCACTTTATACGGCGGGATGCCCGGACCCGGATCTGATTGTCCGCACGGGCGGGGATTTGCGGATTTCCAACTTTCTTCTGTGGCAGTCCGCCTATGCCGAATATTATTTTACCGATGTTCTCTGGCCGGATTTTTCCGCAGAGGATGTAGATCGGGCGGTTTCCGCTTTCTATGCAAGAAAACGCCGTTACGGCGGCGTCTAATTCATACAGAGAGAAAGGTTCGCTGATATGAAACAACGCTTTATCACCGGTGCAGTCGCAACGGCAATTCTGATTCCCGTTCTGATCTTCGCAAATACACCGGCGCTTCCCATCGGACTTGCCATCTGCTCGGTCATCGCTGTTTTTGAAATGATCCGGTGCATCGGATTACAGAAAGCATATGTCCTCAACATTCCTGTTTATCTTGCCGCAGCGGCGTCCCCGTTTCTGATCCGTTATCTCGGAAAACTGGATGAACTGCGGCGCGGAGCCATTGTCTTTTCCATGGTACTGTTGATTTATCTTTTTGCCGTTGCCACCTTTTCCCGCGGAAAGTACCGGATTGCGGATGTGTGTATTCTTTTTGCTACATCCTTTTACATCCTCATCGGCTTCAATGCCATCCTTCTCCTGCACGATTACGAGCCGGGCGGGAACGTTTCCTACCTGACCGTTTTCATCGGTGCATGGATCACGGACATCTTTGCTTATCTGTGCGGAATGCTCTTCGGCAGAGGCGGAAAGCATAAGCTGATTCCCGATGTCAGTCCGAAAAAAACGGTGGAGGGAAGCATCGGCGGCACGGTGTTCTGCACACTCAGTATGCTCCTGTTCGGCTGGATTGCACAGAGCATGACAGAGGCACGGGTCAACTTCTGGCTGCTTGCCGTCGCGGGAATCCTTGCCGCCATCGTGGCACAGATCGGAGACCTTTTGATGTCGCTCATCAAACGTCAGTACGGGATCAAGGATTACGGAAAGATTTTTCCGGGACACGGCGGAATGCTGGATCGGTTTGATTCCATTCTGTCGGTTTCCATTATACTGCTTGCATTTTCGTCTTACTTCAACATTCTGGAGGTGATCTGATGGCACAGGAAGAGCATTATCCTTCCGTTACGATTTTAGGCTCCACCGGTTCCGTCGGGGAACAGGCAATTGATGTGGCAAAGCGATGCCATATTCGCGTCAATGCAATTTCCGCCAACCGGAATGCCAAGCGGGTAGAGGAGCAGGCAAGGGAGCTGAAGGTACGCGCTTGCGCCATGGCAGACCGGGACGCGGCAAAGGAATTGAAATTACGACTTGCGGATACCGATATTGCGGTTTATGCAGGCGCGGACGGCGTGTGCGCGCTGGCTGGATATCCGTATGAGAAAGAGGAGATCGTCTTAAATTCCGTCATCGGAGCCGCAGGACTGAAGCCGACACTGGCTGTCCTGCAGAGCGGAAAAAAGCTTGCGCTTGCCAACAAGGAGTCCCTGGTCTGTGCCGGGGAGTTCGTGATGAAGCTTGCAGAGGCAAAAAAGACCGAAATCCTTCCGGTGGACAGTGAGCATTCCGCGATTTTTCAGTGCCTCCGTTCCGGCGGAAAGAATCGCATCCGACGGATCTTCCTGACCGCGTCCGGCGGACCCTTCTATGGAATGAATGCAAAACAGCTTTCCGGAATTACCGTGGAGAAAGCGTTGGCACACCCCACATGGAAAATGGGAGCCAAGATTACCGTGGACAGCGCAACGCTGATGAACAAAGGTTTTGAGGTCATTGAAGCGGTACATCTGTTCGGCGTCCGCCCGGAGCAGATTGAGGTACTGGTGCATCGGGAAAGTATAATCCACTCTGCGGTGGAATATATTGATAACAGCGTGATCGCGCAGATGTCCATGCCGGATATGCGGCTTTGCGTGCAATACGCGCTGACGCATCCGGATCGGGCAACCGGCGTAATCAAACCGTTGGATCTGACCGAGGTCGGACAATTGACATTCCGCAAGCCGGATACCGAAACGTTTGTCCTTTTGAAGCTGGCACTGGAGGCCATCCGCCGCGGCGGAGCGGTTCCGGCAGTGCTCAACGCGGCAAATGAGATTGCCGTTGCGGCATTTCTTGACGGGAAACTCGGTTTTACCGGAATCTTTGAACTGGTGGAACAGACCTTAGAAGCCCTTCCGGATGCAGACAAGATCTGTTCGCTGGATGACATTTTCTCGTTTGACGGCGCCGCCCGCTCTCTTGCAAGTGAATTTTTGGAAAACCGCAGGACGGTTTAACGGTTTTTTTGGGAGGAACATTGCTTTGAACGTTTTGTATATTTTGCTTGCTCTGCTGATTTTCGGTGCCCTGATTACCATTCACGAGCTGGGGCATTTCATTGTGGCGCGCCTGTGCGGTGTCAGGGTGCTGGAGTTTGCCATCGGTATGGGACCGAAGATTCTGTCCCGGAAGAGCCGGAAAAGCGGGATCGTCTATTCTCTGCGGCTCTTTCCCATCGGCGGCTTTGTCAGCATGCTCGGAGAAAACGGCATGGAGGCGGTGCAGGGGAGCGCGGAAGGGACAGCCGAGCCACCCGTTGCTTCCTCTGAGCTTCCGGACGACCAACGGGCGGAGGAAGCGTTCTGGACGAATCCCGGCTCCGAGGAAAGCCTCAAAAAATCCGTACAACAGGAACCGGCTCCGGTGGATCCCGAGGAAGCAAAGCATGCCTATTGCAATCAGAGCGTCTGGAAACGGATTCTGATCTCCCTTGCCGGACCGCTCATGAACGTCCTTTTGGGATTTGTTCTGATGCTGGTATTCGTGCTTGTCTCCGGTCATGGGGCGCTCGGCACCACAGGGGTTGCCGGATTTTACGTGACCTATATCGGGGAATCGACCGAGAACGGCTTTCAGAAGGATGACTATCTGATTTCCGTCAACGGAAATCAGGTTCTTTCCATGGATGATCTGAAGCAGATTCTGAAGGAAAGCGGAAATACGGACTGCACGGTGGTGGTTCACCGCCTGAATAAGGAAGGAACCGCAACCGAGCAGATCACACTCACTCTGCCGATCACCGAAGAAACGATGACTTCTCTGCAGGAGTCCCTCAGTGCCGCGTCCGGACTGAAGGTCGGAGATAAGATTACCAAGGTCAATTCCACCCGTGTGCATACCTACAATGAACTTGCTTATGAAATGATGTTCCAGGGCTACCGGCCGATGAAGCTGACAGTGGAGCGGAACGGCGAGACGATTGTCCTGGATCAGGTCATCGTTCCTTCCTATGAAGAATCCGGAGTGGTATTCGGAACACCGGATTTTCGCGTCTGGAGGGAGCCTTCCTTCGGCTTTGCGACGGTTGTCAAGCATACGTGGTTCCGCTCGGTTTCCACGGTCAAGATGGTGTTTGATTCTCTCTCGGGACTGTTTACCAGGCGCTTCGGTTTTGAAGCCGTTTCGGGACCTGTCGGAATCACCAAAACCATCGGAGACGCGGCGCAAACCGGCGCTTTGAACGTGCTGTATCTTGTCATCGTCATTTCCATTAACCTCGGAGTGATGAATCTTTTGCCGTTGCCGGCACTGGACGGCGGGCACATTTTCCTGTATCTGATTGAACTGATCCGCCGCAAGCCGGTGAAAAAAGAGGTGGAAGCGGTCATCAATTTTGTCGGATTGATTCTGCTTCTGGCGCTTGCTGTTGTTGTCGCCATCAAGGATGTGATCACACTATGAAATACAATGAAATCAGAAGAAAAACAAGTGAGGTAAAGGTCGGAAACCGGACCTTGGGCGGAAATGCCCCCATTGCCATCCAGTCCATGACCAACACCGATACCGCCGATGCCGCTTCCACCACCGATCAGATTCTGCGTCTGGAGGCGGCGGGGTGTGATATTGTCCGCGTTTCGGTTCCCACCGCGGAAGCGGCATACACCATCCTGAAAATCAAGGAAGCCGGTGTCCGGATTCCGATTGTTGCGGATATTCATTTCGATTATCGGATCGCACTGCGCTGTGCGGAGCTTGGATTTGATAAAATCCGCATCAATCCCGGAAACATCGGGGAAGACGACCGGGTTCGCGCCGTATGCGATGCCTGCCGGGAAAGAAAAATTCCGATCCGGATCGGTGTCAACAGCGGTTCTCTGGAAAAGCATATTCTTGCAAAATACGGCGCACCGACCCCGGAGGCACTTTGCGAAAGCGCCCTGTACCACATTTCGCTTTTGGAACGGTGCGGGTTCTACGATACATTGGTTTCCATCAAAGCGTCCACCGTGCCGGATATGATCCGGGCAAACCGCCTGCTGGCAGAGCGTTGCCCTTATCCGTTGCATCTCGGTGTCACAGAGGCGGGCGGCGGGGAGCGCGGAACCCTCAAAAGCGCCATCGGAATCGGTGCCTTGCTTTGCGACGGAATCGGAGATACCATCCGTGTTTCTCTGACCGAGAACCCGCTTGCGGAGGTTGCGGCGGCAAAGAAGATTCTTCAGGCAGTCGGAATTGAGGGGCAGAGCGGCATGGATATTGTCAGCTGCCCGACCTGCTCCAGAACCAAGATCAACCTGATTGCACTGGCAGCTGCCTTTGAAAAAGCCGTGCGCGAAGCACACCTGGAGGATGTACCCGTTCGCGTCGCACTGATGGGATGCGTTGTCAACGGCCCCGGCGAGGCGCGCGAGGCGGATATCGGGATTGCCGGAGGCTGTGGAGAAGCGGTTCTGTTCCGGCACGGAGAAATCGTAGAAAAGATTCCCGAGGGTGAAATTGTCGAACGTCTGATCCGGGAAATCCGGTCTTTCAAAGAAAAAGGGAATTCATGAGCAAAACATTTTTGGAAATTTTCAGTCGTTACCATCCGGATGCCGAGCTGTCGGCACTGTTGCAGAGCGCGGATCCGGACGGCATAGCTCTCCGCGCGGACAGAGGGCAGCGGATCATGGAGGCGACACTTCCGTTTCCGCAGTATGTTCCGAAGCGCACGCTCTACCGGATTGAAGAAGAAATCCGGCAGGTTTATGAACTGAATGCCGTCCGACTCTGCCCGAAATACCGGGCAGAGCTTTTTGACAGTACCCGGATTCCGGATCTTCTGAGCGAAACCAACCGGAGCGGCTCTGTCGCCAACGGCTTTTTCAACCATTGCGAATATCACCTGCAAAACGGATTTCTCCGGATCGAAATTCCGTTTACCGAGGACGGCGTCGGGCTGATGTACGACGCGCAAACCCCGCATCTGATGGAAGAAATCGTTCTGCGTGAATTCGGCGTACCGATCCGCGTGGAAATCCGCCAAATGGAAGCCTTCGACCCGATGGCGGATCAGGGAGGGCTGTACCGTCTCCGAAAGGAATTCCAAAGCGAAGCGGTCAAAGAAGCGGAACGCGCAAGCGCACTGGAAGCACAGTACGCGGCGCAAAGCGCGGCTTCCTCATACGGCGGTAAAGCAGAATCGGAGGAACCGATGCTGCCGCGGGCAGTTTCCATCTATGAACCGGCATTGTACCCGGAGATCAGCGGTGACACCTGCCGCATCGGATTTTCCGTTTTTGACCTCTCCGCACCGGAATACATATACGGGGATGCTTTTGAAATTCACCCCGTCACCATCGCTTCCATCGACAAGCCGCAGAAAAACCTTGTCATTGTCGGTGAAATTTTCAATTTTCAGAGGGAAGAAGGACGCGGCGGAGATAAATTTGACATCAGCTTTGATATTTTCGACGGGAACGCTTCCATCGAGCATCGCACGTTCGGAATGGTACCGGAGGATGCCGACCGGATTTGTTCCCTGATCGGGAACGGCACGGTTGTTGCCATGCGAGGATACGTCAAGCACGTGACCAGAAAAGGAAGCACCGACCCGGATTTTACGTTTTATTATACCGATATTGCAAAGATTTCCAAAAAATCGCGCAAAGATACCGCCGAAAAGAAACGGGTGGAGCTTCACCTGCATACCACCATGTCCACAATGGATGCACTGATTCCGCCGGACGTTGCGGTCAAAACTGCTTACAAATGGGGACATCCGGCAGTTGCCATCACCGACCACGGAAATGTGCAGGCGTTTCCGGATGCAATGCTGGCACTGGAAAAAGCGGTTCCGGCGGACAGTGACTTCAAGGTCATCTACGGAATGGAAGCCTACTTTGTCAACAACACGGCAAGCGCCATTACCGGAGCCTTCAACCCGGATTTTCACGCGGAGTGCATCGTATTCGATATCGAAACCACCGGACTTTCCGTTCAGAACTGCAAAATCACCGAGATCGGAGCCGTCAAGATTCGGGACGGCAAGGTGCTGGATCGGTTCGACACATTCGTCAATCCGGAATGCGCCATTCCGGAAGAGATCGTCCGGCTGACCGGCATTACCGATGAAATGGTTGCGGACGCACCGCGCTTTCCGGATGCTCTGCAAGGCTTTTTCGCTTTCATCGGAGACGGGGACGGCGGACAGAAGGAAAAGAAACTCCTGATCGCACACAACGCCAACTTCGACATCGGATTCATCCGCCATTTTGCGGAGGCGGCGGGGCTGCCGTTTGAAAACCCGTATCTTGATACGGTCGCGCTTTCCAAGTACCTTAATCCGGAACTGAAAAATCATAAGCTGGATACCATCGCCGAAGCCTATCATCTGGGAGATTTCAACCATCACCGTGCCTGCGACGACGCGGAAATGCTGGCAATGATCTATTTCCATATGATTGAGCTGATGGAAAAATCAGAGATTGCGGATCTGCGCGCATTGCAAAAGGAAATGACCGAGAAGGCAGACCCGCTCAAGCTCAAGCCCTATCACCAGATCATTCTGGTCAAAAACCAGGCGGGACTGAAAAATCTGTACCGCCTGATTTCGCAAAGCTACCTGAATTATTTCAAGCGCTTTCCGAGAATTCCGAAGACCGTGCTGGAAAAGTATCGGGAGGGTTTGATTATCGGTTCCGCCTGTGAGGCAGGAGAACTTTTCCGCGCCATTTTGGAGAACCGACCGGAATCGGAGCTGGAGGAGATCGTCGGTTTTTATGACTATCTGGAGATTCAGCCCATCTGCAACAACCGCTTCCTGATTGCCGAAGGAACGGTTGCAGACGACGAGGGGCTGCGAAATCTGAACCGCCGGATTGTGGAGTTGGGTGAGAAATACAATAAGCCTGTCTGCGCCACCTGCGATTCTCATTTTCTCAACCGCGAGGACGAGCTGTACCGCAAAATCCTTCTGGCGGGACAGAAATTCAAAGACTTTGACAAGGATGTCGGTCTTTATTTCCGGACTACAGAGGAAATGCTGGAGGAATTTTCTTATCTCGGGAAAGAAAAAGCATACGAGGTCGTTGTCACCAATACCAATGCCATTGCGGAGCAGATTGAACGTATCCGCCCGATTCCGAAGGGTTCCTACACTCCGGAAATGAAGGGGGCGGAAGAAGAACTGCAGGAGATGTGCTGGAACCGCGCAAAGTCTCAATACGGTGATCCGCTTCCCGAAATCGTTTCCAAGCGACTGGAAAAGGAGCTTTCCTCCATCATCAAAAACGGATTTGCCGTCCTGTATCTGATCGCACAGCGGCTGGTGCATTTCAGCGAGGAACAAGGTTACCTTGTCGGCTCCCGTGGTTCTGTGGGTTCCTCCTTTGTTGCAACCATGGCGGGCATTTCCGAAGTCAACCCCCTGCCGCCGCATTACTATTGCCCGAATCCGGAATGCAAGCACAGTGAATTTTTCACGGACGGCTCTGTCGGCTCCGGTTTTGACCTCCCGGATAAGAATTGCCCGCGTTGCGGAACCAAATACCGCGCGGACGGACACGACATCATGTTCGAAACTTTTCTCGGGTTCTACGGAGACAAATCACCGGACATAGACCTGAACTTTTCCGGAGACGTGCAGGGAAGAGTCCATAAATATACCGAGGAGCTTTTCGGTGAGGGACACGTGTTCCGTGCCGGAACGCTGGGAACGTTGGCAGACAAGACCGCCTACGGGTATGTTGCCAAATATGTGGAGCAGAAGGGCATCAGCCTGCCGCGTGCGGAGATGAACCGGTTGGTGGAGCATTGCGTCGGTGTCAAAAAAACCACCGGACAGCATCCCGGCGGCATCATCGTTGTCCCGCAGAAATATGACGTATATGACTTTACCCCTGTGCAGCACCCGGCGGATGACCCCAATTCCGATATTATCACCACGCACTTCGCGTTCTCCTATCTGCACGATACCATTCTCAAGCTGGACGAGCTCGGACACGATATGCCGACCAAATACAAGTGGCTGGAGCGCTTTACCGATACCTCGGTGCTGGATGTTGCCATGAATGACCGCTCCGTGTATGAGCTGTTTGAATCCACCGAGCCGCTTGGCATCCGTCCGGAGGATATCGAAGGCTGCACCATCGGAACCTACGGACTGCCGGAGCTGGGAACCCCGTTCATTCAGCAGGTGCTTCTGGACGCAAAGCCCCGGAATTTTGCGGATCTTCTGCAGATTTCCGGACTGACCCACGGTACCAACGTCTGGCTCGGCAACGCCCAGGATCTGATTCGTGACGGCACCTGCGATATTTCCCGCGTCATCGGAACCCGCGACGGTATCATGCTGGACATGATCCGATACGGATTGGAAAACGCGACCGCATTCAAGATCATGGAGGCGGTTCGGAAAGGAAAGGGATTGACGCCGGAATGGGAGGAGGAAATGCGGAAGCATGAGGTTCCCGAATGGTACATTCTCTCCTGCAAGAAGATCAAATACCTGTTTCCGAAGGCACACGCGGCGGCATACGTCATGTCCGCCATCCGCCTGGCATGGTATAAGGTACATAAGCCGGTGGAATTTTATTGCACTATGTTTACCGTAGCGCCCAACGGATTCGACGCACAGATTGTCATGGGCGGCAAAGGAAACGTTGTTGCCGTCATGCGGGATATTCAGAAGCGCGGAAAGGAAGCCTCTCCAAAGGAGCAGGCAAGCATCACGGTGCTCCAGCTGATCAATGAGGCAATGGCACGCGGGATTCGCTTTTTGCCGGTGCATCTGGAAAAATCGGATTCTTATGCTTTCCTTCCGGAGAACGGAGCCATCCGCATGCCGTTTTCCTCTCTGCCGGGACTCGGAGAGAGTGCGGCGCAGAACATCATTCAGGCAAGGGAAGAGGAACCGTTTTTCTCGGTTGAGGATCTGCAGATCCGGGCAAAAATCAGTAAATCCGTGATTGAGATGCTGAGAGCCAACGGTGTTCTTGACAACGTAAGCGAAACCGACCAGCTGACCATGCGGTTTTAACCAAAACACAGGGGGAGCACACATTCATGCGCCCCGGCGGATATTGACATAGAAAAATGGGCATCGTACGTTTGTACAATGCCCATCGCTTTTACTTTAGGTTGGCAACAACCCGATCCACCCAGTCGAAAACCTCTTTCAGCTCTTCCGGTTTCACGGAGGAAAAGAGCGGCATACCGCCTTTGACATAAAGAACCTCTTCATATACCCGGTTTCCGGCTTCGCCGATGATTTCTTTGGCACGGTTGGCGGCGGCTTTGTCGCCGTCCACAATCAGCGCCACATTCTGCGCACGGGATTTGTTCAGCTCCCCGCAGAACAGCCGAACGGAATCCTTCAGATCCCCTTTCGCACTCAGAATCAGAATGACCACCCGTTCCTTGTCGCAGGAGTATGCCGGCGGAATGCAGTCCACCGCATTGACACCAAGCTCATAGTGTGCCTTGATTTCATTTGCAATATTTTTCAGTTTCTTCTTTCCCGTATCATACAGGATTCTCATTTTGATTGCCATTGTGTCTCCTCCGAAAAGTAATAAGGATGAACGGGAATTCCGAACCGGAATACCGTTATCTAATAGTATAGCATAAAATTACCGACAAATCAATGACCTTTTTCAACTTTTTGCATAAAAACGGATTTTGTTTACAAAGTACTTTTTGGGGGGAGATCGGATTTCCATGCCTGGATCAGAAAAGGAACGGCAAACAAAAACGTGAGAAAATCGGCAAGCGGCTGCGTAAGCTGTAATCCCGGTATTCCGAAGGCGCGCGGCATCCAGAAAATCAGGGGAAGGAAGAAGAAACCCTGACGTGCGGCGGCAAGAACCGCGGCACGGACGGCTTTTCCGGCTGCCTGATCGTACAGGATGGTGCACGTCACAATCCCATGAGTAAAGAGAACGGCACTCTGCGCCCGCAGTGCCGGAATCCCGATCCGGAGAAGTTCATCATCGCTTTGAAACAGGGAGAGAATCTGCGGGGTCAGGAACAGCAGAGGAAGTGAAAGTCCGAACATCAACAGAGTAGAGAACCGCAAAGCAAAACGGTATGCCTGTCCCGCACGCTCCGGAAGGGCGGCGCCATGATTGAACCCGACGACAGGCATCATGCCCTGACCGATTCCGAGACAAAAGCTGAACACCAAAAGGAATATCCGCGCGGTCACCGACATTGCCGTGACGGCACTGCTACCGAGGTCCTTTGCGGCATGCGTCAGAAGCACCGTTGCGGTTCCGGAAAGTCCTTGTCGCAAAAGAGATGGAAGACCGGAAACCAGAATTTTTCCGGCAAGCGGAAATGCGCCGTGTTTCGGGAGCGGGAAGAGCCGGATGCCGTCGCCGCTCCGGATGCAGAGAAAGAGCAGAACCAGAAACCCGCAACTCTGACTCAAAAGCGTGGAGACCGAGGCACCGGCAACCCCATAACCGAAACGGTGAATCAGAATCGGATCCAGTAAAATGTTGAGAAAGCTTCCGACGCAAAGCCCCGCCATCGAAGAGACCGCATGTCCTCCGGCACGTAGGAATTGACTGAGTACAAAACTGCCGCACATGACCGGAGCGGCGCAGAAAAGTGGACGGGCATATGCCACCGCATACGGAACCACCGTATCCGTTGCTCCGAGAAAGCGGACAATCGGAACCGTCGCAAAAAGCCCGGCGGCGAGAATTCCTCCGCCGATCAGAAGGGAAAGAAAAAAAGAAAGCGACAGGCAACTGCCGGCAAGTGTTTCTTCCTGTCTGCCCAGTGCACGGGAGAACAGACTGCCGCCGCCCATTCCGAGTGTATATCCTACTGCCTGCATCAGCACATGTACCGGAAAAAGCACACTGACCGCGGCTCCCGCATCGGCTCCGAGACCGGAGAGAAAAGCCGAATCCGCCAGAGAGTATGCCGATACTGCCAGAAGTCCGATCGCGGACGGAACCGCCAACCGCAATACCTGTGCTTTTACCGAATGCTCCGTCATTCGCTGAAATTCATTTTCTTTGCGTTTCATAAATTCTCCTTCGGATGCATCATAAAAAATCTGTTTGCTTTAGTATGCCGCAGGAGAATCTCTTTCATGTTTTTTTGATAAAAAAACGGCGGAGATGCAAAAAAGACTTGATTTTTGCGGAAATATGGTATATAATACAAACGATCAAAATGTTTTTGAGGAGGCAAACAAAAATGTTGGTTTCGGCAAAGGAAATGCTTACCAAGGCAAAAGAAGGCCATTACGCGGTCGGGCAGTTCAATATCAATAACCTGGAATGGACCAAGGCAATTCTCCAGACAGCACAGGAACTGAATTCTCCCGTAATCCTCGGTGTGTCCGAGGGAGCAGGAAAATATATGTGCGGATTCAAGACCGTTTCCGCCATGGTGAAGGCAATGATCGAGGAGCTGAAGATCACGGTTCCCGTAGCGCTCCATTTGGATCACGGTACCTATGAAGGATGCTATAAGTGCATCGACGCAGGCTTTTCTTCCATCATGTTCGACGGTTCGCATTATCCGATCGCCGAGAACGTGGAAAAGACCCGCGAGCTGGTAAAGGTCTGTGCAGAGAAGGGACTTTCTCTGGAGGCAGAGGTCGGCGCCATCGGCGGTGAGGAAGACGGCGTTGTCGGCATGGGCGAGTGCGCGGATCCCGAGGAATGCAAGATGATCGCGGATCTCGGTGTCACCATGCTTGCCGCAGGCATCGGCAACATCCACGGAAAATATCCTGCCAACTGGCCGGGACTTTCCTTCGAGACGCTGGCAGCGGTTTCCGAAAAGGTCGGCAAGATGCCGCTGGTTCTGCACGGCGGAACCGGTATTCCCGCAGACATGATCAAGAAGGCAATTTCGCTTGGCGTTTCCAAGATCAATGTCAACACCGAATGCCAACTGGCGTTTGCAGAGGCAACCCGGAAGTACGTGGAAGCCGGCAAGGATCTGGAGGGCAAGGGCTTTGATCCGAGAAAACTGCTGGCGCCCGGCGTGGAAGCCATCAAGGCAACCGTCAAGGAGAAGATGGAGCTGTTCGGTTCCGTCAATAAGGCGTAAGAAAAACAATCGGTATATTACAAAAATGCGCTCCCGCAAACTTTGCGGGAGCGCATTTTCTGCGTGCCGGTCAATTCAGAGACTTTTCCAGAATTCGGTAATGCAGACCAGTGCCGCACACATGGCCGCACAACCGAACAGATTCATTTTGGTCAGCTTTTCTTTGAAAAAGATACAGGAGAACAGAACGCTGATCAGAAAGACACAGGAATTGTCCAGCGTGTAAAGCACCGTTACATTCACCAGTTGTAAAATATAGACCATCAGATTTGCGGCAAGTGCCGTTACCACCGAACCCATCATCAGAAAAATTGCGGAACGGGGCGTCTGACGCAAAGCGGCAGGAATTTTTCGACGCTCCTTCAGTAGCAGCTGCGCAAAAGAGATCAGACAGGCAAGCGCATAGGTCAGGCACAGCAGTTCTTCCTTTTCGGAATCTCCCGTCAGACGTTGTTGTGCATCCAGCAGAGAGCCGTAAACGCCGTTGGCAATGCCGAGCACTGTTGCGGAAATGAAAAAGCGCTTTTTGTTGCGGTAGAAATCACCTTCCTTCCGGCTGATCAGATAAACCGAAAGCAAAACCACCGCAATACAGATGTATTTGATGACGGAAACATGGTCGTCAAAGAAGACGGAAGCCGCAAAGGTCGGAATCAGAATCCCTCCGGCGATCATGAATACCATCTGAACGGAATAAGGTCCGTTTTGCGAAGCGCTGATCAGACTGCGGTTGTAGCAAAAGAGCGCTGCTGCATTGATTACACCAAGCAGGATCGTCTGCCATTGCGCATCGAAATGGAAGCCGGAAAAGGCAAAAGAAATAAGCGCAATGCAAAGCCCGCTCACTGCGGTAAAAACAGGGGAGGCAAGGTCCTCGCGTCCCGGATAGGAATCGGTGTAAATTTTGCAAAAGAATGATTGCAGAGTATACAGCAGAATCAACAGAACAATCAAAAGCGCACTCATAGCTTCTCCTCAGAACAGAACGTTAAAAAACAGTATAGCAGAAAAATACCGAAAAAGCAAGAAAGCACCCGGAATTGTATGGGAAAGTATAAACTTTTTCCCGCTTTCCGAAAAATCGTTTCAAACCGGAGGCATTACCGGAGCGTCAGCGCGGCAACCAAAGAAAGCACAACCGCAAATCCGACATTGAACGCGGTAAAGCGGAGAAGATAAAACCCGGCTTTCCCGGGATTGCGGCGTGTAAATTCCCGAAAAGAAATGAGACTTGCGAGAGAAGCGATCAGGGTGCCGGTTCCGCCGATGTTGACCCCCAAAAGGAGCGCGGGGTAGTCCGTGGTAAACTGCGACAGCAGAATGGCAGACGGTACGTTGCTGATGACCTGGCAGGAAAGAATGCTGAAAAGCAACGTGTTTTTCTCCAGCATCGCAGAGAAGAACTCTCTGACCGCCGGAATGCGCGCCATATTGCCGGCAAAAATGAAAAAACAGAAAAAAGTACCGAGGAGCGCATAATCCACCTGCCGCAAAGCCGTTCGATCCAGGAGGAGAAGTGTCAACGGAATGACAATCAGCCCGATCCGGTAAGGAATCAGCCGGAAGACAATGATTACGGAAAGCGCAAACAGCAAAAGATACAGCGCGGTTTTTACCGGCGGCAAACGGTCGGTTGCGGTTTGACGCAGTTCCAGCCGATCCCGCGGCAGAAACAGACAGCAGACCGTGATCGCCGCAATGGAAGCAAGAAAGGGAATCCACATGATATGCAAAAACTCTCCCGTCGGAATCTGAAATTTTGCATAGAGATACAGGTTCTGCGGATTTCCGAACGGGGTCAGCATGCCGCCGAGATTTGCGGCAATGTTCTGCATGATAAAAACAAAAGCCATGTGCCGCTCTTCGCCGGTGGAGGAGAGAACAAAGTAACCGAGCGGTAAAAATGTCAGGAGAGCCATGTCATTGCTGATGAGCATGGAGCCGAGAAAGGTGATGTAAACAAGTGCAATGACCGCAATGCGCAAATTTCCTGCACAGTCCACAATTTTCCGGGCAAGAATCGTAAAGAAGTGGATGTTACGGAGTGCACAGACCACCGCCAGCGTGCAAAAGAGGCAGGTCAGTGTTTTCCAGTCAAAATATCCGGTGTATTCCCTGTCCGGAGGAACAATGCAGGAAGTCACAATTGCCAGCAGAACGGCAATGCAGAATACCGCATTGGAGCGAACCCACTCAAAAACACCTGCGGCGCGGGCATGCGAACGGGAAAAAGTCCCCGATTTTTTAGAATCTGTCATAGATAAAACGTCTCTTTTCTGAGAAAATAATCTGTAAAGAAAACGGGAAAGGCTCATCCCAGCAAAGGAGCCGGAATCAGAATCAGCTTGCCGAGCGGCAGGGAATAAATGAAGCTTTTCTCCGGTGCAACGCCAAACAGCCTTTGCATGGCAGTGGCATAGCAGGAAAGCTGCATTCCGTGCTTTTCACGGAAAAAAGCTTCCAGGGAGACCGGATCCGTCCGTATTTTTTCCGGCACCGCGTCGGTCTTGTAGTCCACCAGAATCCGCGATCCGTTTTCCGTTTCCAAAAGAAGGTCCATAGAGCCTTGCACAAACAGTTTTTGTTCTCCCAAAGTCTCCTTCAGGGATTGGCTTTCGGTAAAAGAACGCATCGGAAGGAAGATGCCGAATTTTTGCTCTCTCCGCACTTCCTTTGCGGAAAGAAGCAGTTGCATCAGCGTGCTGTTGCAAAAAAGTCGGATTTGCTTCCGATGAATCATGGAGACCGCTTCCGCAGTCATTCGTTTTTCCGCAATCATCCGTTCCGCTTCCGCATCCATTCCGTCCGATGCAAGACGCGCAAAATCGCAGAACTGCAAAAAGGTATGCGTTGCAGTACCGATATCCGCGGCACTGACTGACTGTTTGTCGGAAAGAATGGTGTCAAACACGGGCGCAGAGGATTCCATCATCCGCAGCTGCAGTTCCAAAGAATCTTCTTCTGCTTCCGCAAGACAGACATCAAGGAAGCCCTTTTCCAACCGGGAAGCGGCGGCTTTTGCAGGCAGACCGATCAGTCCCGCCTGCGGATAGCAAAAGTTCTTTTCCGCATTCGAATAGGAAGCAAAATCAAGGTCGGTTCGGTCAGGCGGACGTACCTCCGCGGAGGGCAGTTTTTCTTCATTGGAAACCGCTTCTGCGGGGGCGACTCCCGCAACGGATCCATATGAAAGGAACGACACCCGGCAGGGGAAGTCCGGCGCTTTTGCCGAAGGCTCGTTGAGCGACGCAAGAATCCATTCGAGAAGGCTGCCGCCGTCCAGAATTTCCCGGCGCTTGCCCCGGCGGATTCCGGCGGCATCCGCAATCGCACTGTCCCGTTTTTTGGAAAGCGTACCGGTGACAAACAATTGCTCCCGCGCCCGTGTGAGTGCCACATAAAGCACCCGGATGCTCTCTTCCGTCTGTTCCTCCTCCGCCTGCATGCAAACGGCGTCATGGAGGGCGGTTGCAGAGCTGATGCCTGTCAGCGGGTCATACAGCTTCGCGGCACAACCGATCCCGCGGTGCCAGATCGGCGTTTTCCTGCTTTCTCTTTGCCGGAACGGAGCACCGCAGGCGCAAAGAAATACCACTGGGAATTCCAAACCCTTGGAACCGTGTACCGTCATCACGGTCACGGCGCTTTCCGCCTTTTCAAATCCTCCGGCGGAAACATTTCCGCTTTCCAGCAATCCGGAAAAATAGGTCAGAAAGCCGTACAGATTGCAGAAGGAGGAGCGCCGATAGGTACGGGCAGACTCATAAACAAAGAGCAGAACAGGGGAATCCCGGTAAGGAAGCAGACGCTCCTCCAGAAAAAGCGAGCGCAGAAAACGGTCTGCTGACTGCATCATGGCAGAGTCCCGCTGCACATCCAAAAAGGTCAGCAAATCCGTGACCTTCTTCGTCAGAGCCGGATCTTCCGACTCCGATTCCGCAAATGCGCAAAGAGCGGTATAAAGGGAAGTATCTTTAGAAGAGGCGGAACGGATCAGGGACAGCTCTTCCAGAGAAAAATCTCCGATCGGCGAGAGAAGGAATTCCGAAAGCGGAAGATCACGATACGGATTGTCAATGGCATACAAAAGGTTCATCAGCTCCGTCAGAAGGGGATTCTCCAGCAACGGATTTCCTCCCTGAACAAGCACCGGAATGCCTCTCTTTTTCAGTTCGGCGGCAAACATTCTGTCCGTTTCGTTGGTGCGCGTCAGAATGGCGATGTCCTCCGGAAGAATCCGCTTTCCGCTGTCCAGAATTCCGTCGGAAAGGAGATTTTCCACGCGCTCCGCAACCCAGCGGATTTCGTCAGAAGCATCGTCCGCAGATTCCTCTGCAGGAAGCTCCACAGCCTCTGCCGGAGCCTTTTTGGCAGAGGGTTTCGCATCAAACACCGTAACCTCCACCGGGAGAGGGTGACCGGAGGAGAGCGTTTCAGGGCTTGGTTTGGAGCAGATCAGATCATCCTGCGGGCGGTACCCGACACTCTTCTCACACGCGGAAAAAAGGAAGGAACATACCTGATTGGTAAACCGGATGACCGGACTGTCGCATCGGAAGTTTTCGGACATAAAGACACAAACTCCGTCCGAGGTATCCGAGTGCGAATCGGAGGAGAGCGGAAACAATGAGCGGTACCCGGAAAAAATGGAAGGTTCGCTTCCGCGGAAGCCATAGATGCTCTGTTTGATGTCACCGACCATAAAACGACGGTTTCCGCCGATCAGTGAGAAAATCCGATCCTGCAAAAAATCCACGTCCTGGTATTCGTCGATGTAGATTTCGTCATATTCCGCCGCCAGCTTTTCCGCAAAAGGAGAGGGAGATCCGTCTGCATTGGTCAAAAGACGGTAGAGCATCGACCGGATATCGTCGTATTCCAACACCCCGCGGTTTTTCTTTTCGGACAGCAACCGCGTGCTGTATTCCGAAAGAAGTTCATACAGAATTTTGCAAAGCCGTGCGGTTTCCAGCATCTGCCCACGGATTTCTTCTGCGGAAAAACGCAGGTATTTCTGCGCTTCCGTAACCTGTTTTTTGAGAAATCCACGCCAGTTCTGATAGGCAGCAACCCCGACGGTCTTGTCCCGGAAGGAGGGAAACCGTCCGGGCAGAAACCCGTATACCAGATTACGCACCCGCTCATACGGTTCCTTCTCCAGTGCGTCGGCAACCGCATTGCAGAAATCCGTGTCGGATGCAAGGAGCGCGGCACATTTGGCATAACTGTCCCCGTCGGAGGCGGCAAGAAGCTCCGAAAACTCCCGGAGAGAGGCGGAAAACTCCCGGAACGCTTCCAGCAACCGTTCCTTGAGAACCTTTCCGTAGGAGGTTGAAAAATAATCGTTTTCCGTTTCTTCGGAAAGCAGAGTTGCATAATGCTTCAGTGTTTCCAAACCATCCGGCGACGCGGAAAAGCTTTCGGCAAACCGGAGAAGCGTCTCGTCAAGCTTTCCGTCGCTCCGGTTGGAAATCAGATGATCCAGCGCGGTTGCAAACGGATTTTCACAGATGCCGGACAGAACTGAGCGGTCGGCGTCCCGATCTGCACTTTCTGTGGCATTTTCCGTATCCGGAAGATATCGGCGGTAAAATTCTTCAATAATGCCGTCCAGAATTTCGGTTTTCAGAGAGAAAAGCTCACCGCCGTCCGTCACCCGGAAGGAAGCGGGAATCGACAGGCGGTCAAAATTTGCACGCACCGCTTTACCGAAAAACGAGTCGATGGTGGAAATCTGTGCACTGCCCAGCAAAAAGAGCTGATTGGAAAGGCGTCGGTCTCCGGGATGTGCCGCAAGAGCGGCGGACAGGGCGGACGCAATCCTGGATTTTAGTTCCGCAGCGGCGGCGCGCGTAAAGGTAACCACCAGCATCCGGGAAAGATCGGCAGGATGCTTCCTGTCGGTCAGACGCCGGATGATTCGTTCGGTCAGGACACTGGTTTTTCCGGAACCGGCGGCAGCGGAGACCAGAAGCGTTTTGTTATGCTCGCGCATGGCTTCCTCTTGGGAAGCCGTCCAGCTTCTTGACATCAGAAAGAACCTCCTTTCCGTACCGCCCGGTCGCAGTGCTCCCGTACAGGGCAAAAAGTACAGGCATCCGCAGATGGCGTTTTTTCGGCTTCTCCGGCAAGGATCCGCCCGGCAATCCCGGTGACGGCGGCTTGCATATCCGCTTCCAATTGCCGAATTTCTTCCGCACTTTCCCGTAGCAGACGCTTCGTAAAGATACCGTCCTCCGTATGGTCGGCAGCACGAAGAACCGTATCCTCCGACAGCAGAAATCCCGAGCGGTGAATTTCCAGACCGGACTGATTGACAGCATACAGATATTGCGCACCGGCAGGAAGCAGGTGCGACGGATCCGTGGCAAGGAAGGAGGAGAGATAGAGCACCAGCTGAATATCCCGCCCGCTTCGTACTTCATCCGGAGAAAACGTATGCTTTCCGGACTTGTAATCCACTACACGGACATAGGTTTTTTCACCGTCCTTCCACAAATCCACACGGTCGATTTTGCCGACCAGCTGGACAGAAGATCCGTCCGGAAGAGTCAGACGGGGGGAGGGAATCCGATCGGAATCCCCCCCGCCGATGCTTTGTTCGGTCAGCGCGGGGCGGAAAGAGCCGGAACGGATTTCGGTAAGAATATCGCGGAGCATCACCAGCGCCAACGACCGCAGGCGGGAAAAGAGATGCAGAAGTCTCCGATCCATTTCTTCCGGAGGTATCGGGAAAACATCGCGCAGGTATTCCGCAATCAGTCGGTCTGCCACAGCCTCGGCTTCCTCCGGCTCCGGCAAGGAAAGTGAGCCGTCCGCTCCGATGGCGGAGGAAATCAGCTTTTCAAAGATGTAGTGCAGAAAAATACCATCGTCCGCATAGCTCGGCGCACTGTCTTTTTTCTCCCGCAGAGAGAGACAATAGGTACTGTAGTAGCGATAGGGACAGAGCACAAATGCGGTAATCTTCGATTGCGAGAGCCGGAGAACCGCCGGTGAAGATACCGGCGGAAGTGCCAGAGGCCGTGCCGTCGCTTCTTTTTCGGAGGAGCAAAGCCTGCGTACCTCCTCCGCGTGAAAAATTTCAGGTGTCAGATGCAAAAGATAACAGATGCGTGAAAACGCAACCGAAGGTGTACGTGCAGACCCGTCCGGCTGAAGCATCGGCGCGGAAATCCAAAGAAAATTCTGCGGCTTGGTGACCGCACGGTAGAGATAAAACAGCTCTTCCGCGAATCGGGTGGTTTCTCCGGAGCGGAACCTCAGCCCGACTCCCTCCAAAAATACCTTGTCCGAATCCGAAAAGATACTGTCCTCCGGGGTGGAGGCGGGAAATTCACCTTCGCAAAGTCCAAGAAGAAACATTGCACGGACATTTTCCACCCGCAGTGTTGCGGCGGAACCGATCATCACACAATCCTGCACATTCGGTACCGATCCCATGTCCGAACCGGAAAGCAGAAGCGTCAGCGCGGCGGAAAATTCATCCGTAGTCAATTCCGCATCCGGCAGAATCCGGCACAGTGTGGAAAGAATCTCCGTCAGAGTCTGCCAGAGCCGTAGTGTTTCTCCCGCCTCCCGGCGTTTCCCGTCGGTCAGTTCTGCTTTGGCGCGTGCAGAAAGCGCCATGGGAATGTCCATGGCGGTCAGATACGAGTAAAGTGCACGGCAACGGTCACTGAGCCTGTGAGAGAGACGCATGGAAGCGGAAAAGGCTTCCAGCGGAGGCACCAGACGCTCCCGCACCCGATTGGCGGCGGAAAGAATTTCAGCTCCCCGCGCGGAGAGCGTTACCGTCAGTCCATCCGGATTCATGCTCCATGCGGATTCCCTGAAACGGGAACCGTTGATGTGCCATGTTTCACAGTATTCTTCGAAGGATGCGGCGTCCGCGGTACTCACACCGCATAGCCCTGTTTTCAGTAGCGTTATGACATCCGCAAGGCGGTAGTTTCTTCCGACAATCCGCAACGCCGACAGAATCAGACGAAACAATGGCTTGACGGAAAGATCAGTGCGCTCCGAGAGGAAGAAGGGAATTCCGTGACGCTCCAGCGCGGCATCCAGAACTCCTCGGTAGACTTCCGTGTCCCGCACGACCACGGCAATGTCACCGTAATGCATGCCGGACTGTACCAGCCCCTGAATCTGCAAAGCCGCCGCTTCGGATTCCTCATAGAGGTTTGCACATTGAACGGCGCGAACCTCCGGATGCGTTTCATCCGGAGCCTTTGGCGCAGGAACAGCCGAGTAATCCCACAGCTGACGCTCCAGAGTGCGGAAAGCCTCCGGCTTTGACGCATCCTCGCCTGTCAGAACATTCCAAACCGCTTCGCAATCGGTTTCTTCCGCCAGCCTTGTAAGCTGCCGTGCACTTTCCCGCGTGACCTCAAAATGCGGAAGCGTGCCGCGCGGAGCATCCATGCAAAGTGCGACCGTTACCGTATCCGCCTGCCGGAGTAACTCCCGCAGAACCGCATATTCCGGAACGGTAAAGTCGGTAAAGGAATCGATATAGATATGATATCCGCGGAAATAAGCATGCTCCCGGAGTTTTTCCGTCAGGCGCAGAAGAAGATCTGCCGGATCGTCTCCGAAGCATTCCTGCATTTTCCCGTGGTAGACCGCATCAATCAGAGCAAGATCCGAAAGCTTTTTTTGAAGCGAATGCTCCGGCGGAAGCTGTTGCGCGGCATCCTCCAGAAGCTCCGCATCAATCCCCGAACTGCGTAATTCCGCAATTGCACCAAGCATCATTCCGGTCAGAGCCGGATCACTTCCGACGGAGCCGTATTGACGCAGAAGCGGTGCCTGTGTGCGCAGGGTATCCCACATCAGAAAGGCAGAAAGCCCGGAATTGACGGATGCCTGCGTTCCCCCGCCGTATTCCCGGAAAACATCTTCGGCAAGACCGGAAAAGTTGACCGTTTCAAACCAAAGTCCGGCATTTTCCGGAAGACGCGCGGGAAGATCGCGTTCACTGATATAAGCCTGTTGCTCCGGAAGGAGAAGCAGGCACTTTTTTTCTTTCCGGATGTTTTCCCGGATTTGATCCAAAAGACAGGAGGTTTTTCCGGAGCCGGAAGGACCGCAGATCAGATTCAGCATGAGACATCTCCTTTCCCGTGAAGTAACAGATTCCGACGGATGGTTTCTCTCCCGCGCCAGGAGAAGGCACGGGAGGAGAAGGCGGTATCGTCCATTTCGTCCAGTCCTTCCAACGTGAGAACCGGCATCGCCGTTTCCCGGAAAAAAGGAATCGGCGAGTGGATGGTTCCTTCTGCTTTTGCCCGCTTCGTATAGGGACAAACCTCCTGGCAGATGTCGCATCCCCAGACCAGCGGATGCCGCCGCAGAAGAGCGGTTTCCTCTGCTGTCAAAGGCCCTTTCTTTTGCGTCAGAGCAGAGAGACAAAGCGTGTGCTCTTTTTCCGCAGGGCAGGCGCGCTGACAGGCACCGCAACCGGAGCAGGTACCGATCTCCACTGCCCGGCAGGGAAGAAACGCATCGGTGATGACTTCACCGAGAAAGACGAAGGAAGAATATTTTTCGGTCAGGAGCAGATGATTTTTTCCGATGACCCCCAGCCCCGCCTTTGCGGCGGCATCAATTTCGTCGATCGGAGAGTGATCGGCAAAGGCGGCAAACCGATTTTCCGGAAATTTTTCCGAAAGCAGCGGCAGCAGCCGATCCGAAAGCTGCTTCCAGAACAGGTGGTAGTCTGCGGAGACCGCATAGGCGGAGAGATTTCTGAGGGGCGCTTCTGCCGGCTCGGTGTAATAGGGAATCAGCACACAGAACACCGTTCCGTCGGCAATCCCGGCACGCTCCAACAGATATTTTTTGCGGATGATGCATGCGCTCAGCGGAATCGGAGCGATGGTATCCATTCCGTTTTTCAGAAAAAAATCAGACAAAAATGAAAACATCCCTTTTCCTTTCCGCATTTTTGTGATATAATGGACATAATGAATCTTATAAAGATTTTAACATAAAATGCTTCCGAATACAAGATGTACGCTGATTTTTCAGACTTTTTTTCAATCTCCGTCAAGCAGTCGTCACAATAAAAAATTATACTTTTCTCAGTACCGAAAAAGTTTCGGGGAAACGGAGGAATGTCATATGAATCAACCGAATTCACAATATGATAACGGCTTCTTTGACCGAGACAACGAGAATGGGACCTGCAATTATACTTTTTCCGACGGAGGCGACGCACCTGAAGATCCGAAACGGAACCACAAAAATCCGCACGGCGGCAAACCGCATGGCGGCTGGGGCATCCTTGCATTTCTGCTTTGCATTGCCATTTCCTTCGGTGCCGGCTTCGGCGGAGTGATGGCTGCGGAAAAGTATGTCGGAACGAAGGACAACGGAACCGATCAGGCAGGAAATTCTTCCCTTTATACAGCAAACGCAGCAGCCTTGCTTCCGAAGAGTGAAGCGGCGCACTCCGTTAAAGGCTCTGCCGGAGAGGAAGTTTTCTCCGTCTCACAGGTTGCCGCCATGGTCGAGAATACGGTCGTTGTCATTGATGTCAGTACAAAAACCACCGGACGGTTCGGCACCACCGAACAGGTAACCGGCTCCGGCAGTGGTGTTATCATTTCGGAAAACGGCTACATTCTCACCTGCAATCACGTGGTGGAAGGAGCCAGCTCCGTAAAGGTGACCCTCAAATCCGGCGACGCATATGACGCTGTATTGGTCGGGTGCGACGAAGCCGGCGATATCGCAGTGCTGAAAATTGATGCGGGAACATCTCTTCCTTACGCGGAGCAGGGATGCAGTGCGGATCTGGTGGTCGGAGAATGGGTCGTTGCCGTGGGGAATCCGTTGGGAACCCTTGGCGGAACCGTTACCACCGGCATCATCAGCGCCACCGAGCGGAACGTTACCATGTCGGACGGGAGCGAAATGACCCTGATCCAGACCGATACCGCCATCAACAGCGGGAATTCCGGCGGCGGGCTTTTCAACCTGAAGGGGCAGCTGATCGGAATCGTCAACGCAAAATATTCCGCCAGCGGTGTGGAGGGACTTGCTTTTGCCATTCCGATCGATACCGCATACGTGGCGGAGCTGGATCTGATTCAGTACGGCTACGTCCGGAATATCATTGACGACGGTCTGACGCTTCTGGAGGTGACGGAAGAGGATCTGAAAAACTTCAATTCCTACTACACCCTGCGTTATTACGGCATTTCCGAGCCGGGACTGTACGTGGTGGAATCCACTCTCTGCACGGAACTGCAAAACAAAGACCGGCTGATTTCCGTTGACGGTACCGAAGTTTCCACACAGGCAGAGTTGGATGCCATTATCAAGGAACACAAGATCGGAGATACGCTGACCATTGTGGCTCTCAGAGACGGCAAAAAAATCACCGCATCGCTGACTCTGCAGGAATATGTGCCGGATCGGCTGAAGAAATAAAAAATCCGGAGAAAAATCCGGAGCAAGTCCGGATTTTGAAACCGTTTTGCACGGCTCCTTTTGAAAAACAATAAAAAAACAGACAGCAGGTCATGCAGAAAGGACGGACAGGATATGTACCATATTTTAGTAGTAGACGATGAATCCCGCATTCGCTCCATCATCCGCAAGTATGCGGAATTCGAAGGGCATGAGGTTACCGAAGCATGCGACGGTATGGAGGCGGTTCTCCTTTGCAGGAAGAACACCTATGATCTGATTATCATGGATATCATGATGCCGGAGCTGGACGGCTTTTCCGCCTGCCGTGAAATCCGTAAGGTCACACAGACACCGATCATCATGCTGTCTGCCCGCGGAGAGGAATATGACCGCATCAACGGGTTTGAGGTCGGTGTCGATGATTATGTAACAAAGCCGTTCTCCCCAAAGGAACTGATGCTGCGTGTGGATGCCATCATGAAACGGGTCAGAACCACTGCAACGGCGCCGCAGGAAGCAAAGCCGAACGTGGTGATTGAGCTGGACGGAGGCGGTCTGCGCGCGGACATTACGGCGCGGCTGGTATACGTGGACGGAAAACGGGTGGATATGTCTCCCAAAGAATATGACCTGTTCTTCTATCTGCTGGCAAATAGGAATATCGCCCTGTCCCGTGAAAAACTGCTTTGCGAGGTCTGGGGATACGACTTTTTCGGAGATGCCAGAACGCTGGATACCCATATCAAGCTTTTGCGGAAAAGTCTCGGACGGTACAGCAAATATATTGTCACGCTCCGCGGCGTCGGCTATCGGTTTGAAGAAGTATGAAAAGGAAGGGAGAACTGACCGATAACCTCAGCATCCGTTGGAAGCTTGCGGCATATCTTGCGTTGTTCGTCGCGCTGGTTCTGATGGTCACATGGGTGTTTCAGGTCTACCTTCTCAATGCGTTTTATGAGAGAGTCAAGCGGGAGGAACTGATCCATACCGCGGAATCGCTGGAATCGCAGATTGACAGCAAGGATTTGCTCTCCTCCGCTTATAATTACGCGATCACGGGAACCATGTCCGTCATGGTCTATCGGCAAACCGAAGACAAGCTGAAAGAGGTTGTCGGTGTAGATGCCACCGGAAAAATCGGTGGAATCTATCGCGAGGAAAACATTCAGGACTATTATCAGCGCGCTGTGGAAAACGGCGGAAGCTATATGGGGCAGTTTACCTTCGGTGGATACGAGGTGGAGCCGAATCGCTTCCCATACTTCGGCGCAGAGGACAAGAACGAAAGCGGAGGGATCATCCGTTATGTGCAGGCAAAAAACGTACGGATGATTTATGCCAGGGTCATCTCCGACGGAGAAGGCAACCCGTGTATGATCCTGCTCAATACGGGACTTCAGCCGGTAGATTCCACATCCAAAATTCTGGAAATGCAGTTCGGCTGGATTGCCGCGATTCTGCTGGTAATCGCCGCCGTCATGGTCGTCATCCTGTACCAGAAAATTTCCAATCCGCTGATCCGGATGACTGCGGCGGCAAAACAGTTGGCACTCGGAAAGTACGATGCGGAATTCGTTGCAGAGGGCTATAAGGAAACACGGGAACTTGCGGAAACGCTGAACTATGCTTCCTGTGAGCTTTCCAAGCTTGACCGCCTGCAAAAGGAACTGATTGCAAACATTTCCCATGACCTGCGCACGCCGCTCACCATGATCAAGGGCTACGCCGAGGTTATGCGGGACATTCCGGGAGAGAACAGCCCGGAGAATATTCAGATCATCATCGACGAAACCTCCCGCCTCTCCGAGCTGGTCAATGACCTTCTCGACCTTTCACGAATCCAGTCCGGCACCCGGAAAGCGGTCATGGAGACCTTCCACCTTTCCGATGTCATTCGGGAGGTTATGAAGCGGTATGACGCATTTGTGCGGCACCGCGGCTACAAAATTATTGTCAATTGTGAGGAAGACGTCTGGATTCACGCCGACCGCGGCATGATTCTGCAGGCACTCTATAACCTCATCAATAACGCTATCAATTATACCGGTGAAGACCTGACCGTTACCGTCACCCAGACCGTTACGGCAAACCGTGTCCGGATTTCCGTGACCGATACCGGAGAGGGCATTTCCGAGGATCAGCTTCCCTTGATCTGGGATCGTTATTACAAGGTGGACAAGGTTCACCGCCGCGCCATGATCGGAACCGGACTCGGACTTTCCATTGTCAAGGAAATTCTGGAGCTGCACGGAGCGGTGTTCGGCGTCAGCAGTAAGGTCGGAGAAGGTTCTACTTTCTGGTTTGAACTGCCGACCGTTCCGGCACCGGAAAATCAGAAAAAATCAGATCCGGAGGAATTGACCCCGTGAAAACATCTCTCTTGTCGCTCTTTGCCTGTCCGGTTTGCGGTGCATCGCTTGCGGATTCCGCCAATGGAAAAAGTGCCGTTTGTACGGGAATGCGTCCCCATTGTTTTGACTACGCAAGAAGCGGATACCTGAACCTTTCTGCCTCCCACGGCGGGGAAGGCGACGGAAAAGATGCAATCCGCGCCCGCCGCGCGTTTCTGGAGGCAGGCTATTATCAGAAGCTGTCCGACCGCATCAACGCGCTTTTGGAGAAACTTCATGCCGGGACCGTTCTGGATGCCGGATGCGGCGAGGGATACTATACCAACCGCATGGCAAAGAACCGGGAAGTCGTCGGCATTGATCTTTCCCGTGACGGAATTGATGCGGCGGCAAAAAAGGCAAGAATGGATGCAACCGATACCGGTTTTGCGGTGGGAAGTATTTTTCGGTTGCCTCTGCAGGATGCGGCATTTGATGTCGTTACCAATTTGTTCGCCCCTTGTGCGGAAGCGGAATTTATGCGCGTACTCAAGCCGTCGGGAACCCTGATTCTGGTCGGAGCGGGAGAGCGCCATCTGCTTGGGTTGAAGGAGCTTCTTTACAATACTCCTTATCTCAACCCCGGCAGGGCTGACCTCCCCGTCCGCATGCGTCAGGTTGCACGTTACCGGCTGTCGGATGTCATCGACGTAGAGGGGAACGAACAGGTAACCGCCCTGTTTTCCATGACGCCCTATTATTGGAGAACCTCTCCCGGAGATCGGGAAAAGCTGAACGGAATCACGCATCTGAAAACCGAAATCGACTTTGATATTTTTCTTTACGAAAAGGAGCCGCAATGAAATTCTCACTGTGCATTCCGATGTATAACGAAAACCGCGTCATTGCGGATACCGCAAAAGAACTTTCCGCCTATATGTCCGCAAAGTTTGAGGACTATGAAATTCTGTTTTGCAACGACGGAAGCCGCGACGGCTGTGACGAGACCGTGAAAAATCTGAATCTTCCGAATGTCCGCGTCATCGGATACCCGGAAAACCACGGAAAAGGCTATGCGGTGCGCACGGCAATGCTGGAAGCAACAGGGGACATCCGCATGTTTACCGATGCCGATCTGGCATACGGAACCGATGTCATCGCGCAGATCGCTGCGGAATTTTCCGCTCATCCGGATGCAGATCTTGTCATCGGCTCCCGCAATCTGGACAAAAAGGGATATGAGAATTACAGCTTCTTCCGAAAGATCGCGTCCAAGGTTTACCTTCGCGTGCTCTGCATCGCGGGCGGCTTCCGCCTTTCCGATTCCCAGTGCGGTTGCAAGGCATTCTCCGGGCAAGCCGCCGAACGGATTTTCCGGCGTTGCGAGGTCAACGGATTTGCCTTTGACTTTGAAGCGATTCTCTGGGCAGTCAAATGGAACATGAAAATCGTGGAAACCCCGGTTCACGTCCTCCGCCACGGCGAATCCAAGGTTCATGTTTTCCGCGATACCTTCCGGATGCTCCGGGATCTCCGGAAAATGAAGAAAAGAATCCGGAAAGCAAAAGCGTAATCCCGGAAGCAGCATATCAACAAACGCCGACCTCTGCAGAGGTCGGCGTTTGTTGATGCTGTTACCTTACTTTTTCATTATGTTGAGCAAAAAATAACATCCGAATCCTTTGTAGGAAGCCGGATGTATCGGAATTGAATGAAAGAAGAGCAAGAACTGCGTTTTGCAAGCTGCTTTTTCAAAAATAAGATAAAAAAATTCCCAGCAGGAAACCTTCCGGGAATTCTCAATGGTGGAGACAGTTGGAGTCGAACCAACGACCTCATGCATGTCAAGCATGCGCTCTAACCAACTGAGCTATGCCTCCGCAACGAAAAATATTATACCATACTTCTTTTAAAATTGCAATACCTTTTTTCAATTTTTTTCAGATTTTTTCTTTATTATACAATGGATAGCAAAAGAAGAGCGGCGCACGTTCCCGAAGTCTGAAAAACGTGCGCCGAACAGGGCGAGGCAAAGCTGTTTTTACTGTCTTTCCTCCGGAACCCCGGCTGTATTTCCGGTGCCATCGGAGCCATTCAATAAATCTGTCAAAGTGATTCCGTCAAAAAAATCATTGGTCAATTGATTGAACCGCGTCCACATGGAAAGCGTCCTGCATTCCGTTGCCCGACTGCAGGGAGTTGCGTTGCAGGAAAGACAGGCAACCGGTGCAAGATCACCTTCCGTCAGACGAAGCACTTCGCCGACTCTGCAGTCACAGGGACGCTTTTTCAGACGATACCCGCCGTGCTTTCCCTGTAATCCTTCCACAAGACCGCCTTTGGTCAGCAGGGGCATAATCTGTTCCATATATTTTTGCGAAATGTCCTGCCGGAGAACAATATCCTTCATCGGAATATAGCCCTCACCCTCGTGCTCCGCCAGATCCAGGAGGGCACGAAGTGCATATCGCCCTCTCGTTGATACCATCATAGGAAAGACCTCCGCTCAGATGTGGCAATGCGGACAGGTATCGCAGGAAGCAAACTGACAATGATCATATTCGATTCCGTTTTTGTCGTAATAATCCTTTACAGCCGCTTTGATGGCTTCCTCAGCAAGAACCGAACAATGCATTTTGTGTGCGGGAAGACCGTCCAATGCCTCTGCAACCGCCTTATTGGAAAGCTGGAGCGCTTCGGAGACCGGCTTTCCCTTGATCATCTCAGTTGCCATGGAGCTGGAAGCGATCGCGGAACCGCACCCGAAGGTTTCAAACTTGACGTCCGTAATGGTGCCGTCATCAATTTTGAGATAGATTTTCATAATGTCGCCGCATTTTGCGTTTCCGACCTCTCCGATGCCATCGGCATTTTCCATCGTGCCGACATTGCGCGGATGCATAAAATGATCCATTACTTTTTCACTGTATAATGCCATGATTTTTCACCTCACAAAACAAATTGTTTCTTTCCGTTCACCTTGTCATGCCACAGGGGAGACATGTTCCGGAGATAGGTAACGATTTCCGGAATGACCTTCAGCATGAAATCAATTTCTTCCTCCGTATTCTCCTCGGAGAGAGAGAGCCGAAGGGATCCGTGTGCAATCTCATGCGGTCTGCCGATGGCAAGCAGTACGTGACTCGGGTCAAGAGAGCCGGAGGTGCAGGCGGAGCCGGAGGAAGCACAGATTCCTTTTGAATCCAATAGGAGAAGCAGACTTTCTCCCTCAATTCCCTCAAAGCAGAAATTTACATTTCCGGGAAGCCGGTGAACAGGGTCTCCGTTGAGCGCCGCATGGGGAATTCCGGAAAGTCCACGGATCAGCTTGTCCCGAAGGAAGGTCATCTTTTCGGCGTTTTCCTGCATATGCGCACAGGCATCCTCCAAAGCAACCGTCATTCCGGCAATGGCAGGGAGGTTTTCCGTACCCGCGCGCTTTCCGCGCTCCTGCGCACCGCCTTCAATCAGCGGGAGAAGCGGGAAGCCTTTTTTTGCATAGAGAACACCGATGCCTTTCGGACCGTGGAATTTATGCGCCGAAAGGGAAAGCAGATCAATATTTTGCGCGGCAACGTCAATCGGAAGGTGTCCTGCCGCCTGAACCGCATCCGTATGGAATGGAATCTTCTTTTCCCGGCAGATTTTTCCGATCTCCGCAATGGGGAGCACCGAACCGATTTCATTGTTCGCGTACATGATCGTTACAAGGCAGGTATCCTCCCGGATGGCGTTTGCAACCTCCTCCGGCGTAATGTTTCCGTAGGAGTGCACATCCAGAAGTTCAACATCAAATCCCTGGTTTTTCAGCTTTTCCAGCGTGCGAAGCACAGCATGATGCTCAAACGCAGTGGAAAGAATATGACGCTTTCCTTTCTTTACTCCAGCAGCGGCGGCAGAAAGAATCGCCTGGTTGTCTGCCTCACTTCCTCCGGAGGTAAAATAGATTTCCGAGGGAAGCGCGCCAAGGCAGGCGGCAATCCTGGCTCTGGCGTCGGTCAGAACCTCAGCTGCACGCTGACCGACGCTGTGCAGGCTGGATGGATTTCCGTAGACCTGATCGAAGCAGGGAAGCATTGCGTCAATTGCGCGGCGACTGCATTTTGTGGTTGCCGCATTATCTGCATAGATCGTCATGAAATTTTCCTTTCTTAATTCCTATTTTTTCAGTAGGTATTTTATCATATAAAACCTATCTTGTCAATAGGAAAATAAAAAATTCTGAAAAAAGCAGAGAAACGGGGAAGAATAGCGTTTCTCTGCTTCCTTTTATTCCTTTGCCGTGCCGGTAGATTCCGGCTTGACAAGCAACGTCCGAACCAGCCATTTCTGTACCGTCGAATAGGTCAGCTCCGCCTGAAGGTATTTCATCTGCGTGTTTTCCACATATTCTATGGCGGCATCCTTGTTCATCTGGTTCTGCAGCATGGCTTTCTGAACCAGTCCGTCATAGGTTTCTTTGTACTCTTTCTCTGTCCATGTCAATCCCTCTTTTGCGGCAATGGCGAAGGGAATCATATAACTGACTGCCAGCTTTTTTGCATAGTAGCGGAGATATGCATCGGTCATATTATACATCGAAAGATATGCCTCATAGGTCGTATTGTAGTTGCGCGCCGCAGAATGATAGTAATCGCAGTAATACTGATAAAAATACAGATAGGCTGCCTCCGGCACCTCACCGCCTGCAAAGGTCGCATCCTTTTCAAGGTTTTCCCAGATCAGCTCAGCCGAAGCGCTTTCGGCACACTGATCGAGAAACTCCTGATAGGTTTCACATCCCAAGGTGTCCTTCTTTTCCGCAATTTGCTCGTCTGTCAGGGGAAGACGATAAATCGCATTCAGCTTCATGCGGAACACCACAGCCTTTCCGGCAAGATCTTTACTTCCGTAATCCTCCGGGAAGGTCAGCGGAACATCAAATTCTTCTCCTACCGTGTGTCCGTTGATTCCGGCAACGAATCCTTCGATATAAGAGTTAAGGTCACAAATCAGAATCTTCTGCGCAGCAGCTTCGCCGCCGTCAAATTTTTCTCCGTTCAGATATCCGGTATAATCAATGTCCACATAATCTCCGTCCTGCGCGGCACGATCCGTCACCGTCGGGAAGGTTTCGGTTCCGTAGAATTTGGTAAAGGCATTGACTGCGCCTTTCTGGTAAGCATATTTGGAAATATCAATGCTTTTGTAGTCGCCAAGGGTAACCAGCTTTTCGCAGGACATGGAAGCGTAATCCGGAAAATCATACTGCGGATGCTCTTTGGGAACTTCTGTTTTTCTTACAAAAGTAATTGTGGTTCCGTCCTCGTTGGTGAAAGAGATCACATCCGCGCTCGAATAATAAATGTAGGTATATTCAACGCCGTCCAGAGTCACCTTCAGGGTTCCGTCGGTTTCCGTGTAACTGCCGGTTTCCAATTTCCCGTATTCGTAGAAGCCGGGATAGAGAAGATAAAATTTTGCACTTTGATCGCTTCTGGAAAGCTCCAGAACGCTTTCTTCGTCGGCGGCATACCAAAGCCCCGCATACCGCGGCTCGGACGTTTCGGTCACCTCTTCCTCGCCACCGGAGCATGCACCAAGTAAAAGACAGAAGACCAGAAGCAAAAGCACCCCGGTTTTTTGAATCTGTTTCATAAAAATCTACTCCTTTGAAAGAACTCTGCCTTTATTATAAACGTTTCCCGGACGATTTTCAAGAGCCTGCCGAAAATGTTACATTTCCATCGAAAAAGAATCCGCATGCCGGAATGTGTCAAAAAAAGGGGAAGCGCATAGAATGTTAGCAAAGAGAGTTTTCTCTGAAATCATCATGAAGGAGACTTGATTGCCATGGCGGAAAACAAATTTTCTTTCTCGCCGTCCTGTTCCTCCCAGCGGGATACCGTGTGTATTGATACCAACCGTGTTCTGGATTCCTGCCGGGACAGAGACTGTTACGAGAATGTACGCGTTTATCTTTCCGATTTCGGAAATGAAGTTCTGGAACGCACCGGAGCAATCCGCGCAAAGAGCGCAGACATCATCTGGACGTACGTAGGAATCGATCCCATTCAGTTCAACCGCGGCTTTTATGCCGTAACCATTCGTTTTTATGTAAAGGTCGTTTGCGAAGCTTGTATCGGCGGCGGACGCTCTCAGGAGCTGGAAGGCATCACCGTGCTGGAAAAACGCGTGATTCTTTACGGCGGCGAGAGCAATGTCAGCATTTACCGGAGCAATTCTTCCGAAGAAAGCAGCTTTTGTAGCTGTCCTCAGCCCTGCACCGGTGAAAAGAACGTTCCGACTGCGGTGGTTGAGGTCGTAACCCCGGTTCTGCTCGGCACCAGGATCATGGAGCGTACCAGAGAGTGCAACTGCTGCTGTTGCTGCAGAGGAGAGGACATTCCGGAGCAGGTCACCTCTTTGTTCGACACCCCGTTGATTTTTGACGACGGGATTCCGATGGAAATTTCCAACGGCAGACATTATCTGACCGTTTCGCTCGGAATTTTCTCTGTCGTCCGGATTGTACGCCCCGGACAGTATCTGGTACAGGCAACCGAATACTGCATTCCCGAAAAGGAATGCTCTCCCGCAGAGGAAGACAATCCCTGCAGCGTATTCCGGGATATGCCGTTCCCGGTCGGAGAATTCGGAGCGCAAAATGTCCCTCCCATTCAGGAGCGTTCCTCCCGTTGCGGTTGCGGTTCCTGAAAAAATCGGATTCATACAGAGAAAAGCACATGCGGAACATCCGGATGTGCTTTTCATTTATGATTCCGTCAGATATCGCGCTTTTT
>CAKSPO010000005.1 GCA_934481515.1 uncultured Eubacteriales bacterium
CACTCGGGTTCTGACAGTCCCCCGGACTGTCATTCATTACCCTCGTGCCGCTTCGCTACCCACTGGAGAAGGCTTTTAGGTAAATGCCCCTTGGATAAAAATCTATGCTGAGATAAAAATCTATGCGGCTTGCCGGGGCATGTTCGGCTTTCATTCCTTTCCCGAAAAAAATGTCAAACCAAAAAGAAAAATGACCGCGATGAAAAACAGTTTTTCCGGCGTCGCACGAACATTCCGGTTTTTTCTGATTCCGTAGGGGCGGGGTCTGCCCGCCCGTTTGTGCGGGTTTTGCGGTACAGCTGGTAGGGGCACCAACGAGCGCCTTTTTAAGAGAGAGGCACCAGTACCACAAACAAAAAATCCGGCGGGGGAAATGCCGCCGGGATGATGGTACAGATTCCTTAGAAACGGGCGGGTAGACCCCGCCCCTACGGTGGGTAGAGGAAATTTTTTTATTCAGCAGAAGCCGGATGCGGAATGGGGAAATGGGATTTTTCATCCGTCGGAAACCGTAAAAATGCCGCAACAAAAAGCAAAATTCCCGGCGTCGCACAGGCGTTCCGGTTCCCTCCTCGCCGGTAGGGGCGGGGTCGACCCGCCCGTTTGTGAGGAGATTGCGGCACATTGGGAAGGGGCGCCAGCGAACGCATCCGATTGTCCGATTTACCGCGTTGTAAATGGGCACCCGTCCCCGGCGGGGGGGGAATGTCGCCGGAATGGTTGTTTGGATTCCTTAGAAGCGGGCGGGTTGACCCCGCGCGGGCAACGCCCGTTTCCTACGAGGTAGAGGGGATTCCAACGTTTGACGGGAGCCGGATGCGTAATGACAAATAGGATTTTTCGTCCGGCGGAGACGGAGCGGAATGTGTAAACGGGATTTTTCGCCCGGTGGGAACCGGAAACGGAATGGCAGATGGGATTTTGTTCGTACGGTGGGAACCGGAAGTACAGAAGCCGGAAAACGGCAGGAAACAAAAGCGGAAGCGCTGATGATTTTTTCACCAGTGCTTCCGTTTTCATTTTTTATCCTGTTCTTTTCCTTTTCTTATCCGGTGAAGGTATCCAGATACCAGCTTCCGTCCTCGTTGACCAGCCGGATTCTGCGGGTCTCCTTCTTTTCGGGCGTTTCCGGATCCCAGCAGTCGATCAGAAGATAGCATGCCTCGTCATTGCTCGGGTCGTCCACCCGCATGGAGGTGTAGTCATACACCAGCATGCCTGTGTAATAGACATAGTTTCCGGAGGTGGACTGATAGAGCCATTCGCCGTCCTCCATATACCTTGCGTAGGAATACTGTGCGTCTCCCAATCCGTCGCTGACCGCGTATCCCGTAAATGCGTGCGTAAACAGAATTTCGCTCATCTTGGACCCGTACACCCGCCGGGTTGCCTCCCGGATTTCTTCAAAGGAGCGGAAGGGGGTGGATTCCGCCACATATTCATAGTCCGTTCCATACTTGAAATCGTAGTACAGGTGGCGGTTTTCGGCATATTCCGAGCCCTGCCGGTAGACCGGGAGTCCTGCGCCGTAGAACACGTAATTGATCTTTTCCGCGCCCTCCAGCAGCTCCACCACGCGGTCGTATAGCTCCTCCACCGCCGGCTTTGACGAGCATCCGGTCAGGGCGGAACCGGCTCCCGCAAGGAGCAGCACCGTCAGAGCAAGCAGGAGGACGGTTTTATGGATTCTTTTTTTGAAAAACCTGTTCATGACCGTTCCTCCTTCTTCTCTTTCTGTAAAAAATCAGCTGTTTTCTTCGCCGTTTTCGGACTCTGCGGTCGTCTCTGCGGTTGTTTCGGCGGGTTCTTCAGCAGTCGGTTCCCCGTCGATTTTGACGGTTCCGGTGGTTTCCTCCGCATTCTCAGTGGATTCTTCTTCGTTCTCCCCGTTTTCTTCGTCCGTCTCGTCCTTCTTGGGTACCGTGGTGAAGTTCACCAGCTTCTGTCCGTCTCCGAGCCGCATGACGATGACGCCTCCGGCGCTTCTCGAACGGCTGGGAATGCCCTCTACGGGGGTGCGGATGATGGTTCCTCCGTCGGTAATCATCATCAGATCCATTTCGTCGTTGACCGCCGCAATGCCCGTCAGAGCGCCGCTCTTTTCGGTCAGATTGTAGCAGGTGACGCCGTATCCGCCGCGGTGCTTCATCAGGCGGAAATCGTCAAACGGGCTACGCTTGCCGAATCCGTTTTCCGTAATGCAGAGCAGGTCTTTGCCTTCCTCCACCACGCAGACTCCTTTGACGTAATCTCCGTCGCGCAGAGAGATTCCGCGGACGCCCCGTGCGGTTCTGCCGAGCACACGTGCATCCTCCTCGGAGAAGCGGATCGCCTGTCCGGCGGCAGTTGCAATCAGAAGCTCGCAGTCGCCCTGCGTGCGGACCACGTAAACCAGCTCGTCTCCCTCGTCCAGAGACAGTGCGATTTTTCCGCCCTTTCTCTGGTATTCATATTCGGAGAGCCGCGTCCGTTTGATAACGCCGTTTCTTGTCACCATGGTCAGGTACTCGTCCTCCGGGAACGCATCTACGCTGATGCAGGCGGTCACCTTTTCCCCATCGGTCAGATCCAGAATATTGACCAGATTCTGTCCCCGCGCGGTTCTGCCCGCCTCCGGAATCAGATATGCCTTGCGCATCTGCATCTTTCCGGTGTTGGTGAACATCATCAGGTACGAATGGCTGTTGACCGAAAGCACCTGCTCGATATAATCCTCGTCCTTGGTGGACATGCCGATGATACCGCGTCCGCCGCGATGCTGTGCGGAGTAGGAATCCGACGGCTGGCGCTTGATATATCCGGCGTGCGTCAGGGTAATGACGCAGTTGTGGCGCTCGATCAGATCCTCCAGAATGATCTCATGCTCGGCGGGAACGATGGCTGTCCGGCGCTCGTCCGCATATTTTGCACGAATCTCTCCCATTTCGTTTTTGATGATCTCTTTGATTTTTCCCATATCGGCAAGAATGGCTTCCAGTTCCAGAATCAGCTTGTGCAGCCGATCCAGCTCTTCCTCGATCTTGCTCCGTTCCAGGCCCGTGAGCTTTCCGAGCGTCATCTCGACGATTGCCTGCGACTGTGCGTCGCTCAGTCCGAACCGTTCCATCAGGGTTTGCTTGGATGCCGGAATGGAGGCGGAGGTCTTCATGATCTGCACAATCTCGTCGATGTTATCCAGTGCAATCTTGTAGCCCTCATAAATATGCGCTTTTGCCTTCGCCTTTTCCAGATCATACTCGGTCCGGCGGATGATGACCTGCTCCTGATGCGCGATATAATGATCCAGAATGGTGGGAAGGCTGAGCACCTTCGGCTCGTTGTTGACCAGTGCCAGCATATTGATGGCAAAGGTATCCTGCAATTGTGTATATTTGTACAGCTGGTTGAGCAGAATCTGCGGATTTGCGTCCTTGCGGTATTCCACCACGATTCTCATGCCGTCCCTGCCGGATTCGTCCCGCAGTTCGGTAATGCCTTCGATCTTCTTTTCCTTCACGCAGTCCGCGATGGACTGGCAGAGCATGCTCTTATTGACCCCGTAAGGAATTTCGGTGAAAACAATTCTCCGGTGTTCTTCCTCGATGTTGGAGTGGGAACGCACCATGATGTGTCCTTTTCCGGTCAGGTACGCTTCCTTGATGCCGTTGACACCGTAAATGGTCGCGCTGGTCGGGAAGTCCGGTCCCTTGATGTACTGCATCAGGTCGTCCACCGTGCAGTCCGGGTGATCCATCCGGTAAATGGTTGCGTCAATGACCTCTCCGAGGTTGTGCGGCGGAATGTTGGTTGCCATACCGACGGCAATTCCCATTGAGCCGTTGACCAGAAGGTTCGGGAAACGGGACGGCAGAACCGTCGGCTCCTGCATGCGGTTATCGAAGTTCGGCATCATGGGAACCACGTTCTTGTCCAGATCCCGCATCATTTCGTCTGCAATCCGATCCAGTCTTGCTTCGGTATACCGGTATGCCGCGGCGGGATCTCCATCCACAGAGCCGAAGTTTCCGTGACCTTCAATCAATGTATAACGCATGGAGAAATCCTGTGCCATACGAACCATGGTTCCGTAAACCGCGGAGTCGCCGTGCGGATGGTAACGACCCAGTACGTTACCAACCGTGGTAGCGGATTTGCGGAACGGCTTGGAATGCACCAATCCGTCCTCCCACATGGCATACAGAATCCGGCGCGCGCCCGGCTTCATACCGTCGCGCACGTCCGGAAGAGCACGGGACATGATGACCGACATGGAATATTCGATAAAGGATTTTTTGACCTCCTTTTCGATTCCCACGTCCACAATTTTCTGGTTTTCGAACAGGGCAAGTTCCTGTTCCTTTTCCAACTGTTTGTCTTTTTCGTTTGCCACGGTTTCTTTCCTTCCTGTTTCGTAAAAATATCAGGTCACCGGCTCTTTTGCCGGAAAAATACGGTTATATCTGCCCTCTTCTTTTTTTCAGGATCCGACAGACGGTGCGCACCGGAAAATAACATACAAGTCCCGCCAGTGCGGTGATTCCAAGCTCCGGAAGTACCTCTGTCAGAAGAATCTCCGGAAGCCGGATGTAACGGTAGGTCAGTGCGGCGTAGGTCACCGTCATTCCCGCCCTGAGACACAGCCCGCACAACAGGCACAAAAGGTAAATCGGATAGCTTCTGCCCTGCATCTCTCTGGAAAAGTTGCCCGCGACATAGCCGCAGAACAGGTAGAGAACCGGAAGCAGAGAAATACCGGTGGAGCCGAGCGCTTCAATCAGAAATCCGGCGCCGATGCCGGTAATTGCTCCGGCGTACCTGCCGCAGAGCACCGAAAACGCAAGCACCGTACACAGCATCAGATCCGGTACCGCTCCGAAAAAGCGGAGCCGCCCGAACAGAGAGACCTGCAAAACCGCCGCAATCAGGAGCACCGCCCCGAATATCAGTGTATACCGGAGCATCATGGATCGGGTCTGTGCCCGGTAACCGAACACGCGATTCTGTGCCATTTTTTCTCCTTTCCCGGATTTATACCCGGCGGGGGAAAGCCGCCGCCGGGGTGGTTGTGCGAATTTCTTAGGAGCGGGCGGGCAGACCCCGCCCCTACGGGATATATAGAGATCCTTTGCCCAGCGGAAGCCGGAGCGGAATGACCGACGGGGAATTTTTCGTCTGGCAGAAGCCGTTAATGAAAAACAATTTTTCGGCGGTGCGCAAGCGTTCCGGTTTTCTCCTACCTCGGTAGGAAGCAGGCAAAGCCTGCGCGGGGTCTACCCGCCCGTTTGTGTGGGTTTTGAGGCACATTGGGTAGAGGTACAAACAATGCATCCGTTTGTTCCATTTGCCGTGTTGTAAATGGACACCCGTTCCCGGTTGGGAAAATCCCGCCGGAATGATTGTCCGGACTTCTTAGAAGCGGGCGGGCAGACCCCGCCCCTACGGGATATATAGAGATCCTTTGCCCAGCGGAAGCCGGATGCGGAATGTGTAGATGGAATTTTTCGTCTGGTAGGAGCCGGATGCAGAGTGGAAAGTTATCGTTTTGCAAAACAGCAAAAATTCCATGATACAGTTCACACCTCATCCGTCAGCCTTCGGCTGACACCTTCTCCCACTGGAGAAGGCTTTGGGGTAAATGCCCCTTGGATAAAAATCTATGCTGATTGCCGTGGGCATGTTCGGCTTTCATTCCTTTCCGGAAAAATATCAAACCGAAACGAAAAATGCCGATATAAAAAACAATGATAATGGCAAACGGGATTTTTTGTCCGACAGAAGCCGGGAAAATACCGGGAGAAAAAGCAATTTTTCCGGCGGTGCACAAGCTTCCCGGTTCTCTCTGATTCCGTAGGGGCGGGGTCTGCCCGCCCGCTCCGAAACGATTTTTGCAAACGTTCCGGTTCCCTCCAAAGCCGGTAGGAAGCAGGCAAAGTCTGCGCGGGGTCTACCCGCCCGTTTGTGCGGGTTTTGAGAGACATCGGGCGGGGGTTGGAACGCAAAGAAAATATTTTATTCTTTTATTCCTCATATCCCGTGACGATCATGACCCATTTGAGCGAAGAAAAATCCACGGCAGGGCGGATTTTTGCAACCATGGTGCGGTTGTATTCGTCCACCTCGACCGATTCCACGGTACCGATGACAAGCTCCGCCGGGTACACGCTTCCCGTTCCGCTGGAAAGCACACGGTCGCCTTCTTTTACATCCGCGTCCGTTTCCAGATATGCCATGCGGCACATTCCTTCCGTCCGCATGCTGTAATCCCCTTCCACGATGCCGATGACCCCGGAGCGCGGAATATATGCTCCCACAGAGGTTGCCGTTTCCAGCACGGTGGAAACCATGCACCAGTTCAGTCCCGCTTCGGTCACATATCCGACGATGCCGGATTCGGTCACCACAGGCATGTTTTTTTCCACTCCGTGCATGGTGCCGCGGTTGAGGGTGAAGGTCGTCATATAATTTCCGGAGGAATAGCTGATAATCATTCCTTCCTCCATCCGGAAGGACGGATACTGCGCTTTCATACCAAGGTAATGCCGCAGGCGCTCATTTTCCTGCTCCAGCAGCGCCGCGCGCTCCAGCTCTTCCCGCAGGCGGCGGTTTTCCTCTTCCAGACTATCATTTTTTTCGGAAACCGACCGGATGGAGGTAAAATACCGTTTCCATCCTTCGATTCCGTTGGCAACGGAGGAAACGCACCAGCGCACCGGCATGGTAACGGTACCGATGATATTTTTGGCAAGTCCTCCGTATCCCATCAGTGCAAATGCGGAGGTCATGACCGACAGGACAACCGCGATGCAAAGGCAGATCAGAAAAAAACGATTCCGAAACAGCTTCAGAAGAATCAACCTCCCCTCTTCCAAAGGTTTATGCCGGGAAAAGCCGTCAAAGCACTCCGTCAAATTTTTTCCGGAATGCTGTCGAAACGAAATTCCGGCGGGTGATTCCGACGGAAAAATACCGGAACTTCAGAAAAACGGATTCTCCGGAATACGCCGGCATTTTTCCGGTTTTTTTTGTTCTCGGGTGACAGAACATTTCTCCGGTAGCAAAAAAACGGACGATGAAAAATCAGATGTCCAGATTTTCCGCAAATTTTGCGTTCTGTTCGATAAAGACCCGGCGCGGCTCCACCTTGTCTCCCATCAGAAGCGAGAACATTTCGTCGCATGCGACCGCGTCCTCTACCGTGACCCGCAGGATGGTTCTGGTCGCCGGATCCATGGTGGTTTCCCACAGCTGTTCCGGATCCATCTCACCAAGACCCTTATAGCGGTCCGCTTCGATGTTGGTGCCTCCCAGCTCCTCGATGAACGCATCTCTTTCCGCGTCCGAGAACGCATATTTTTCGCTCCCGTATTTGGAGCCTTTTTTGTAGACCTTATAAAGCGGCGGCTGTGCAAAGTACACGTGTCCGTCCTCGATCAGCCGGCGCATATGGCGGAAGAAGAAAGTCAGAAGCAGAATCCGGATATGAGAACCGTCCACATCGGCATCCGCCATGATGATGATTTTTCCGTAGCGGAGCTTTGCGGGATCGAATTCCTCTCCGATGCCGCATCCGAGCGCCTGAATGATCGGGATGAGAGAAAGATTGGAATAGACCTTATCCAGTCTTGTTTTTTCAACGTTGAGCACCTTTCCTCTCAGAGGAAGGATTGCCTGGAACCGGGAATTCCGTCCCTGCTTGGCAGATCCGCCTGCGGAATCTCCCTCCACCAGATACAGCTCGGTCATTTCCGCGTTTCTCTCCTGACAGTCGGCAAGCTTTCCGGGCAGCGTAGAGCCTTCCAGAAGGCTTTTTCTTCTGGTCGCTTCTCTTGCCTTTCTTGCCGCTTCCCGCGCCCTGTACGCCGCCATAGCCTTCTCTAAGATGGCTTTGCCGACCGTGGGGTTCTCCTCCAGGTATTCCTCCAGCTTTTCGGTCACCAGATTGTAGATGACCGTGCGCATCTCGCTGTTGCCGAGCTTTGCCTTGGTCTGTCCTTCGAACTGTGCGTCCGTCAGCTTGACCGACACTACGGCAGAAAGTCCTTCCCTCACGTCCTCGCCGGAAAGGTTCTTTTCGCTGTCCTTGATGATTCCGTATTTTCTGCCGTAATCGTTGAACACCTTGGTCAGCGCGGTTTTGAAGCCGATCTCATGGGTTCCGCCTTCGATGGTATTGATATTGTTTGCAAAGGTCAGAAGAACCTCATTGTAGCTGTCGTTGTACTGCATTGCCACCTCGGCAATCCAGTTTTCTTTTTCGGTCTTCATGTAGATGACGTCCGGATGAATCAGCTCGCAATGCTTTTGTTCGTTGATATATTCGACAAAGGAACGGATACCTCCCTCGTATTCCAGATCGTCCTCCCGGTAGCTTCCGTCCTCCAGCGGTGCACGCTCGTCCCGCAGGCAGATGTTGACGCCCGCATTCAGAAACGCCTGCTCCCGCAGACGCTTGAGCAGCACCTCGTAGTCAAAAACCGTTTCCTCAAAGATTTCCGGATCCGGCAGAAAGCGCACGTACAGACCGTGCTTTTCCGTGTCTCCCTCTTCGCGGAACGGGCGCGCCACATGACCTCTTTCAAACCGCTCGGTATAGCGCTTTCCCTCGTGGCAGTTGTCGATCTCCACCCATGTGGAAAGTGCGTTTACCACCGACGCGCCGACGCCGTGCAGACCTCCGGAATATTTGTATCCCTCTCCTCCGAATTTTCCTCCGGCGTGCAGGACGGTGTAGACCACCTCCAGCGTCGGAATCTTCATTTTCGGGTGGATACCGCTCGGAATGCCGCGTCCGTCGTCCTGAACCGACACACTGTTGTCCGGATACAGCGTCACTTCAATCCGCTTGCATCTGCCCGCCAGTGCTTCGTCGATGGAGTTATCCACAATTTCGTAAACCAGATGATGCAGTCCTCTTGCGGAGGTGGATCCGATATACATACCCGGTCGCTTTCTGACCGCCTCCAGTCCCTCCAGTACCTGAATCTGACTCTCATCGTAGACATGTTCCTGATGTTCTTCCATTCTGCTCTGCATCCTTTCCGGAATTTTCGTAGTAATTCTCAGCTTTCTGATTCATTCTCTGTAAATCTCATTGAAATCCGATTCTCTGACCCTCCCGTAGAGGGACGCGGAGGAAAGTGCCGAAAAACAGATCCGGTACTTTTTCCCCACCCGGTAAAGAACAAAGGATTTCGGTACCTCCGCCGAGGCAAACGAAACCTCCCGCCGCTCCTCGGCGCGGGAAAGATATTTTTTGGTGATTGCAGAAACCGTTGCGGTATCGGCATCAAAAATACCGATCACATCCCGGATCCGCAAATTCCGGTGATTCCCGATATGAAGATACATAAATTCCGCCTCTTATTCTTTTTCCGTGCCTTAAATTTCCCGGTACTGTCCTTTTTCCACTGCGATGGTCTTTCCTGCCGCTTTTCCGAACGGCTCGCAGGTGGTGATAATGACCTGCCGGTCGTGAATCCGGGAAGAAAGATAGGCTCTTCTGCCGGCATCCAGCTCCGAGAACACATCATCGAACAGAAAGACCGGCTTTTCCCCGCACACCGCGCGGCATACCTCCCCTTCTGCCAGCTTCATGGCAAGCGCCAGAGAGCGCTGCTGTCCCTGGGAGGCATATGCCCGCGCGGACATTCCGTTGAGCAGAATCTCAATATCGTCCTTATGGATGCCGTACAGTGTTGTTCCGGCGCCGAGTTCCCGATCCCAATGTGCGGTCAGAAGGTTTCGGTAGACCTCTGCCGTTCTCTTTTCGTCCTCATATTCCTCCGGTTCCTGCCGGGAGGAGCCATCGTATCGAACCGACGGGATTTCCTTTTCCCCGGTCATCTCCGCAAAGCAGGTGCGGATTTCTCCCTCTGCCTGCTTCAGGTACCGGTAGCGGTACCGGGAAATGACCGCCGCTTCCTCTGCAAGCTGCTCCGACCACATCTCCGCCGTTTCTTCAAAGATCCGGCGGTTTTCCTGTCCTTCTCTGATCAAACGGTTGCGTTGTTTGAGAATACGGTTATACCGCTGCAGGCTTTTGAGATAGACCGGATAGAGCTGGGAAATGGCGATATCCAGATAATTTCTCCTCTCTCCAGGTCCTTCCTTGATCATGGAAAGGTGCTCCGGACAGAACAGCACCGTGCGGAATTCTCCGACAATGTCGGAAACCCTTGCCACCCGGTTCCGGTTCTGTTCAAACTGCTTTTTTCTTCCCTGAGACAGGAAAACCGTGATGTTCTGTTCCCGCACCGAATCCCGAAAATCCACCGAAACCGACGCCGTCCCGGCGCCGAACCGGATCATTTCCTCATCATGCTGGGTGCGGAAGCTTTTTCCGAAGGAGGTCAGTCCGATCGCCTCCAGAAGATTTGTTTTTCCCTGTGCATTCTCGCCGCAGAGAATGTTGATTCCGGAATCCAAACAGAGATCCGCTTCCGCAATGTTCCGAAAATCCCGGATCCGGATCCTACGACATTCCATATGCCCGTCTTATTCCTTCATCCGGACCGGCAGGAGCATGAACAGCTCTTTGCATGCTTCCTCTTCCGGCTCCGGCTCGATGTTGATGCTGGTGAGCGCCGAGGTCATGGAAATTTTCACCTTTTCCGCATCCGTCGCGCGCAGGCTGTCGATCAGAAAACGGTTGTTGAACGCGATCAGAAGGTCGTCTCCCTCATGCTCGATGTCCACCTCGTCATAGGTACTTCCCAATGTGGAAACCGCGGAAATCTTGAGCACCTCTCCGCAGAACTCCAGTTTGACATGGGATCGCACGCTTCCCGCTACCTTTTCCTCCGTGACAAGTGCGGCTCTCTCCAGAGCGGAAATCATTTCCTCCCTCTTTACCACGGCAAAAATCCGGTGTGTTTTGAGAATGATCCGGTCATAGTCAATATACTGACCTTCGATCAGGCGGGAGAAGAAAATCAAGCCTCCAATGTGGAAAACAATGTTCTTCCGGGTCATGAAAATCCGGACATCCTCCCGCTCGTCGTCCCGGAGCAGTTTGTAAAGCTCTCCTACGGTCTTGTTCGGGAGAATAAAAGAAAAGTGAAGCGCTTCCCCGTTCTCGTTTTTGTTTTCAATGTCGGTTTTCACCGAGCACTTTGCCATCTTATAGCTGTCACAGGAGACCGCAAGCAGCTCTCCCTCTTCCACCTTGAAATAGCATCCGTTGAGCACCGGCCGCTGGTCGTTGACTCCCATCGCGTACATGACCTTGTTCAGCATCCGTTTCAGTACCGACTGACCGATGACAAAGCCGTCCTCCGTGGAAAGGCGCGGAATGGTGGGATACTCGGAAGCGTCCATTGCGTTCATCTTGTGATTGGATTTTCCGGAGGAAATGCATGCCTGCATATTTTCGTTGACCGTCAGGGTCACGAACTCCCCTTCCATTACACGCAGGGTCTGCACGAACTTCTGTGCGTTGATGATGGCGCTTCCTTCCTCCACAACCTCTGCCGGAACGCAGATGCGCATTCCTTTTTCCAGATCGAAGGTGGTCATGGTGCAGCTCTGGTCCGCCCGGGCTTCCATCAGAATTCCCTCCACTGCGGAGACGGTGGACTTTCCGGAAACGGCACACATCAGAGGAGCGACCGCCTCGCTGACGGATTGTCTTTTGAAAATAATTTTCATTGGATTTTGTTCCTTTCCAACATGATTCTGATTCAAAATTTCAGGAAAAACATCCTGCCGGAGTTTTCGGCACAAGATGTTCCGCCGTTATTCTGTTATCGTTTTTGCGCGCAGCGCAGAAAAAACAGAAAGATAGAAATATAAATGTCGTAGTAGCAGTAGTGCCTGCGGAAACTGTGGACAACCAAAATTCCCTTGTGAGACAATGATTTTTTGAAATCCTGTTTTGCGTTTGTCTGTGGAAAAAGGAGGGAGAAAAAAAGGAAAACAAAATCCTTTTTCCGTGTTTTTTTTATTTTTCGTGCAAATTGGCACGGTTGGGCACAAACGAAAGTTTTCCTTTTTTTCTTTCCACAGGGAAAAGAAAGGAAAAAGCAGAAGAACACAGGGAAAAGGGCTTTTCCGGAGCTTTTTCCACAGAACAGGGAAAAAAGTTTTCCGCTTGATTTTTTCTTTTTACACAAGAAGATTTTAAAGTTTTTCGTTTCTCCTCCCCAAGAAAAGAGAAGGTTTTTCACATGGTTTTCCACACTTGTTGAAAACTCTGTGGAAAATACGGAAAAGTGTTGTTGAAAGGGGAAAAGGAGGAGGGGGAAATGCCGCCGGGGTGTTGGTTCGTATTTCTTAGAAACGGGCGGGTGGACCCCGCGCAGGCTTTGCCTGCTTCCTACCGAGGTAGAGGGGATTCCGACGTTTGACGGGAGCCGGAGCGGAATGTGTAGATGGGATTTTTAGCCCGGCGAAAGCCGATAAGAAAATGAAAATGACCGCAATGAAAACGGTTTTTCCGGCGTTGTACGAGCGTTCCGGTTTAATCAACTCGGTAGGGGCGGGGTCTACCCGCCCGTTTGTAAATGGTTTTGAGGTACATCTGGTAGAGGCACCAACAAGCGCCGCCCGATTGTTCGATTCGCCGCGTTGTAAATGGGCACCCGTTTCCGAGGGAAAAAAACGGAATGTTCGTGCGGATTTTTCAGGAAAGTCCGGCGATTTCTTTTTTCAGGTCTCCTATTTCCAATGCAAAGGAAGGATCCTGTGCGATTTTGGTCAGTACAAGGTTGTAGGAAGAGATGATGGTGGAATGGTCGCGGTCAAACAGCTTTGCGATTCCGGGAAAAGACATTTCGGTCAGTTCACGGATCAGATAGATGGTGGTGTGTCTTGCCGAAGCAATCTCTTTGTTCCGTTTGCTTCCGGTCAGATCTTCTTTGGAAATGCCGTATTTGTTGAATACGGCGGTGAAAACCTTATCAACCGTAATTCCGACTGGTTCCGCACCTCCGAGAAGTTCGGAAATGCACTCATGTGCCAGCTCCATGGTGATTTCTTTTCCGGAAAGAAAGCTCAGGGCGCCGAGCTTTTTAATGGCTCCTTCAATCTGGCGGATGTTGGAGCGGAGATTTTCGCCGAGAAAATTCAGCACATCGTCCGGAATGGAGACGTTGACCTGTGCCGCTTTGTTTTTGATGATGGCGATTCTAAGTTCCAGATCCGGCGGTTCGATATCGGCAAGCAGTCCCCACTCAAAGCGGGTCTTGAGACGATCCTCCAGCGTTTTGATGTCCCGCGGGGGGCGGTCGGAGGTCAGAATGATTTGTTTTTTTTCGTCATACAGACGGTTGAATGTGTGGAAGAATTCCTCCTGCGTGGAAATTTTGCCCGCGATGAACTGAATATCATCGATCAGGAGCACATCGCAGTTCCGGTATTTGTTCCGGAAATCCTCCATCGTTTTGTTGGCAAGGCAGGAAATCATCTGGTTGGTAAAATCCTCGCCCTTGGTATACATGATTTTGATGTTTGGATTTTTTTGTTTGAGCCGGTTGATGGTAGCATACAGAAGGTGCGTTTTTCCGAGTCCGCTGTTGCCGTAAATGAACAGAGGGTTATAGTTGGTTGCCGGATGCTCCGCCACGGCGACGCAGGCGGCATGTGCAAACTTGTTGGTGCTTCCGACAATGAAATTTTCAAAGGTATACTCGAAATTGTAGGTCGGCAGGTTTTCCGTTTCCGGATCCGATTCTTTTTTCTGGGAAAGACCGATCACGGGACTGCGCATCTCGTCCGATGCGGAGGAGGAACCTGTGAACGAAAGCCGCACCCGGACATCAAAGCCGAGCAGACGGCAAAATGCTTTCCGGATGTCCTCCAGATATTTGTCCCGGACGATCCGGTATTTGAATTCGGATTCGATTCCCATACTGACCACGTAATCCGGATCCTCGTCCTTTTCCTTCGGTTCCTCCCTGAAGGAAAGAATGGAGATTTCCCCGAACCAAAGGTTGATGGAGGTTTCCGAAAGTTTTTCGCGGAAGGAGTCCTTTACCATATTCCAGACTTCCTGTATTTCCTCTGTGTAATTCTGATCTTTCATCCCGGAGACTCCTTTCGGAAAAACAGCATATTATAATATTTATATTATAGCATAAATATATAATAAATGCAAGTTTTCTTTTTTGAAAACAGGAAAATTTACAAAAAATTTGATTATAGGAAAGAAAAAAAGAACCGATACCATGAAATTCGGAAAAAATTCAGAACTCCGGGGAGAACATGGCCGCGGTTTTTGCAATGGGCGGTGGAATGATGACGGGATGGTTGTGCAGGTTCCATAGAGGCGGGCGGGTTGACCCCGCGCGGGCAAAGCCGGTTTCCTGCGGACATAGAAGAGTTTTTTTGTTCAGCGGAAGCCGGAAGCGGAGTGGAAAGTTATCGTTTTGCAAAACAGCAAAAATTCCATGATACAGTTCACACCTCATCCGCCGCTGACGCGGTTCCCCTGTCTCGCTGCGGCTCGGGCACACTCGGGTTCTGACAGTCCCCCGGACTGTCATTCATTACCCTCGTGCCGCTTCGCTACCCACTGGAGAAGGCTTTGGGGTAAATGCCCCTTGCATAAAAAACTATGCTGATTGCCGTGGGCATGTTCGGCTTTCATTCCTTTCCCGCAAAAATGTCAAACCAAAACGAAAAATGCAGGGATAAAAAACAATTTTTCCGGCGGTGCACAAACGTTCCGGTTTTTTCTGATTCCGTAGGGGCGGGGTCAACCCGCCCGTTCGTGAAGGGGTTGCGGTACATCGGGCAGGGGCACCAAGGAACGCATCCGATTGGTCAATTACCGCATTACAAAGAAAAATAAAATCCGGCGGGGTAGATGTTGCCGGGGTGGTTGTGCGAATTTCTTAGGAACGGGCGGGTTGACCCCGCCCCTACGGTGTGTAGAGGAAATTTTTTATTCAGCAGAAGCCGGAAACATGCCGCCGGGATGGTTGTGCGGGTTCCTTAGAAGCGGGCGGGTAGACCCCGCGCGGGCAACGCCCGTTTCCTACGAGGGAGAAGAAAATTTTTTGTTCAGCAGAAGCCGGAAACGTAATGTCAAATAGAATTTTTTCACCCGGCGGGAATCGAAAATACCGCAATGAAAAACGGTTTCCCGGCGTTGCACAAGCATTCCGGTTCCCCCTCAGTTGGTAGGATGCAGGCAAAGCCTGCGCAGGGTCTGCCCGCCCGTTTGCGGAGGTTTTGCGGTACATCTGGCAGGGGCACCAATGTGCGTCTTTTAAGGAGCGGTTTTTCGTATTACAAAAACAAATCCGGCGGGGGAATGCCCGCTCGTTTCTGAAAAGTCTGTACAATCATTCCCGTAAAGCATTAAGTACGGTCGGAGCGGAAAAGAACCGCGGAAAGAGCAAGCAGAAGGACAGGAAGGAAAAGAAACAGGAGAGAAAACAGCGCGCAGGCTCCGTCCGTGACGGTCAGGGAGGCGGAGAAAATCTGTTTTCCTTCCGTCCTGATTTCTCTGTAATCGGTTTCGGCAAGCGCGGAAAGTCCGTTTTTCAACAGGTGATAATTGGACTGTTCCGAAAGAAAATCCGCTACCTCGCTGACGGAATCCTCGGAGGAGAGCCAGATGAGCGTGGAGTCTTCTTTTTTTGCAATTGCACCGCAGACCAGTGTCTCTGCTGTTTCTTCCGTTGTTCCGTCCTCTTTTTGACGGTTCGCCTTTTCCGAACTGTAAATCCACGGTGTGACGGTTGCTAAAGTGTCGGGAAGAAGCCGGATGGGAGAGGCGGCGGAAACAAAGAAGCGTCCGTCAAAATCTCCGGTGTATATGCCGGATGAGACGTGTGCAAAAAACAGATATCCGCTTTCCTGCTCTTCTGCGGGAAGATAGGAGGCATCCTTTTCGCAGATGAGAAAGGTATCGTTTTCCAACCCCATTCCGTAGTTTTCCAGCACCTCTGACAGATTCGGAAAGTCTGCCTTTTCGGTCAGGTGGGATGTGGTAAGAAAGAGATTCCCGCCGGAGGAAAGATATTTTTTCAGCAAAACGGTTTCGTCCTTGTCCGGGTCCTCCTTTGGGGCATGCAGGATCAGCAGGCTGCAATCGGCGGGTATTTCGGCAAGGGAGGAGATTGGAATCAGGTCAAATCCGGCGGAGGCGACCGATTGCAAAAATGCGTCATCCGGGACTTCAAAGGTTTCGTTTTTCAGATAACAGGCGGTGGAGAGAGTGGAGGTTACATAGAGGATGGCGTTGGAAAGTGCGGAATCTCCGTCAAAATAAGCTTTCGTGCAGGCGGCGGATTCGTACAGTGTTCTGCCGCAGGAAACCAGTGCGGGGTTCAGTCCTTCCGCCGAACCGCTCTCCGCATAGGAAAAGAAGGCGGAGAGAAAGGAGAGGTAGAGATCGGACGAAAGATCCGCTTTCAGTACCGAATTATAATAGTGGTACAGGGAGGAGGGAGGCAGAATCCGGTAGCGGTTGCCGGAGGAAACGATCAGGCTCTGGTTTTCCACCGTCGTGGCGGAAGAAATATCCTCGGGAATTTCTTCCGGCAGGATCAGTCGGAGACGGATGTGCGGATTCTGCTCCGCAAAGCGCGAAAAAAAAGTGTAAAGATCTGCGTCTGCGTCCCGGATGCCGCGCGTACAGACATAAGATAGTGTCACGTCGGTGTCAAGCTTTTTCAAAAGCGTTTCGGTGGATTCCGAAAGAGAAAACGTATCCTTTCCGGTTACGTCCGGGTGCAGAATCCGATCCGGAAGCAGCAGGAAGGCGGCATTGAGCAGAAGAAAAACGATTGCGCCGGCAACGGTGCCGATTCCGCGCATCGAAGGATGGCGGATCGGTTGGTGAAGAAGCACGGCGAGGAGCAGAAACAGCGCAGCTCCGCTCACAAAGAAGAAGGTGCCGGAGAGGCTGAAACGACCGTGCAGAAAGCCTTCTGTTCCGAATAGGTATCCAAGATAGGATGCGGCGGGAAAGAGTCTTACAGAGGCGCAGACGCGCCACAGAAGCGACGCGAGCGTAAGAACTCCCCCACAGACGAAAACGGAGACGCGACCGGAGAAAAAAGAAAAAGAAAAGAGGAAAACGGAAATCAGAAACGCGCCGTAAAGAAGCAGACCGAACAGAGAAACATAAGCGGAAGACAGAGAGAGTGTGCCGAAAAGAGACAGGAACAGCGGAAAGGTGCACAAAAACAGCATGGGGACGAGAAAGAGCGTCAGGTCTGCAAAGTAAGTACCGAGAATAGAGCGGGTGAAAGATTCACGGGATGCCGGGTGCCCCGCTTTTTCCGAGGAGGTGCATCGTTCATTTTTCCGGGGGGCAGGCGAGCACCTTTTTTCGGACATATCCGCCGCGCTGAGGGTCAGCCAGAGACCGAGGAACAGGGGAATCAGAAAAGAAAATCCTTCCAGCGAATACAACAGGTCTCCGTATCCCGTTTTCAGCTGAAACAGAATGATGAAAATTCCGGAAAAAATCAGAAAAAGTGTTGCCGGAATCAAATAAAAAAAGGAACGCCGCATACGCCGCAATTCTGTTCTGTAAGAGTTTTTCATAAAATGAGATCTCCTTTCCGCGGAATTTTTAGAATTTTGTTGGCTTGAGGTTTTATTTTTTGTGTTTTGGGGTGTTGAAATTACGCTTTTGAAACCGGGAAGCTGTTCTTCCGGCGTTTTTCAGTCGGATGCAGGCGTAAAATCCCATTCTTTATATCCTATGATATCCTATGCTACACTCTTTTTGTGTAAACCACTTGAACCTGATTTGATTTTTTTCTGATTCTGATGCAACCGGAATCGTGGCGGCGGACGGGGAAGCTGCCGGGATGGTTGTGCGGGTTCCTTAGAGGTGGACGGGTGGACCCTGCGCGGGCAACGCCCGTTTCCTACGAGGGAGATGGTATTTTTTCGTCCGGCGGAAGCCGGATGCGTAATGACAAATAGGATTTTTTCGCCCAGCAGAAGCCGATAAGAAAATGAAAATGACCGCAATGTAAAACAAATTTTCCGGCGTTGCGCAAGCGTTCCGGTTCCCTTTCAATTGGTAGGATGCAGGCAAAGCCTGCGCAGGGTCTGCCCGCCCGTTTGTGCGAATTTTGCGGTACAGCGGACAGGGGCACCAGCGAACGCATCCGATTGTCCGATTTACCGCGTTGTAAATGGGCACCCGTTTCCGGCAGGCGCGGGAAGAGGAAAAAATCTTTTATCATTCCGAAGCCAAAGAGGAAAAGAATTTTTTATCGTGGAGGAGACAAAACGGCAGGCACCCCTGCATGGAGTGCCTGTCGTTTGGTTTTTTTTTTGAAAGGATATCAGCGATCCTCGCGGAAGTAGGAAAGCCCCAGTGCTTTCGGAGGCTGGTTTTCCCGCTTGTTGCGGATGCTGGTGATGATGAGAACGATGACCGTAACGACGTACGGGAGCATTTTGAGAATGTCCTTCTGTGCGAAGGAGATGCCGGGGATGTAGGAACTGACGTTGTAGAGAATTCCGAACACGATGGAGCCGAAAATACCGATGTGAGGCTTCCAGACCGTGAAAATGACCAATGCGATGGCAAGCCATCCGATGGCTTCGATTGCGTACTCCCAGCAGCCGTAGAGGTTGTCCATGATGTAGCAGAGTCCTCCAAGCCCGGCGATGCCGGAGCCGATGAAGGTTGCCGTATAACGGTAGAGGGAGATATTGATGCCGGCGGCGTCTGCCGTTGCGGGATTTTCTCCGACGGCGCGGAGCTGGAGTCCTACGCGGGTCTTACCCAGGACGAAGGAGACGACAAGCGCAATGGCAATGGCAAGATAGACCATGATTCCGTAGGAGAGGAACAGATCACCGAACCAGCCGAGCTTTGAGGCGGCGGGAATCAGGGTGGAGAAATACTTTGCCGCAAAGGCGAAGGAACCGGTTTTTCCGATGATGAATTCGGTAATACCGGCGCCAAATGTGGTCAGCACAAGACCTGTGACGTTCTGGTTGGCGCGGAGGGTGACGGTCAGGAAGCAGTAGATCAGACCGAGAATCGCTCCGCCCGCAAAAGACGCGAGAATGGAAATCAGAACGGTCAGAAAGGGCGGCATTCCCTTTCCGCAAAGATAGATTGCCGCGCACCCGGTGGCAGCTCCTACCGACATGATGCCGGGAATACCGAGGTTCAGGTGTCCGGATTTTTCGGTCAGGGTTTCTCCCGTGGAGCCGAGCAGGAAGGTCATACCGTATTTGATGGCTTCTACCAGAAATGAAATCATACTTTATGCCTCCTTTTCCGTTTTGCGAAAGACGAGCCGGTAGTTGATGAAGAACTCACAGCCAATGATGAAAAACAGAATCAGTGCCGTTGTGATGTCGGAGATGTTGTCCAGACGGAAATCGGTCTTGAGCTGCATGGAGCCTGCCTCCAGAAAGACGATCAGGAATGAGGTCAGCACCATGGAAAGCGGATTGAACTTGGCAAGCCAGGAGACCATGATTGCCGTGAATCCCCTGCCCCCGGCGCTTCCCGTGGAGACGGTGTGGTTCATTCCGCCGGCGATAATCAGACCTGCGAGACCGCAGATGGCACCGGAGAGCAGAAGCGTGCGGATGATGACCTTTTTGACATTGATGCCGACATAGCGTGCGGTGTTTTCGCTTTCGCCGACAACGGAAAGCTCATACCCGTGCTTGCTGTAACGGAGGTAGATGTAGATGAGAATTGTGACGGCGACCACCACAAGGCAGTTCAGCACGTACTCGTTATAAACGGTCGGGAAACCGTACTCGTGCATCGGTTTGAGCGTTCCGGAGCCGTTTTTGACCCACACGTCGATGAAAAACGCAACCAGCTGAATGGCGATGTAGTTCATCATCAGCGTGAACAGCGTTTCATTGGTGTTCCACTGTGCCTTGAAGAACGCCGGGACGAACGCCCAGAGTGCGCCCGCTCCGATGCTTGCCACGGTCATCAGAACCCACAAAAGCCCCTGCGGGATCTTTCCTCCGAGATAGAACATACAAGCCGTTGCGGCAAGGGCGCCGACCAGAACCTGCCCCTCTCCGCCGATGTTCCAGAAGTGCATCCGGAACGCGGGCGTCAAAGCGACCGCGACGCAGAGCAGGATGGAGACGGAATACAGATTTGCAAAAATCAGGTTTTCCGTTCCGAAGTTTCCTTTGAGCATGGAGCGGAAATAGCGGATGGGGGTGACCCCGGAGAAGAGAAACACGATCAGTGCGCAGAGCAGGATCGCCAGAACGACTGCAATCACACGGATCAGCGCTGCCTTCCAGCCCGGAATGGCATCCCGCTTGACGACATGGAACAGCGGTTCCCTTTTTTTCTTTTCAACGGTTTTCATGAGAATCGCTTCCTTTCTTTCCGAGTCCGCCAAGCAGGCGGTTCATGATCCCTCCGAAGGTGAGGCGTGGCTTTTTCTCCGCAAAAGCCGGTTGGGTCGGTTCCTCTGCGGCGGGAATCTCTGTATTTTCGGCAGGTGATTCTGCTGCAGAGTTTTTTTCTGCTGCAGAGGTTGTTTCTGCTGCAGAGGTCGTTTCTGCTGCAGAGGTCGTTTTGGTTGCCGTTCCCTTTGTCATCAGTGCGCCGATTTCTTCCTTGGTGGCGTTCTTTCCGTCAAGGATGCCGGTGATTCTGCCGCCGCAGATGACCATGATTCGGTCACACAGTTCCACCAGAACGTCCAGATCTTCGCCGACGAAAATGACGGCGACGCCGGATTCCTTCTGCTGAGTCAGGAGGTGGTAGATGGTGTAGGAGGAGTTGATGTCAAGACCTCTTACCGGGTATGCCGCCATCAGAACGGACGGCGCCGCGGCAATTTCTCTTCCTACCAGAACCTTTTGTACGTTTCCGCCGGACAGGCGGCGCACCGGAACGTTGGTGCCGGGGGTCACAACTTCCAGTTCCTCAATGATGCTGTCTGCCAGTGCTTTCGGCTTTTTGCGGTCTACAAAGAAGCTGTTTCCCTTGGAATAGCTACGGAGCATCATGTTGTCGGTGATGCCCATGTTCCCGACCAGTCCCATGCCGAGGCGATCCTCCGGAACGAAGGAAAGCCGGACACCGAGATCTCGGATCTGGAGCGGCGTTTTGTCGCGCAGATTTTCTTCTTTTCCGGTCTTGGGGTTGTTATACAGGATTTCTCCGGAGGACAGATGCTCCAGTCCCGCAATGGATTCCAGCAGTTCCCGCTGTCCGCTTCCCGCGATACCTGCGATACCGAGAATTTCTCCGGAACGGGCGGTGAAGGAAACGTCGTCGAGCACCTTGATCCCTTCCCCGTTTGTCATGCTGATATGAGAGACGCGAAGCCGATCCGTGCAGTTGTGCGGTTCGGGGCGTCCGATGTTCAAAGATATCTTTTTGCCGACCATCATTTCGGTCAGCGAGTTTTCGGTGGCGTTTTTGGTTTCCACCGTGGCGACGTGTTCTCCCTTGCGCAGAACGGCGACCCGCTCCGAGATGGAGAGAACCTCGTGCAACTTGTGTGTGATGATGATAATGGATTTTCCGTCGTCGCGCATGCGGCGAAGGACATCAAACAGACGATCCGTTTCCTGCGGGGTCAGAACCGCGGTCGGCTCGTCAAGAATCAGAATGTCGGCGCCGCGGTACAGAACCTTGATGATTTCCACGGTCTGTTTTTCGGACACGGACATTTCGTGCACTTTTTTGTTGGGATCTAGAACAAAGCCGTAGCGCCGGCAAATTTCCGAAACGCGGCGCGCGGCGGCGGCGAGGTTGTACTTCTTTCCGTCGTTGATTCCCAGAATGATGTTTTCCGTTGCCGTGAATACGTCCACCAGCTTGAAGTGCTGGTGCACCATCCCGATGCCGTAGCGGAAGGCATCCCGCGGAGAGTGGATGGTCGCTTCTTCCCCATTCACAAAAATATGTCCGGCGTCCGGATAATAGATTCCGGCAATCATGTTCATCAGGGTGGTCTTTCCGCTCCCGTTTTCGCCGAGAATCGCAAGGATTTCCCCCTTGTAGACGGTCAGACTGACGTTTTTGTTTGCGACGACCTTGCCGAAGGATTTGGTAATGTTTTTCAGTTCGAGAGCCACGGGCTTATTCACGTTACTACCTCCATAAGAGCTTCCATAAAGAACCGGCGGGCTGTGCCCGCTTCCAAAAGTCGATGGGGGCAGCGGACATTGAAGCCGTGTCTCCCGGTGGGAATGTCAGCACAGTTTGCATATTAAGAGCAGGGCGGGCTGTGCCCGCTTCCAAAAGTCGATGGGGGACAGCGGACATTGAAGCCGTGTCTCCCGGTGGGAATGTCAGCACAGTTTGCATATTAAGAGCAGGGCGGGCTGTGCCCGCTTCCAAAAGTCGATGGGGACAGCGGACATTGGAGCCGTGTCTCCCGGTGGGAATGTCAGCACAGTTTGCATATTAAGAGCAGGGCGGGCTGTGCCCGCGTTCGGACAGTAAAAGCAAGATAAGGCGGAGCAATTGCTCCGCCTTTTTACAAATGCGGGATTATTTAATGGTGATGCCGTCGATGTCAATGTCGAAGTACGGAGCGGAACGGAAGTCCTTGCCGGACTCATCGAAATAACCGTCGTGAATGACATTGTGGTCGGGCGTGAAAGCGGCATCGGTGTCAACGTCAGCCATGTACTCGGTCAGGGTCTTGCCTTTCACGGTGAACTTGGAGGTGTCGAATACCTTGAGAGAACCGTCCTTCAGCTTTGCGGCAACTTCCTTCAGCTTGTCCAGAGTTCCCTTTGCGGCAACGCTCTCGTTGATGCCGGTCAGAACCACGGAACCTTCTGCAATACCGCCGCACCAGTCGGTGTCGATCTCAGTATTGGTGGAAACGCACTTGATGATATAGAGGAAGTAAGGAGCCCAGTCGATTCTGGAAGAAAGGATGAAAGAGTTGGGGCACTCTTCAAAGGTGCTGCCGTTGTAGGAGATGTTGGGAACATTCTTGCTCTCGCAGGCAGAAGGAGCACCCATGGAGTCTGCGTGCTGGCTGATCAGAACGCAACCGTCGTTGATGAGAGCCAAAGCATTCTGACGCTCATCGTCCACGCTGAACCAGGAGTTGGTGAAGTTGACCTTCATGGTAACGCTCTCGCAGACGGACTTTGCGCCAAGATAGAAAGCGGTGTAGCCGGACTTCACTTCCGCGTACGGGAACGCGCCGACATAACCCATGACAGCCTGCTCCTTGGTGATCTTGCCGCTCTCGATCATCTCATTGAGCTTCAGACCTGCGGCAACGCCGGCAAGGTATCTGCCCTGGTAGATGGAAGCAAATGCATTATGGAAGTTCTTAAGACCCGCAGTGTGTGCCTGCGTTCCGGTTGCATGGCAGAACTGAACGTTGGGGTTCTCCTTTGCAACCTCCAGCATGCCGGACTCATGACCGAAGGAGTCCGCAAAAATCAGATCACATCCGGCCTCAACAAGCTCCTTTGCTGCCTTGGGGCACTCCTCTTCCTCGTTGACGGGATACTTGAAGAGAACCTGCTCGTTGGAAAGGCCAAGAAGAGTCTGAACCTTCTTTGCCGCATCCATGAAGTTCTTGTCGTAGGTGGAGTTTTCGTCGTGCAGGAAGATGAAACCGATCTTCAGATCCTTCTTGACCGTAAAGTCAACCTTCAGATCCTTTTCGGGAAGGGGGGACTCGCTCAGCTTGTCACCGTCGTCGTTGCCGCAGGAAGCAAAGCCTGCGCACAGACCCGCCAGCATAAAGCAAACGAGACACAGAGAAAGGATTTTCTTGAACATGGATATGTTCCTCCTAAAATAGTGTTATTTATTTATGGGGCTTGCACCCCCATAAACCGATGGAAAAAACAGAAGGGCGTAACCCTGATGCTCTGCTTTCAGCAGAACCTGATTCCGTCCTCTGTGCTCATGGAAGCGATCCGCGCCAGAGATTCCACACGGACTCCCTGCTCCCGGATCATGGCGCCTCCGCCCTGATAGGCTTTTTCAATTACAATTCCGGCACCGACCACTACAGCCCCCGCCTGCCGGCAGAGGTCGATCAGCGCATTCAGCGCACTTCCGTTGGCGAGAAAGTCGTCAATAATGAGAACCTTATCCGCTGCGGACAGATAGCTTTTTGATACAAATATGTTATGGTCGGTGTTGTGCGTATAGGAGTGTGCCTTCGATACCCACAGCTTGTCCGAGAGATTGGAGGTTTTTGCTTTTTTCGCAAACAGCACCGGACAATGAAAAAATTGCGCTGTAATACATGCGATCCCGATTCCACTGGCTTCAATGGTCAGAATTTTGTTTACACCGCAATCCGCAAATCTGTTCCGGAACTCTTCGCCCAGAAGATACAGAAAGTCCACGTCAATCTGATGGTTCAGAAAACTATCCACCTTCAGGACATCTCCGGCATACACTTTCCCGTCTGTCCGGATTCTCTGCTCCAAAAGCTGCATGTGAACTCCTCCTTTTCCACAAAAATGAAAAAAGCAACGATCATACCAATATTATAACGGATTCTTCCTGAATAATCAATAGACAAACATTCAAAAATCCGTCAGCTTTTCATCACATTTTTTGGCATTATGCCGAAAGTGCGCGAAACGGATTTGATTTGGTCTTATGAAACAAAAAACGATCGATCCCGCAAGTGTCTTGTCTGTTTGGGAAAATGCGTACAAGCATTCCGGTTCCCTATCGGTTGGCATTGGCGGTCGGGATAGAAGAATTTTTTCGTCCGGCGGAAAGCGGAAACAAAAATGAAAAACGACCGGGAGGAAAAACAGTTTTTCGGCGTTGTGCAAGTGTTCCGGCTCTATCTAACTTGGTGGGGGCGGGGTCGACCCGCCCGTTCGCGCGGATTTCGCGGTATATCAGATAGGGATATCAACAACCACGGTTCCGGTTCCCTTCAAGTCCGGCAGGGAGCGGGCATTTATTTCTGGCAAAGCAACCGAGCTTTCCATCTGTTCACACATTTTTTCTGCCGAGTACGGATCAATCGCATATTTCGAAGTTTTCGGAACGCCGTAATTTTTTTGTAAAAACTCATCGTATTTTTTTAGAAAAGAAAGCCGCTCACTTACCGTAAAATCCTCATTATCCGTAAAATCACTGTAAGCTTTTTTATGTTTTTGATCGACTTGTATAAATTCATAATACGGCATTTTTGGATATGAATGTTCTTCTAATTTTCAAAATCCGCAATATCATTCTGATTTTTTAGAAGATATTAACGCCTTTTTCAAGTGCTTTTATTGAATACTCAACATGCAAAAATGTCGGTAAACAAATATCAAAAATATCCAATTTCTCTTTTTCAAGCATTTCTTCAAGTGCAGAATAATGGCGTTTATCCGGATATTTTTCCATCTGCTCTGGTCTTATGTCACAAAGTGCCACAAGCTCTGCATCTTTCATTGCGTCTCATGCAGGAATATGCGCGCCGCTTATTCCGCCGACACCTATCAAACCAACCTTCAACATAGCTTTAACCTCCGTATACCTGTGATATTATATTTTCTAAATAAATTTTTGCGTCTGTAATATCCTTTGTTTGCTGTTCGCCACTTATTTCGCGCTCTATAGTAATATAGGAATCATAGTTCAGTTCATGTAGTTTTTTGATAAGGGCTGTAAAATCAACCTTACCCTCACCGATTTTTGCTTCTTTACCGAGCTCGCTGCCGTTTGTCGGGTAAAACCCGTCTTTCGCGTGCAGATTTCTTACATATTTTCCGAAAACATCCAACGCGTCCACAGGATTGGCCTTGCCGTACAAAATTACATTCGCCGTATCCAAATTAACACCCAAATTATCGGTACCGATTTTTTCAAAACACCTGAGCATTGTAACAGGAGTTTCCTGACCCGCCTCAAACAACAAATACTGACCGTTCTTTTTCAAATACCTTGCTACCGTTCTTACAGCAACGCAAAATGTATTAAAGTTTGGATCGTTTGGATTTTCTGGAATAAATCCCATATGAGTCACAACATCGGTAACTCCGAGTAGCTTTGCAAAATCCGCTCCCTTACACAGATTCTGAATTCGCATAACGCGGTAGTCAGGTGGCACAAGTCCAAGTGTTATCTGACCGTCATAAAAATCCCAAATGCAAGGGCCTTGCCAGCCGCACCAGAATGCTGAAATCGTAATACCCAACTCTTTGGTGCAGTTATTGATTATTTCTGCATTTTCCTTTGTCCATATATCCGGATTCCAAGAGCAAAGCTGGCAATTATCAAACCCATATTCTCCGAGTTTTTCAAACCGCTCTCTTATTCCGTCAACCGTATCAAAGCTTACCATAGTTCCTATTTTCATATTGTTTTCTCCTTATCATTCAAATAATTGCATATATCTTTGATATCCTGTTCATTCACCTTGGAATGTGCCTCGATTATATAAGGTATGTCCGGATGTTCCGCAAAAATCATCGGCATTACTTCATTCAGCTTAGCCAATCCAGTTCCGTAAGGAACACCGTAAAGGCGTTTTCCGTTATCACATAAAAATCCGCCTTTTTCAACATAACCGAAATCCTTAACATGCACCATCTCAGTAAAATTTCTCAGCCTGTTATAGGCCTCTTTCGTATCACATTCCACGCACACAAAATTAGCCGTATCAAAGTTAAAGTGGACTCCGTGCGCCTCGTTTAGCAACCTTAAAATTTCTTCCGGCGTTGAAAACGGCAGAAGTGTTGATGAAATATTTTCAATAAATATTTCAATTCCGCTTTGCTCTGCCCTGCGAGCAAGATATCGCAGTCCCTCTGCCATACGGACAGCCGCGCGTTCTTTATCGTCGGGTCCGTTCACATCATCTGTGTATGCCGGAACAATCATTACTCTTTTGCAGTGAAGCTGTTCGGCTCTCTCAATAGCTTTACCACACAATTCCAGCGCAGCGGAAAACACCGCGTCGGCTTTAGCCATAAGATGACATACAATATGAATACAAAGCGTGCTTATACCGTATTCATCAAGGGCGGCAGACAACCCATTAGGTAAGTTTTCAATATCCGAGTAATCAAATTGTATGCCGCTTATTCCGTTTTCTTTAAGAAAACTCATCATTGCCGAATAATCGTCGGCCAATCCATCGCATCGGTTTATGTTGTTGTAAAAAATGCCTTTAATCATTGCCTTTCCTTTCAAGTTTAATTTCCTGCAAACGTTCGGAATTATCGAAAACATACTCGGCTGCCGGTGACGGCTGAATAGGATTGTTTAAGAAACGAATATTGCCGTCAGCAATCTTTGCCTTATCGGTATATAAATACCACCCTGCAAATTCACTTGTACGCGGAGAAAGCTTTGCCAGCATCGTCTTTAACTCGACACGGGTACCACCTGCGTAGGCTTTGGCTGCTTCCCTGCGCGCAGCCTGGATGGGGCACAGCCGACGATTTCAAGAAAAATCCGGTTGAATGAACGGACACTTTGAAATCCGCATTTTTCGAGGATTACGGAGAGCGGCTCGTCTGTGGAGAGAATCAGCTCCTTTGCGTGCTCGCAACGGTATTGGTTTACCAGCGTCCGGAAGTGAATCTGCAGTGTTTCATGGAACATCCGGGACAGATAGTGATACTCATAACACAACGCCGTTGCCGCGGAGGAAAGCGTAATGTCCTCCGCGTAATGCGTTTCGATGTAGTTCAGAATCTGAAAAATCAGCGCGTCATTCTGCGTCTTTTTCTGCCAGGTCTGCAAAGGGTACGCTTCCTCAAATTCCGCCGCAACCGCGTAGAGACAGGATTTCAGCCGGTTTCGTTCCGGTCGTGCTGCGGTAACACTGCACTCCTCTTCCGACTCCTCTCCTGCTACGCGTTTTTTTTCGCCGCATGCGGGCATCGCATACGATCCGGGTTCGTCCGGTGTAAGACCGGTTCCCACGGAGAGATAGCGCAAAAGATACAGCCGGCTTTCCTCGGACATCGTAAACCGGTTTTCCGGCGGAAGCAGTCCGGAGATGGCAGAGGAAAAGGAGGAGATCATCGCCCCCGAAAAAACGGCAATAAAGAAGTGCGCGTCCGGGTGGGAACGGATTTCGTGGAGCTGGTACGGCAGAATCAGAACCGCCTCTCCGGCACGCAGACAATAGGAGGTGCGATCTACCGTGGCCTGCAGCTCTCCCGACAGAACGAGAATCAGCTCAAATCCCCGGTGAAGATGCAACCCCCAGGAAGCATTCCGGTAAAAGATCCCGTTGTAAATATCATCTCCGATGGAGTTGTCTGTCTGATGAAAAAACATAATTCCTCCGGATTGTTCGCGCTGCGCGCTTTTTTACCTGCCGGTTCCGGCTTCGAAGCCGAAGGGAAACAGGAACAAACGGGCGGGACGCGGATTCAAAAAAGGTTGTTTTGCTCCCTGTCCGCTCTGTCCCGAATGGGCGCGATTCCCTTTTATGGTGCATCAGAATCATGTTCAGGCATGCGCGGCTCGGCGCGCTTTTCCGCTCATATGCCTGCAAAATGATCCGCATAAAACAGTTGCAACGGCGAGGGAATCGCCGCCCGGTCGTTGCAATACTTCCCGGCATATCGCCGGAACGGGAAAAGATAAGATCCGGGATAAGGTATGGTCGGAAACAGTCTCTTCCGGAACCGCTCCGCTTCGGAAACTTTCCGGCCGTACCCCGTTGAAGATTCACGCTTTCGGCGATGCCCATGAAATGAGGTTGTCTGCAAACCGGAAGAGATCCGGCAGAAACCGATAAAACAGAAGCATGACCGCAACGGCAAGAACAACCGCGCCCAGGAAGAACAGCCAGGTGTTCCCCCGTATTTCGTACCGCACCTCTGCGCGATGCTTCAGCTCTTCCGGAATATAAAAACGGTCTTTGGTGAAATCCATCGGGTAGCGAGGCGGCTCTTTTGGCTTCCGCCTGCGATTTTCGGAGGAATTTTGTTCCGGTAAATTATCAGGTACCTGATTATTTGATTCGTTTTGTGACGAAACATATGCTTCTTCCTCCGGACAGCGAACCAGCTTGCGCAGATTCACGCCGCGGGACAGCTCCCGGCGCACCTGTGTGTTCCGGAATTCTCCGAGTTCGGAGAGCGTCATTGCTTTTTCCGGGGAAAGACAACCGTTTCGGATCAGTTTGCTGATAAACCTTCCCTGCTTTGTCCGGGAGTGTGCCACCGCCCCGCAGGCGATGACAAACCCGAGGAAAAAGGCGAAAATCGTGGTTTGCAGTGTGGAAGCCGCGTGATCGGATACGGTAAAATTGTCGTAATGATCAAAAGACAACGTAAAATAGTGTTCCGAAAAATAGGACAGCAGATCATGAATCAGAGAGTCCCGGTACCAGTCCGAGATGGAATCCCAAACCGACAAAAATGCGGGTCGGGAGAAGAAAAAACGCAGCATGGTTTCCTCCTTTCGGATTTTCCGGAGGAGCTTATTTCTTAATAACGTCGATGCCGAGATACTTGCGCAGGACTTCCGGAACCGTAATACTTCCGTCTGCGTTCTGATTTTGCTCTACCAGAGCCGGGAAAATACGGCTGGTAGCCAGACCGGAACCGTTGAGCGTGTGGAGAAACTCCGTTTTTCCGTTTTCCCGGCGGACGCGCATCATGCCGCGGCGTGCCTGGTAGTCACGGGCGTTGGAAACGGAGGAAACCTCCTTGTAGCCGTTCATGGACGGAATGTTGATTTCAATGTCGTAGGTTCTTGCCATGGAGGCGGAGCAGTCCTCTGCCGCCAGCTTGACGGTGCGGAAATGGAATCCAAGTCCCTTGACCAGGTTTTCCGCGTTGGCAACCAGCTCTTCAAAGGCTTCGTCGCTCTTTTCGGGGAGCGTGTATTGTACCATTTCCACCTTGTTGAACTGATGACCGCGTACCATGCCGCGCTCGTCTGCACGGTAGGAGCCAGCCTCGCGACGGAAGCAAGGGGTATAACTGATATATTTTTTGGGAAGGTCTGCCTCGGTCAGAATTTCGTCGCGATGGAGCGAAACCAGTGCGGTTTCCGCCGTGGGGAGCATGAAGCGGCGGCGTTCATCCTCCGCTGTTTCCAACCAATAGACCTCGTCCTTGAATTTGGGGAACTGACCGGCAGTCAGACCGCACTCATAGCCAAGCATGTGCGGCACCAGCATAAGCTGGTAATTGTTGCCAAGGTGAAAATCAATGAAGTAGTTGAGAATTGCCCATTCCAGACGGGCGCCGATACCGGAATAGACCCAGAATCCGTTGCCGGAAAGCTTGGCGCCTCTTTTGTAGTCGATCAGACCGAGATCGGTGCACAGATCCACGTGGTTTTTCGGCTCGAAGTCGAATTTTCGCGGTTCTCCGAAGTAACGCAGGGGCTGGTTGTTTTCCTTGCCGCCCGGCAGAAGATCCGGATCGGGAAGGTTCGGCAGTCCAAGCATAAAGGAGGTCAGCTGTGTCTCCACTTCCTTGAGCCGGTCATCGTCTGCCTTGATCTTTGCTCCGAGTTCTTTCATTTCCGCGAAGATAGTGGAGGTGTCCTTCCCCTCTTTCTTGTACTGCGGAATCAATTTGTTGGTCTTGTTCTGCTCCGCTTTGAGCTGCTCAACCTCTGTGATGATACTCCGGCGCTCTGCATCCAGGCGCAGAATGGCTGCGATGTCTTCCTTTGCGTCCTTTCCTTTTTTGGCAAGACGTGCGATAACCTCGTCCGGTTGTTCCTTGATATATTTGATGTCCAGCATAATAGATTCTCCTGTTTTAATATAATAATGATAGAAATATTCCCATCCGAACACGGTTTATTCGTTCTCGGAGAAGAAATCCGATCCGCAGATCGTTTTCAGAAGTTCTGCAAGGTCGTCGTCGTCGCTGTAAGTTAGCTCTACCACCTTTTTCTTGTTGGTCTTCAGAATCCGGACGCGGCGGCCGAGCGTTGAGACGGCGCGGTGCTCCAGATCCCGCATATATGCCTTTCTCTGTGTCAGCTCCGCGCGCTCCTCATCCTCTGCTTCTTCCGGTTCGTAGTTCATCAGGCGTACGGTGCGCTCTACATCGCGCACGGAAAGTCCCTTTTCCACGGCTTTCTGCGCCAATGGCGACATCTGCTCCTTGTGGTTCAGACCGAGAAGCGCCCTGGCGTGCCCTGCCGAGAGATCTCCGCTACGTAAAAGTTCCAGAACCTCCTCCGGCAGATCCAGAAGCCGGAGGTTGTTTGTCACCGCAGAACGGCTTTTTCCGACCTGTTTCGCCACCTGGTCCTGTGTCAGTCCGAAGCGCTCAATCAGTGCGTCATATGCAAGCGCTTCTTCTACGGGATTCAAATCCTCCCGCTGGACGTTTTCGATTACGGCGACCTGTGCGGCTTTGAGGTCGTCTCCGACAAGAATTACCGCAGGAATTTCGCTGAGTCCCGCCATTTTTGCGGCTCTCCAGCGGCGCTCTCCGGCAATGATTTCGTAAGTGCCGGGCAAAGCGTCGCTTTCCCGTACGATAATCGGCTGTAAAACACCGAATTTCCCGATGGAATCGGCAAGCTGCTCTAAGGATTCGTGTGAAAAGGTCTTTCTCGGTTGGTCGCTGCGCGGTTCAATGTCTGAAATCCGCAGATTGACCGCCGCGCTGCCTTTGTCGCCGCCGAGGATGTTGTCGTCCAAAAGAGAATAGAAGTCTCTTCCGAGTCCGCTCCTTGATTTTGCCATAACTTACCCTCCTCAGATGCGTTCTGCCAGCTCTTTGGCGACGTTCATATATTCCGTAGCTCCTTTGGAGCGCTTGTCGTGGTAATAAACGGGGGCGCCGAAACCGGGTGCTTCCGAGACCTTGACATTTCTGGAGATGGTGGTTTCGAAAAGCTTGTCCGAGTAATGCTTCCGAAGCTCGTTGAGCACCTGCATGGAAAGCACAAGACGATTGTTGTGCATGGTAATCAGAATTCCGGTGACATTTAGTTCCGGATTATAGTGCGTTTTGATGCGGGTAAAGGTGCGCATCAGTTGGGAAAGCCCTTCCAAGGCGAAAAATTCGCATTGCATCGGAATCACCAGCCCGTCGCTTGCGGTCATGGCGTTGACTGTCAAAAGTCCAAGAGAAGGCGGGCAGTCGATGATGATGTAATCATAATGATCCTTGACTGCGGCAAGTTTGTTTTTCATGGTATATTCGCTGCTTTCGATATCCATCAGCTCAAATTCTGCTTTTGCAAGTGTAATCTGCGCGGGAATGACCGAAAGATTTTCGAAGCGCGTCTTGATTGTGACTTCGTCCGCGGAGGATTCGGCCGTCAGGAGATCAAAAGAGGTTTTTGTCAGGTTTTTTTTCATAATTCCGACGCCGCTGGTTGCATTTCCCTGCGGGTCAAGATCAATCAGAAGGACACGATAGCCCAAAACGCCAAGTGCGGCGGCAATATTGATGGCAGAGGTGGTTTTTCCGACACCGCCTTTTTGGTTTGCAAACGAAATGATTTTTCCCATAGTTTCATTCCTTTCCGATGAATTTTTTGCGAAACAATAATAGGATCCGCCGCCGTATTTGTACAAGGACAGCAGAAACGAAAGCTACCTATATTATAGCACACTCTTTCTCTTATTGCAATGTCTGTGCCGAAGAAAATTGTTTCCTTCCTGTAAAAAATAAAACATCGGCTTTGCGCTTGGAAACGGAAGAAGCAATGTTTCACGTGAAACATTCTCGGCGCACTTTGATGTACCGGAGAAAGCAGACACCGGATGTGGGTCTTTGAATAAAAATTTGCCTTCGCGTATTTGTTTGCCTGCTGAAACGCCCTCGAAATTGGACACCGACGGGCGCCGGAATGCCGATGAACGTTCCTCTGCCATGACAATCTCACGAAAAGAATCGCAGTGGGAAGCCGACGGGAGCAGCTTTTCGGCAAGGCAGGAAAACGACGGGGCGTCGCTCTGCGAACCGAGAGCGACGGAAGCGCCTGACAAAAAGGACGCAAATGGTTAGCGCGAAAATTCCGATATAAAATCGATCACAGTAAAGACGTGCTTTTTTGAGGCACCGCTTCAAGCTTTTTTCTTGCCGGCTTCCTCTCCTACCGATCCTTTTTACTGCGATGGTTCCGGGCGGCGAATGAAACGTTTCACGTGAAACATCTTCCGGGCAGCGCTGTGCTTGGAGCGCGTGCAATAGAAATTGTTGCCTTCCGCTTGCCGAAAAAAAGCAACAAGCGGGCGAAGAGGCACGCCGATGAAGTGCAAATGACGGGTGTGTGTCGGGAGAGAAAAATTGATTGCAAGTGAGGAAGCAGGAACTGCGGTGAACGGGTGCCCTCGCAGGGCGCCGTTTGGCATCGGCGGATGTTGAGAAAGTTCCGATGGTACGGGTTTTGTAGTGGTTGGAATGGCTTTTAATGGGGACAGGCGTGAAAGGATCAAATGCCGCTTTGAGGGAGGATGGTTCGAACGGCTCGTAACTAAACCCATGCTTTTACCCTAGAACTGTCAAAACTGCAGGGGTGTTATTAGCCGTGCTTTTTACTTCTTGCGACTGCGCTTTTCTGAGAGGAGAAAAGCTGAAAAACCTGCTTTGAATGATTGCGAATCCGTAAAACCAAAACAGCACAATGTTTCACGTGAAACATTGTGCTGTTTTGGCAGTTTTTCAGGGGAGGTTAAAGAGGGTTCTTGAGAATGGCGGCGTATGCTCTCGGATAAATGCCGGGAGTGGCTTTTTTCTTTTGGACTTTCAGGATCGCCCGTGCCTCTGCTTCTTCGCCCGCGAAAAGGGTGTGAGGAAAAAGAGCCGGGGCAGCTCCTCCGAGAACGGAAGATGCATGAAGAGCTTCTTTTGCTTCCTCCTCTGCTTTTGCACCCTTCATGGCGAGAAGTGCTCCGTCGATTTTCAGATAAGGAAGTGAAAGCTCGGCAAGAATGTTCAGTCTTGCGACGGCGCGACTGACAACAAAATCAAAGTTGCCGAGTTCTGTGCGGATCTTTGCGTCTTCCGCACGTCCGGAACAGGTGATCAGGTTGGAAAGCGAAAGCAAATCGGCGCATTCCTGCACAAAGCGAACCTTTTTGTCGGTGCTGTCTAATGCAATAAAACGGAGATCGCTCCTCATAATGGCAAGTGGAATAGAAGGAAATCCGGCGCCACAGCCAAGGTCAAGAATGCGGGCATTCTGAGGAAGATACGGAAGAAGCAGAAGAGAATCTGCATAATGTTTGGCGACAATGCCCGGAATTGTGCGGATGGCTGTTAAATTGGTGGTTCGGTTGACGGTGATTAAATGGTTTGTCAGGTGATAGAACTTCTCCGATTCCGCTTTTGTCGGCGCGGCAATTTTGTTTTGGGAAAACGTGTCGCGAAGGATTGCGTCGAAATCGAAAAAAGAACATTCCGGCGTTTCTTTTTGCGTTTCCTGTTTCATGTGGTCACCTCATTCCGAGATAAATCAAGAGAACCGTAATGTCGGCGGGGTTGACCCCGCTGATTCTGGAAGCCTGTCCGATGGTGCGGGGACGGATCTTTTCCAGCTTTTGTGCGGCTTCGATCCGCAGTCCGCGCACGGAAGAATAGTCAATTCCTTCCGGAAGAGGACGTTCCTCCAGCTTTTGCTGATGCCGGATCTCGGAAAGCTGTTTTCCGGCGTATCCGGCGTATTTGATATCGGTTTCGACGGTTTGCCGAACCCGGCCGGGAAGCGAGGGACGGGAAGGATCCAGAGGCGCAAGTGTGTCATAAGAAAGTGCCGGGCGGCGCAAGAGATCGGCAAGAGAAGCGCCGGAGCGCAACGGCGTTTCCCCTTTTGCTTCCAGAAAGGAATTGGCGGCTTCCGGCGAAACAAAGGTGCGCTCCAAACGGGATTTTTCCTCTTCTTCCTGCTGTTTCTTTGCAAGGAATTTCTGATAGCGCTCTTCCGGGATCAAGCCCGCTTCGTAACCGATCGGCGTCAGGCGCAAATCCGCGTTGTCCTGGCGCAGAAGCAGACGGTATTCGGAGCGGGAGGTCATCATGCGATATGGCTCATTGGTGCCTTTCGTGACGAGATCATCGATCAGAGTTCCGATATAGCTGCCGGATCTGGGAAGAACGATGCCGGGCTTTCCCTGTACCCGGCGGGCGGCGTTGATGCCTGCCAGAAGTCCCTGCGCCGCCGCTTCTTCATAACCGGAGGTTCCGTTGAACTGTCCGGCGCCGAAAATGCCGCGCACCTCTTTGAATTCCAGGGTGGCATCCATTTGTGTCGGATCGGCACAGTCATATTCAATGGCATAGGCATAGCGCATAATCTGCGCATGGGAAAAACCGGGGAGGGAATGCAGCATTTCGGTTTGCACATCGGTCGGAAGGGAAGTGGAGAAGCCCTGAAGATACATTTCTTCGGTGTCTTCCCCCAACGGCTCTACGAAGAGCTGATGCCGTTCCTTGTCGGCGAAGCGCACCAGCTTATCTTCAATGGAAGGGCAATAGCGCGGTCCGGTGCCATGAATTTTCCCGGAATACATGGCGCTGCGATGAATATTTTGCAGAATAATTCGGTGGGTTTCGGAATTGGTGTAAACAATATGGCACGGAATTTGTTTCAAATTTGTGAACATTTCTTCGGAATGTTCTGAACAATACGGGGTAATCTGTTTCTCACCGGGTTGAACTTCCAGATCGGAAAAGTCAATGCTTTCCCGCTTGACCCTTGCAGGGGTTCCGGTTTTGAAACGGCGCAACCGGATGCCTTGCTCAGACAGGGAAGCGGAAAGCCCCTTGGCGGGGAGGAAACCGTCCGGCCCTGCTCCGTAACTGATATCCCCCACGAAAACGGTGCTGTCAAGGTAGGTTCCGGTGGCAATGACTACGCAGCTGCAGTGCCAGACCTCTCCGAGCCTGGTGGTAACAGACCGGACAAATTTTGCTGTTTTTCCGGAGGCTGGTTCAACAGGAGACTCCTCCGTTCCGATTTCAACGATTTCGGATTGAACCAATCGCAGATGCTCCGTGCGTTCCAGCGTACGCTTCATAAGCGCCTGATATTTTTTTCGGTCCGCCTGTATTCTTTTGCTTTGTACTGCGGCACCCTTCCCGGTATTCAGGGTACGGGACTGCAATGTTACCTCGTCGGCAGCGCGTCCCATTTCTCCTCCGAGTGCGTCGATTTCGAACACCAGGTGACCTTTTGCGGTTCCTCCGATGGAAGGATTGCAGGGCATATTTGCGATGGATTCAAAGGACATGGTGAAGAGAACGGTATCAATGCCCATGCGTGCGGAAGCGAGTGCCGCTTCAATTCCCGCGTGCCCGGCACCGATGACAGCGACTTGCGTCATACAGTCGGGAGCATCGGATACGGATGTCTGCGGAACGGTTCGGGTTTTCTGGTTCAATGAAAACAACTCCTTTTCGGAAGAAATGCCAAGTTGGCAGAAAGGCGAAACGAGACAAAAATTGCTGTTGCACGGGGCTGCAAATTGTCGGAGCATCTTGCGCAAAGCTCCTTTTGCATCGGAAAATCCGTCAATTCGGAATCAGTCGATTTTGGCAAGGTAGGCTTTTTGTTCGTCGGTCAGGCGGTCGATGGTGATACCGAGCGAGTGAAGCTTGATTTCCGCTACCTTATGGTCAATTTCCGTCGGAACGGCATAAACCTTTTTTTCAAGAGTCGCGCCGTGCTTGGCGAGGTATTCCAGACTTTTTGCCTGAATGCCGAAGGACATGTCCATGATTTCCGCCGGGTGTCCGTTGCCTGCGGCGAGATTGACCAGTCGCCCTTCTGCCAACAGGTTCAGCGTCCGCCCGTCCTCCATGCGGTAGCCGCGGATATTTGGCTTCCGGTCGCGGATTTCCACGGAAAGCGCCTGCAAGTCTTCCTTGTTGATTTCCACGTCGAAGTGCCCGCTGTTGGCGAGTAGAACGCCGTCCTTCATCAGGGGAAAGTGCTTTTTGGTCAGTACGTCGGCGCATCCCGTAAGCGTTACAAAAATATCGCCGATCTTTGCGGCTTCTTCCATCGGGAGAACCGTAAAGCCGTCCATGACCGCCTCAATTGCCTTGATCGGGTCGATCTCGGTCACCACGACCACGGCACCCATGCCCTTGGCTCGCATGGCAAGCCCTTTTCCGCACCAGCCATAGCCTGCGATGACCATGGTTTTACCTGCGATGATCAGATTGGTTGCGTTCATGATGCCGTCCAGTGTAGACTGACCTGTACCGTAGCGGTTGTCAAACAGGTGCTTGCAGTCCGCATCGTTGACGTCGATCATGGTATAATCGAGAAGTCCTGCCGCTTCACGGGCGCGGAGACGGTGAATTCCGGTGGTGGTTTCCTCGCATCCGCCGATCAGATGAGCCCCGTATGCCCGGCATTCACCGTGGAGCAGGGAGATCAGATCTCCACCGTCGTCGATCAGCAGATCCGGTTTTGCTTCCAGTGTCCGGGTCAGATGCTCACGGTACTCTTCCTCGGAAGCGCCGTGCCGGGCAAAGACCGCAAAGCCGTCTCTCGCCAAAGCCGCGGCAACATCGTCCTGCGTGGACAGCGGGTTGCAACCGGTTACAAAGACCTCCGCACCGCCGGCGCGGAGCACCTTTGCAAGGTAGGCGGTCTTTGCTTCCAGATGAATGGACATGGCAATCTTTTTTCCACGGAAGGGAAGGCTTTTTTCAAAATCCCGCCGGATGGCGTTCAGGATGGGCATATAAGAGGCAACCCAGTCGATTTTATCTGCGCCGGAGGGGGCAAGCGAAAGATCCTTGATCTGACTCATGGGGAAATTTGTCTCCTTCATTGTTGTTTTTGATGTTGTGTGCAGGACAGGCTGCATCGGCGTTCGGTCGTCGGGGTGGTTTTACCGGCTGCTTTGAACGCCGGGAGCGGGATAACAAATGTTCAAAGTGTGTTTCCCGCCGGGATAATTGTGCGAATTTCTTAGGAGCGGGCGGGTAGACCCCGCCCCTACGAGAGAGATGGTATTTTTTCGCCCGGCAGAAGCCGGGAGCGGAATGACAAATAGGATTTTTCGCCCGGTAGGAGCCGGAAACAGAATGAAAAACGGGATTTTTTCGCCCGGTAGGAGCCGGGAGCGGAATGTGTAAACGGAATTTTTCGTCCGGTAGAAGCCGGAAAAATATTGCAATGAAAAACAATTTTCCGGCGGTGCACGAACGTTCCGGTTTAACCAACCCGGTAGGGGCGGGGTCTGCCCGCCCGTTCGCGAAGGGGTTGCGGTACATTGGGTAGAGGGACAAACAACGCATCCGATTGTTCGATTCACCGCGTTGTAAATGGGTACCCGTTTCCGGTGGGGTAAATGCCGCGGGAAGGTTGTGCGAATTTCTTAGGAGCGGGCGGGCAGACCCTGCGCGGGCAACGCCTGTTTCCTACCGGGAATCAAGAATTTTTTCGTCCGGCAAAAGCCGGAACGGAATGATCAAAGGGGATTTCCTTGCCCGGTGGAAGCCGGAGGCATAATGGCAAATGGCTTTTTTCGCCCGGCGGAAGACGGGAACACAGAGCCGGGGAGTGCTCAGAAGAGAGTGATATTTTTTGGGTCGAGCAACGGATCTTCCGGTTCCAGCAACAGATACAGGTGCAGCCTTTCGGGGACAACGGCAACATCGGAGGAAAGACGGGGATCCGGCTTCAGTGTCATGTCAAAAACCAGCGCTCCGTCCGGCGCTTCGGTGACAGAATACGAGCGGAACGCGGGATGATCTGCAAAGTAACGGATGTCTTCCGGCGGTTCTTTTTCGATCGGCTCTTCTTCGATCGGCTCCCGGACAGCGCTGTCTGTTCCGGAAGGCTTCTGTTCCGATGCTTTCGACGGAAGCGGTTGCAGTTCTTCCGAAAATTCGGTGTCCGGCGCGGTCGGTTCTCCGGCGTCATTTTCCTGCATGGCAATGACGGGGCACTCTTTTTCGTCTGCGGTTGTTTCTCCTGAGACTTCCGGAGCATCCGGGGCGGCAGCGGTCCACGGGAAACGGCATAGGGAGTCTTGCTGCAGGCGCAAGAGGACGGAAACGGCTTTTTCTGACGGGGGAATGTCCTGCCGGGAATCCGAATCGCACCCCATCGCCGCCATGGTGCCGGTGCGGCGGCGGATGGTAAGAAACGCGCAAAGCAGGAATGCGGTCAACCGCTTCCATTCGATATCCGAAAAATTCAGCGGCAGCATGGGGACAGACGAAGCCGTTCCGAGCCGGCAACCGGTAAAATTGGCGACCAGCTGCAAAAGCGTGTACAGGCTGACCTGTTCTTCGGAGAAAAAGATCCGGTTTATATAGTAGAACAGTTCTTCCAGTTTCGCGGGAACCGTGGTGCGCAGGCGGTCACGGCGGGACGAAAACGGAGAAAGCAGCTCGGTTTCCTGCATCAGCGAGATGGATTCTGCCAGCCTCACGGGAGGGAGCGGAATCCGCACCGCGACAAGAAGCCCGGCGGCAGGCAGCAATTGGGGAAACAAAAGCAGAGACGCACCGGAACCGCATGCGACGACGCGATAAGCGTCCGTCGGGAGAAACGGCTTTTTCATTAAACGTTTTGACGGAATGCTCAGGCGGTAGATTTCCGTCAGCGGTTTTCCGCGTGTGATCCGGACACCGCGGGCAGCCAGTACACGGTAGGAATCGGCGGTGTCAAGAATGAGAAGATCATCAAAAAAAGCTCTGCCGTGCGGCTCGTTTTTTCCTTGCCGGAAAGTAATTTCCGGCACATAACTCTTTACTCTTTCCATGATTATCAAAAATTGTCTTTTTCGGGGAATCAAACCTCAGAATACGATGTGGTTGATACGGTTCAGTGCAATTTTCCGGTAGCTGCCGTCGAGACATCCGACGGTAAAAACCGTATCTTTGTTGTAATAAACGCCGGTGGCACCGTTGGTATAGGTCACAAGCAACCGGTCCCGCAGAAGGAGCGGCTGATGCTCGGCACTCAGGTAACGCAGGCAGGTGGTGTCGATGCGCACCTTTGCACCCTCTTTGGTATAGCAGTCAAAAAAGCAGTCCGCAAGAATTCCCTTGCAGAATTCGCTCTCTTCGCTGTAAAAACGGGTACATCGAAGAATGCGGGAGGGATCCGGCGGGTTTGCCGCGGAAGCCTTTTTTGCTCTTGCCGTGCTTTTGATGAAGGATACCATCCGCTCTGTTTTCATCAGGGCAATCCCCTCCGATTCCTCCGGCAGGCGCAGAACGCAGTCCGGCTCCGCAAAGACCACCATGCCGGTCACGGGGCTTTCGATTCCGTAAAAATCGCACAGGGCGGACAGAAACTGCCGGGTGGTTCCGACGGGGCTTTTCAGCTTTTTCTTTACGCCGTTTTCCTTCAGCTGGCAGAAGTCTCCGCCCTCCCGGACGATTTCTCCTTTCCAATACTTGACCTCCAGAACGAACAGCACCCCTTTTTCCAGAACGGCAAAATCCTTCTCAAGGTACAGCTTTTTATGCGGGACGACCACGTTCCGGATGACACAGTCAAAATTTTCGCAGAGAATCCGGTAGATGACCTCCTCTCCGTCCGCGCCGAAGCGCTCGATTTCCTCCTGCTCCGGCAGTTTTTCGGCGCCGGCACGCCGCCAGATGGTTCCGAACATCCGGATGACCTCCTTTCCTGTCTCCGGAGCCGGCAACGTGCATCGGCGAATCCGGAGGGTATAAAGCAACAGAAGCGCTTGCACGATCTTTTTTTGCCGGAGCTTCGCACGCGGGAACGGATGTGTGGCTCCGGAAAAAATACGCAAAAACGCTTCTTTATCTGTTTTACGGGTTGCGTATACCGCATCCTTTCTGTTTTGTCAATCCTTCACAAATGAAACACCAAAAAGAGGAAATGCGGTACAATGGAATACCTTACGGTCGCACTGCTTTTCCGGCGCTCTTTCAGACTTCCGCTCCGGGGATGTCTCCGACTCCGTTCAGCACCAGGCGCGGGCGGTAGGGGAACTTTTTGATCTCCTCTTTGGAGGTCACGCCGGAGAGCACAAGCACCGTATCCAGACCGGTCTCGATTCCGGCGACGATATCGGTATCCATCCGGTCACCGATCATGACCGCATCCGCCGAGTGAACGCCGAGAATCCGCAAACCGGTGCGCATCATCAGCGGGTTCGGCTTTCCGACAAAATATGCCTGCTGACCGGTTGCCATCTCGATGGGGGAGATCATGGCGCGGCAGGCGGGGATGATTCCGTCCTCGGAAGGACCGGTAAGGTCGCTGTTGGTACCGATGAGCTTGGCACCGCGGGAGACCAGGCGCACTGCCTTGAGGATGTTTTCGTAATTGTAGGTGTTGCCCTCTCCGATGATTACATAATCGGGATCAATGTCATTCATCGTAATGTTTTCATCGTGCAGCGCCATAATCAGCCCGGCTCCGCCGATCACATAAGCACTGCAGTTCGGTGCCTGATTGCGGATGAAGCGCGCGGTTGCCAGTGCGCTGGTATAAAAGTGGCTTTCATCCACATCCAACCCCATTCGGTGGAGCTTCTGCTGCAATTCCCGCGGAGAGCGCTCCGAGGAATTGGTCAGGAACAGAAAATTTTTGTTTTCCCGGTAGAGCCATTCCACAAACTCCTTGACGCCGGGCAAAAGGCGGTTCCCATGGTAGATCACGCCGTCCATATCACAGATAAAGCCTTTTTTCTTTCTCAGTTCTTCCATGTTTTCCTCTCCTCTTCCTGCTTGCCGCTCTGCCGCGATCCGGATTCCGCCGATGAGCGGTTTTCGGCTCCGCGGACAACATCATTCTTTTTTATTATACCATATTTTGCGGTGATTTGCAAGTCTGTGCAGGAAATTTTTGCGAAAAAAGGGCAATCGGGAAGGGGAATTTCAGGCAAACGCGGAACGGTAGGCGAGCGGAGAGCATCCGTAGCGCGCGCGGAAGGCGGTGGAAAAATAATCCGCCGTCTCAAAGCCGCAGGAATATGCAATGTCCTTGACCTGCCGGTGTGTGGTGCGGAGCAGCTCTGCCGCAACGGAGAGGCGGGCGTTCCGGATTTCCGTTGCGATTCCGTGCCCCCGTGCCGCGGAGAACAGGTGCTGCAGGTGCGACGTGCTGACAAAGCAGGCGTCTGCCACGTCGCGGACGGAAATGGGAGAGGTCGCGTTTTTCCGGATATAATCCAGCGCGGGAACGAGACATGCCGAGGTCTGACCGGGCGACGGCAGATACGGGGAAAGCTCCGATTCCGGAAGGGAGAGGAGCGACCGGCGGAGCAGTGCGGCAAGAAGTCCGAGATAGACGCGCAGGGCGGGCAGGGCATCGTCAAAGCCGCCGGAAAGGGAGCAGTCCCGGAGACGGCACAGCTCCTGTATGGAACGGCACGTCTGCCCCGCAAGCGCACGTAGCACGCCCTCCCGGAGATCCCCGCGAAACTCCGCAGCGCAGACCGTCAGGAGCAGTCTGCCGTGCAGGACGACGGGAACCACAAATTCCCGCACCCCGCAGTAGCAGGTCATCACCCTTGCAGCTCCGTCCGAAAGGCGCCGCCGGTAGGCATCCTCCCGCAGGCGGACGCAGCGGCGGTGCAACCGCGGATTTTGCTTGACGGCAAGGCAGAATGCGTTTTCCCGCCATCGGTTCCGGGCACGGAGGGCACCGAGTCCTGCACGCGGAAGCAGGTCATAGGGGTCTCCGACGATGAGGTGCCAGCCGAAATCCTTTTCCAGCCGGTCGGCATAGTGCAGAATTTCTTCTGTCCCGACCGTTCCGAGCGAATCACACAAAACAAAACCTCCAAAGCACAAAATCAAAGTTTTCAGGTCTATTATAGTGCTATAATGAGTCTGCGTCAAGTGAAACTTTTCTTTTGTGCAAATTTTTCAAAACAAATCCATAGAATCTATGGAGTCTTGGGAGGGAAGAAGCATGGAAACCATCTGGTTGGATGCCGTTGCATTTCCGACGCGCGGCGGCTGGAAGAAGGAAACGCAGTTTGTGCGGGAGATGGGGCAGGCGTATCTGATTGCCTGCGACCGCCCCGGCGTTCCCGTCGCGGACGCGGAACAGAAATTTTCCGTCCGTGACGGCGGGAATTACCGTTTCTGGGTGCGGACGAAAAACTGGAAGCTCCCGGAGGCACCGGGAACCTTTACACTGGCGGCGGACGGCAGGGAGCTTGGAGCTGTTTGCGGACGGAAGCCGAACACGCGCTGGTACTGGGAGCTTGCCGGGAACACTGCACTGCTGCCCGGAGAGCATCTTCTGTCGGTACGGGACAAAACCGGCTGGCTCGCCCGTTTTTCGTCGGTCGTGATTACGAATGACCTTGATTTTGTTCCGTCGCCGGAAACAGAACGGATGCTCTCGGAGAGAGCGGAAATCCGGGGTGAGCGCCGGGACATCCGGCGCTCGGACGGATGGGATTTTGTGGTGGTCGGAGCCGGTCCCGGGGGAATTCCCGCCGCGGTCAGCGCCGCCCGTGCGGGGCTTCGTGTGGCATTGCTGGAAGCCAATTCCGAAGTCGGCGGGAATGCGAGCGACGAGGGCACCATAGGTCTGGACGGTGCCGGGGCGCAGAATCCCGGCTGGAACGAAACCGGAATTTCCGACGAGGTGCGGCAGATCCGGAAAAAGGAGAACCTGACCTGGCAGGGGGCGCTGGAGCGCATTCTTTTTGCGGAGCCGAATGTCACGGTTTTCACGGATACGCTCTGTATCGACGCGAAAAAGGAAGGGAACCGGATCTGCTCGGTGCTCTGTGTCAACACGCTGACGGGGGAGCGGACGGAGTTTTGCGGGGCGTTGTTTGCGGATTGCTCCGGAGACGGGTGGCTCGGCTATTATGCCGGAGCAAAATACCGCATCGGGCGGGAAGCCGCCGCGGAGACCGGAGAAGCGTCCGCCCCGGTGTCTGCCGATACCGATACCATGAGCGGATGCGCCTGCGGAAAAACCGCGGAAGGCGGGATCAAACGCGCTTACTATGCCGCGGATGCCGGACATCCGGTTCCGTTTACACTCCCGTCGTGGGCGATTAAGCTTCCGGAGGGAGAGGCGCTCTGCCGCAGGGCAAACGAGATCAGCCGTGCGGAGTGGTGGCTGGAAAATTCCAACGACTATGACGATCTCTTTGATGCAGAGCATACCCGCGACACGCTGGTCCGGCTCGCGCTCGGATATTTTGACTGGATGAAGAATTCCGGCAACCGGCGGGAGGAAATGAAAAATTATGAGCTGCGGGAGCTGGCGCTCTATCATGCAAAGCGGGAGAACCGGCGGCTGATCGGCGATTATGTTCTGACCGAGGAGGACTGCGTCACAGGCAGAAGCTTCCCCGATGCCGTCAGCTATGCGGGCTGGCCGATCGATCTGCACCATGTCCGCGGCATCTACTCCGGCGCGGAGGGCGCGTTTTACCGGAATCTCCACATCCGCATTGCCGAAATTCCGTACCGGTGTCTTTATTCGGTCAACCGCTCCAACCTGTTTTTTGCTTCCCGCTGCGCGTCCTTCACGCATGTCGCGCTCGGAACCGCGCGGGTGGAATCCACGCTTGCAACGCTCGGGCAGGTCATCGGAACGGCGGTAGCCTTCTGCAAGACCTACGGAATTTCCCCGCGGGAGGTCGGCAGGAGTCATATGGAGGAGCTTCGTCAGCGGCTTCTGCGGGACGATCTGACCGTTCCCGGCATCCGCAATGCCGATCCGGAGGATCTGGCGCGGGACGCGGCCGTTAAGGCGAGCTCCTCCGCGGCGCTGGAGCCGATGGAATCCGTCCGGGATCCGTTCATCCGGGAGCATCTTCCGAAGGAATATTTCCATTCCGACGGGACGCTTTGCGCGGATGCGCCCATCCGGACCGACCGCGAGGGCAGGATCCTCTCTGCCTGTGCGCCGGAAAACGTCATTGACGGGAGCATTCGGGGCACGGTTGCGGAATCGCATGGCTGGTATACGGAAGCGGCGTTGCCGCAGAGCCTGACCCTGACGCTGAAAAAGCCTTCCCGCATCCGCGAGGTGCAGCTGACCGCAGATACCGACCTGACCTATCCGCGCTATTCTTACGGCGCACAGAGGGAATACCCCAAAACGGCGGAGCATGTCACGGCAGAGGTTTTGTGCGCGGACGGGTGGAAGAAGGTCGGCGAAAAAACGGACAACTGCCTGCGGCAGATGCGCTTTTCTTTCCCGCCGGTACAGGCCCAGGCGGTGCGGGTCACGGTGCTCAAATCTGCCGGAGAGAATGTTGCAAAGCTGTTGGAGGTACGGATTTACGGCGAGAAGTGAGTTTTTGCCGCGGGCGTCCTTGCCGGAACGCCGTTCCGCAGTCCCTTTCCCGGGGGCTTGCAGACAGATTTGTACAGGCAACCCGATCGGGTTGATTGCGGGGTGCCGGCTTTGCCGCTGCTGTTCGGCAGATCATAAAAACGCAAAAAACCGGTCGCACGCTTTCAGGGTGCAACCGGTTTTTGCTGTCCGGGTGTAAAATCCTTTTCGGAAGCGGAAACGACTACCGTTTGTCGTTTTTGGGGTCTGTCTCTTCTGTGCTGCCTGCCTTTTCCGGTGGATTTTCGGCTGGCTCCTTTCCGGGATGCTTCTTTTTCTGCTTCCGCACCTCCCATACTTTTTTCAGGGAGAGTGTGATGGCGATGCAGAGCGGAAAAAACGGGGTGAACGGTCCTGCCCAGAAGAGCATATATGCCGACGCAACCACCGAGCACCAGGTAAGATCAAACAGAAAATACAAGAGGTACCCGCCCCAGACCGGAAAGTACATGAGCACGACCACGACGGCAAACAGAATCAGCGTATGCACGTCCCGGCACTCCTCAAAGACCCATCGGAAGAAGTTCCGGAGCCTTTCTTTCAGTTTCGTTATCAGCCGTTTCATCGGATTCCTTTCCCGGTTTTTGCCCGGAGCGGGGCATTCCGTCTTTTCGGATTTTTCGGAGCGGCGGTTGTTATTTCAGCTTGGCAAGGGCGGCGCGGACGCCTTCGAGGTTCTCCTGATATTTTGCAAGCTTGCCCCGTTCGGCTTCCACCACAGCGGCGGGAGCCTTGGCGACAAAGCCCTCGTTGGAAAGCTTTTTGCCGATGCGGTCGATCTCGCCCTCCAGCCGGATTGCTTCGGCACTGAGGCGGGCTTTTTCTTTTTCGGTGTCCACCAGCTCCGCGACGGGAAGAAATATGGTGGCGGAATCGGTGATGATCTGCACTGCGTTGTCCGCGGAAACGGTTTCCTCCGGGAAGGATGCCGCAACCTCAACGCCGGAGGCGGACGCGAGACGCGCAAAGAACGCATGTGTTGCGGGTCCGAAGGACTCCGGGTAGGCGGTGGCGATATAAACCCGTGCCTTGCGGGAAGGAGCCACGTTCATTTCATTCCGGCGCAGACGGATTGCCTTGATGGCGTCAATCACGCGGCGCATTTCCAGGGATTCCTCCGGGAAGTTCAACTTGTCGGAAGCCTTCGGATAGGCGGCGATGACAATGCTTTCGCTGTCTCCCTCGTGCGGCAGAGCCTGATAAATTTCCTCGGTAATGAAGGGCATGAAGGGATGAAGCAGCTTCAGCGTGCCGGTCAGGACAAAGCAAAGCACCTGCTGTGCCGTCCGGTTGCCGGCGCTTCCCTTGTCGGACAGGCGGCTCTTGGTCAGTTCGATATACCAGTCGCAGAAGATGTCCCAGACAAAATCATAGATGGCGCTCAGCGCGACGCCGATTTCATAATGATCCAGCGCGCCCGTGACGGTTGCGACCGTGCGGTTGTATTCGGTCAGAATCCACTTGTCCTCCGGGGAAAGCGTTTCCTTTGCGGGGAGCTCTGCCTTGGAGACGGTCAGATTCATGCGGACAAAGCGGGAGGCGTTCCAGAGCTTGTTGGCGAAATTGCGCGCCGCCTCCATTTTTTCTTCCGAGAAGCGCATGTCGTTTCCGGGGGAGTTTCCGGTGGAGAGGGCGAACCGGAGTGCGTCGGCGCCGTATCGGTCGATGATTTCCAAAGGATCGATGCCGTTGCCGAGGGACTTGGACATTTTGCGTCCCTGCGCGTCGCGCACAAGACCGTGAATGAACACGGTATGGAACGGCTCCCTGCCCATCTGCTCCAGTCCGGAGAAGATCATCCGGGCAACCCAGAAGAAGATGATGTCATACCCCGTGACGAGCACGCTGGTGGGATAGTATTTGGCAAGCTCCGGGGTTTTTTCCGGCCAACCCATGGTGGAGAAGGGCCAGAGCGCGGAGGAGAACCAGGTGTCCAGCACATCGCTTTCCTGCTCTACGCGGGAGCTTCCACACTTGGGGCAGACGGTGACATCCTCGCGGGAGACGGTCATTTCTCCGCAGTCGCGGCAGTAGAAGGCGGGAATGCGGTGCCCCCACCAGAGCTGGCGGGAGATGCACCAGTCGTGGACGTTTTCCATCCAGTTGATATAAATCTTGGAGAAGCGTTCCGGCTCAAACTTCACCTTGCCGTTCCGGACGACCTCCAGGGCGGGCTTTGCCAGCGGTTCCATTTTTACAAACCACTGATCCGAGGTCATCGGCTCCACGGTGGTATGGCAGCGGTAGCAGGTGCCGACATTGTGCACATGCGGTTCCACGCGGAGCAGGTAGCCTTCGGCTTCCAGATCGGCAACCAGAGCGCGCCGTGCCTCGTATCGGTCCATGCCCTCATACTTGCCGCCGTAGGCGTTGATGGTCGCGTCGTCGTTCATGACCTTGATGATGGGAAGGTTGTGGCGCTGACCGACCAGAAAGTCGTTGGGGTCGTGTGCCGGCGTGATCTTGACACAGCCGGTACCGAAGCCGATCTCGACATATTCGTCGGCGATGACGGGAATCTCTCTTCCGACGATCGGAAGAATCAGCGTTTTTCCGATCAGATGCCGGTTTGCTTCGTCGTTCGGGTTGACTGCCACGGCGGTGTCGCCGAACATGGTCTCAGGTCTTGTGGTGGCAACCTCCACAAAGCCGTCCTCCCCCTTGATGGGGTAGCGGATGTGCCAGAAGGAGCCGTTCTGCTCGGTATATTCAACCTCTGCGTCGGAGAGCGCCGTGATGCACTTGGGGCACCAGTTGATGATGCGGTTACCGCGGTAGATCAAACCTTTTTCATAAAGGTTGACAAAGACCTCGCGTACTGCGCGGGAGCAGCCTTCGTCGAAGGTGAAGCGCTGACGGCTCCAGTCGCAGGAAGCGCCGAGCTTCTTGAGCTGACCGGTGATCCGGGCTTCATATTTGTCCTTCCACTGCCAGACGCGCTCCAGAAATTTTTCGCGTCCGAGGTCATACCGGGTCAGGTTTTCCTCCACGCGCAGGCGCTCCTCCACCTTGATCTGCGTGGCGATGCCGGCATGGTCGGTTCCGGGAACCCAGAGCGTATTGTAGCCCTGCATCCGCTTGTAGCGGACGAGGATGTCCTGAAGCGTTTCGTCCAGCGCGTGCCCCATGTGGAGCTGTCCCGTCACGTTGGGGGGCGGAATGACGACCGAAAAGGACTCGGCGGGATTGTTGACATCGGGTGTAAAATAGCCTTTTTCACACCACGTCCGGTAGATCCGATCCTCAAACTCCGAGGGAGCATAGGTTTTCGGCAATTCGTTGTACTGATCCATAAAAACCTCCGAAAAAATAAAATCACGGAATTGCGGCAACGGGAGCTTTGCTCCGGCGGACGGGATGAAAAAACCGACCCGTGCACCGCAGAAAAAACAAAAAGCTCCCATGTCCCATCAGGACGTGGAAGCACGCGGTACCACCTGATTTCGCATGCCCCGGACGGGCACGCGCTCTTTTCTCCGGATGACGGACGGCGCCGTTGCGGACTACACAAGGAGCCGAAACGGTTCTGATCGTTCCGTTCCTTTTTCCCCCGCACCGCTCGGAAGCGACCTTCCGGTGTCCCATACCCAAGGACTTGCACCGACCGTCCTCTCTCTGCCGGCGGAAACACCGTACTCTTCTTCGTCATTGCGTTTTGTTCAGTATAGCACACGCATCCGGGCTTGTCAATCGTTTTTTGAAATTTTTTCGGTTCCTTTTGCGGCGTTGCGGCGGAGGGAATCCAAAAAAGAAAAAACGATTGCATTTTCTGTTCTCCCTGCGGACAGGTCGGACCCGGAGCGGAACTGTCGGAGAACTTCTCTTTTTCGGCGGATTTGTGCCGGAGGGCACAGAGGTGTTTTTATCGGTCGGGGCGGGGCATGGCGGAAACGCAGGAAAGTGAAAAAATAGACAGGAAACTATAAATATTTGACGGAAACCGCTATTGACAAACCAAAACGGGATATAGTAAAATGACTGTGGCGGAGCCGTTTCGGGGGAAAGCCCCGGAAATGCTCTCGTGTATTGCGGTGCACTTCTTTGAAACAGCCGCTTGTTTTTCCGGAATCAATTTTTGAAAATACAGATTTTTTAGGAGGAAAATCCAATGCCGTTCAATCCGAACTGCCTGCTCCCGCGCCCGCAGAAGGTGGGGGAAATCAAAGGCGAAATTGTCATCGGTCATCTTGCCGGTGCCGCCGTGTCGCTGACCTGCGACGCGCAGGAAAATCCGCTTCTGCAAAGTGCCGCACAGGTGGTGCGGAATGTGCTTTCCGAAAAAGCGGCATGTCCGGCGCTCAAAGCACCGGACGGCGCTTCCTACCGTATTTCCCTGACGGTTGCTCCTTCCGATCCGCACTTTTCCGGAATCGGCAAGGCGGAGGCGTATTTTGCGGAGATCGGGGAAAAAGAGGCAAAACTTTGCGGAGCGGATCCCGCCGGAGCCTTCTACGCCGCCGCAACCTTTGCCCGGCTTTTGTTTGTTGAGGGAGATGAGGTGCGCCTGCCGCTGGTTTCCGTGCTGGACTATCCGGACTTCCCGCTCCGCGGCAACTACATCGAATGTCGCTACGGTACCGAATTTCTGACGAAAGAGGATTGGTTCCGGATCATCGATTACTACGCTTCCATGAAGTGCAACGTCATGACCGTCGGCGTGTACGGCTGCTGGTCGCAGCAGTATGACGATGAGGTTTCGGAATATCTCTATCTTCCCGTCAAAGCATATCCGGAGCTGAAAACCCCGAAAAAAATCCGGTATTATTCTCCCGCAAAGCGGGGATATGTGATGCAGTCGGACGTGCTGCCGACCATGTTCCGGGAGGACTTTTTCGGCGACCTTGTCGCTTACGGAAAAGAGAAAAATGTGACCGTCCGCCCGTTGTTCAACAGTCTTGGTCACAACCGTCTGCTGCCGGAAACGTTTCCGGAAATCTCCGCCGTCACGGCGGAGGGAAAGCCTTCGCTGTTTGGCTTCTGCACCCGGAACGAAAAGACTTACGAGGTTCTGTTCGGCATCTATGACGAGATCATCGACCGCTACCTGACGCCGAACGGTGTGGATTCCATTCACGTGGGGCTGGATGAGGTCGGCGCCCCCTACGTCTGCCACTGTGCAAAATGCGAGGGCACCCCGCAGCAGGAACTGATGATGGAGCATCTGATCCGCATCTGCAAGCACCTGAAGGAAAAGGGCATGCGGAAGGTCTATATTTTCCACGACATGTTCTATCACATCTTCAACATGGTCAACGAGGAGATGCGCGACCGGCTGATCCGGGAGGACATCTACGACATGCTGGTCATGGACTGGTGGACGTATGAGGATCCCGCACATCTGTTCTGGGACAAGCCGGACGGAGTCAATTCTCTTCTGCACAGCATCATCAAGCCGTTTACGGGCTATTATCACTGGACGATCCCGACCGACAGCAATGACAACATCCGTGCCTGCGCCAAGCTTGCAATGGAGCGCGGCTTTGAGGGTGTGGAGGCTTACAGCGCTTTTGAGGACTGCTATGACAAGAATTTCTACTGTCTTGCCGAGGCAGGCTGGAACCTGACCGCCGCGGAGGACAAGGACGGCTTTGACGCGCGGTATGCCGCACTCCGGTTCCCCGGCGAGGAGAAGGAGGCGGAGCGGGCACTGTTCCACATGCAGGAGCTGATGCGCGACGTTACCGGAAAGTCCTATATGAACAGCGCCTGCTATGACTATGAATATTATTTCTACTGCTACCGCAGAGCCGGCAAGCGCCAGAACTTCCCCGGCGATGCGTTCCGGCGGATGCGGGAGAGGGAGGCGGAGGGCATTGCCGATCTGACCCGCCTGCGGGAGCATGCAGATCTTGCACTGCGTTTCTTTACCGACGAAAGCCGCCCTGCGGACTTTTACCGCAGGGTATGGAAGCTGACTGCATGGCATTACCGGGTATTGGCAGATGAATATCTGACCCTGAACCGGCTGGATCATGCCTACAACGCCGGAGAGATCACCGTGCAGGCAGTCACGGAGGAATTGGAACGCCTTCTTGCGGAGCGGGAGGCGCTGATGGAATTCGCGGAGGAGGTCAGAATTCCAGCCACCGTGTACACCTATCTGCGGAACATGACCCTCTTCCGTCAGGTTCTTCTGGATCTTCTGGCATATTTCCGCCGGAGCATCGCGGCGGGGCAAACGCCGAAGTTGGATGTAACGGATCTTTCCTACACGGCGTCGGAGCTGTTCCATAGTATGGAGTAAGAATCCGGAGGGAAGGAGGTTCCTCCCTTCAATGGCGGCTGTACGCATTGAAAGCCGGAGTTTGCCGGATACAGAAAAGCAGGTTGTCGCAGATGAAGTGAACACGTCTCCGAAGCCGCCGGACGTAAACTGACCGCAAACCGGTCGTAAAACAACATGAAAAAAGCATGGTCAGACGTTCTCAGACCATGCTTTTTTTCTGCGTTTTTGCGCCGGAAATCGCTTATTTTTCTTTTCAAAACGGTTATATTTAGAACAAGAATCGGAATCGTTCTATCATTTTGGAAAATGATGATGCCGGAGGGAGTGGCGAAGCCGTCTGCGGGGCATCTGGTATTGCGTGGAGAAAGGCTATTTTGGAGAAAAAGGAAAAAAGATGCGCCGGGGATTCTGAAAATAACGAAAAAACTCATAATTTCCTATTGACAAATCTCCCGACCGGTGGTAATATATTTATATGTATAGCCATAACTATGGACTCCGGGCGCATTCTGCTCCCCGGGGGCCTCACAAAAGGTCACCGTTGATTGCAAGCAACGGAATCTGAGACGAAAGAGCGAGGTTTTGTTATGAAGATTTTCAACAGAGTTCTTGCCATGCTCCTGACACTTGTTACAGTGTTGGCGGTTCTGCCGATCGGAGCAATGGCGGATGCCTGGCTGGAAGTAGACGCAAAAACGGATGCGGAATCCGGAGGTACCGTCACGGATCTGACGGTTACGGTGGATCCGTCGGCGCTTTTGGCGTATCTGAAGAGCCGGGATATTTCTGCCCTGCTTGCCGGGATTTCTCTGAACAATGTCAAGAGCGTTCTTACGCTTGATGAAATTCTGGAGATTGTTCCGCAGGCGCAAGGGAAGGAGATCATTACCGATGCGATGAACACGCTCGGAAACGATCTGGATGCGATTGTGGATCTGGCGGCAGCGGCGGATCTGATTGATCCAGCCAAGCTTTCCTCCGGCTATTACGATGAAGAAAAGCTGAAGAACCTGATTGCGGAGAAAACCGCATCGGAGCTTTCGGATTACATCGTAACGGAAAATCTGAAGAATCTGATTTCTTCTGTGGATGCGGCAACGCTCGGCGATTATATCGATGAGGACGCACTTCGCAATCTGCTTGCCGCAAAATCTGCCGAAACGCTGGCGGACTATCTGGATGAGGCTGCTTTCCGCAATCTGCTCGGAAACCGGGCGGCATCTCTTTCCGCTTATGTGAAGAACGACCGGCTGAAGGATTTGTTTGCCGGAAAAACCTATAACGACCTGAAGGCTTGCATCAACCGCGAGGATCTGCTTGCAAAGATCTCCGGAACCGCATACGGCTCTTTGACTGCCTATGTGAACGAAGAAGCCGTAAAGACCATTTTTGAAAGAGAAGTGGATGCGGCTGTACTGGCTCCCTATTATAATGGAAGCGAGCTGGATGTAGCGGCGGTTTATGCCAATAAGAGCATTACCACGACGAGCCTGCTTCAGATGATGGTGGATGAAAATGCCATTGACGTCACTTCCATGTTGCTGGGTGCAACCCCGCTGTTCTCGGTTGCAACCCTGGCAGAGGAGGGAATCATTGATGTCAATGCGATGCTGACCGGTTCCACCAAAATCTTTGAAGTGCAGGAGCTTTTGGATGCCGAGGTGCTGGATCTGGATCTCGCAATGAACGGCAACGGCTCCGGTGTGGCCCCCCTGTTTACGACAGCTGAACTTCTGGATAATAATATTGTATTGATAGATGTTGTCGTTTCCGGCGACGAAGCGAACGGCGTTCCCGCGCTGTTTACGGTTGCGGAGCTGCTGAATGCAGATGTGGTGGATCTGGATCTGGTGCTTTCCGGCGATGAAGCCAACGGGATCCCTGCGCTGTTTACGGTTGCGGAGTTGCTGAATGCAAACGTTGTGGATCTGAAGCTTGCGTTGGCAGGCGACAGTGCCAACGGAATTGTTGCGCTGTTCTCCGTTGCAGACCTGCTTGCGGACGGTACACTGAACCTCAATGCCATTCTGATGGGCGATGAGGCGCAGAACCTTCCTGCGCTCATCAATGTCCGCCAGCTTCTGACGGCGGGAGTGATTACCAAAGACGGCATCCGGACGGCGCTGACGCTGCTTGGTACCGATAAAATCGTTTCCTATGTTACCCGCGTATACAACGCGGTGCGCAAGAATGTGGATCAGATTACCCTTGGCGGATATGTAATTGCCGAGGAGGATGATCTTGCCTTCCTGACCATCAACGCGACCAACCTGATCCGCGCGTTCAAGGAACTGATCCCGACGCTGGAGAATCTGCGCGATCTGGAAACCAACGGCACACTTCTGAAAACCGATTTCTCCTTTACCTATCAGTCCGAGGCGACCGGCGATCTTCCCAAAACGAAGAAGTTTAATGTAACGGTTCAGCTGGACGGCGGTGTCGAAGCCGTCAAGAAGGTTCGCCTTGCCGCGGAGAAGCTCTTGGCGCAGGCGAAGAAATTCGTTTCCGATTTCAGCTATGAAAACGGAAAGCTGACGCTTGGCGTTGTCATTCCTTCTCAGTTTGCGGATGCTTTTGCAAAGCTTTTGGAGAAGCTGGACGAGGTAAATCCGGCACTGAAGGATCAGATTCTTGCTCTGCATGACAAAAATGCAACCGACATGGTGGAGTTTGTAAATCAGCTCACGGTCGGCGAGATCAGACAGATTCTTGAAATGGTGGATGCCAATGATTTCCGTGCGGTATATCAGCGCGTGATGGCTTCCTACTATGTGGATTTCCTTCTGAACTATATCAAGACCGCAACGGGCTATGATTTTACGGGGTATACGCTGGAGGATCTGGTAGGAAAGGCTACCGAGCTTCCTACGCTCCGGCAGATTTGTGACAAGCTGAAGAGCCTGACCGGTGTGGATGTGCTTTCCAAGCTTCCTGTTTCCGACGGAAGCGCGGATGCGAAGGTAACCGAACTGTTCACCAAGGCGGTGAAGAAGGCGACCGGGTACACCGTAAACTTCCAGGAAATTCTGGAGAACGCGGCTGCAGCCGCAGATCCGGTACAGGCACTGTATGATGCCGTACTGGAGAAAATCGACGACGCTGAGGGAATGTTTGAAGCGGTCAAGAACCGCATCCTGCCGTATGCGGAGCGGGTTCTCAACTCCGGGATCGGTTCCCAAATCAACGGTGTAACGCTGGATAGCCTGTATCGCAACAACGGTCTGTTCTCGGCATCCGCTTCCGCAAGCGTTGATGTCAAGCAGCTGTTGCAGCTTGTTTCCGATGCGTTCTTTGCAAAGGCAGGCTCCTACATTGAGCTTGCAACCGGAAAGATTCTGGATCGCCTTCCCGCACAGGCATCCGGTGTTATCAGCACCGACTTCGTGCAGAAGGTGGTCAACAAGATCCTTGCCGCAATGCCCGGATATACCTACAGCTTCTCTTTGGAGCTGGGTGTGACCGTTGCAAAACTGCATCGGATCACCTTCTATGATACCGACGGCGTTACTGTCCTGAAGAAGGTATTCCTGCCTGCCGGTGTCAAGCTTGACAGCATTCTGCACTACACTCCCGAAACACTGGAGACGACCTTCCTCGGATGGAAGGACAAGAACGGCGAGACGGTTTACACCACGATGCCCGACGCGGATGTCGAGGTTGTTGCAACCGTTGACACTGACGAGGAAACGGATTTTGTTCTGCCGGGACTGGTCGAAGGTGCGGATTACGTTATCAACCGGTTGGCGGATGGCTCCTATGAAATCGTCCTGACCGAGATTCCTACTGCACTGGATCTTGTCATGAGCCGCAGGGTGCTTGAAAAGGTCAACGCTGCCTGCACTTTCGTGAAGGTCCGGAGCGCGGACTCCCGTTATTCCGTCACCTTTGATCATGCAACCGTCGGAACTCTGCTTGCCACCGGATTTGCAACCGCTGCAACCTTCCGCTATGCCGCAGAAGAGACCGGAACGGTTTATGAAACAGGGGTGAAGGGTGTCAAGACGCATCAGCTTGCATTTCTGTTTGATGCAGATGCGGAAGAGACACATCTGGATTTCGCCGGTTGCAGTCTGGCGGTGGTTCTGCCCTTTGACGATGCAGTCAATACGGTAGAAAAGAAAACCTTTGTGACAACCAAGGATGCTGCGGGCAACCGGGAAGAGGTCGCAGTTGTTGCGGATGCCGTGACAAAGACCGTTTCCTTTACCGCTCCGCACTTCTCCGAGTTCGCCCTTGTCAACAAGTACAATCTGACGCTTTCCAACAATTATGTAATTCTTTCCGATACCAACCCCGGCGAGTCTGCGACCGTAACGGGAAGCGCACCGATTGCGGGCGCACCTGTGACTGCGGGATATTACGCGGAGGGCGAGACGCTGACGGTGGCATCCTCCGTGACGCTGACCGAGCTGGCGGATTTCAAGGCGGCAAACTATAAGTGGGTTTGCCTGACGTTGGTATACGGAGATACTACGACCACGGTCGCGGCGGGCGGAACCTTTACAATGCCCGGCGAAGCAGTGTCGATGCTGCACACCGTGATCGCAAATCAGCTCCGGATTTTCTACTATGTCAACGGCTCTCTCTGGAAGACCACTTCCTATTATGTGGCGGATGCCGGGGCAGAGAAGGAAAAGGGACCGGAAGCACTTCCTGCAGGTTACAGTTCCTGGTATGGTTATGATGCCGCGAAGATCGGTGTCAGCGACCTGTACGTGTTTGCAGTCGGCGCAGAGCCGGGTGTCAAGTACACGCTGGAGTTCTACCTGAACAAGGAAGATACCGCTCCGGCAAAGAGCTACTCCTACATTGCGGCGGAGTGGTTGGTTCAGATTTCCAAGCTGCCGACAGTTTCCTCGCTGGCTGAAAAGAACGGCGTATGGCGCGATGAAGCAGACAAGGCGATTTCCGACTACGACTGGGATACCGTCTTTACGGGAAGTGCAAAGACTGTAAAATTCTATGCTTCCTATGAGGAAAGAAGCTATACCATCGTTGCAGGAAACGGTACGTTTGTGAAGGGCGGTCTGGTAAGTGCTCCTGCTTTCTCCGAGGTAACGGTTGCGGCGGAAGCAAGAACCGGAATGACCGTAACGCTCCGGATGAAGAACTTCGTGACCGGAATGGTGCAGACGCTGGAGCTGGATGAAAATCTGGAGGCAACCTTTGTCATGCCGGCGGCGGATGTTTCCGTGTACGCCACCTATACGGTGAACACGCTTTCTTACACGGACGCTTCCGGAAATACAAAGACTGCTCCTTATGGAACGATTCTGACCTTTGATGTGACGGTTCCTGCCGGTTCCGTGCTTGCTGTTGACCCTGCAAAGCTTGCGGGCGCACCGACAGATCTGGAGCAGATTGCGGTAGCGACAACAAAGAACCGTGCGCATGTACTGACCTATCAGTATGCGCTGACGGTGGACGGATTCAGTGAGGCTGACTTCCTTGCAACGGTCAAGGCAAATATCACGCCTCTGTCCTATCGGATTTTCCGGATTCTGAACGGCCGCGCCGTGACCTCGGATGCGGCGGCGGAAGCTTTGTTGCATTCCGAAAATGCGGCACTGAAGGGATGGAGCGCGGCGGTTGCTAACAACTTTACCTTCGCACTTCTGGAATATCGTACTCCCGCAACCTCGCTGTTGTGGCTGTGGATTTGTCTGATTGTTCTGGCAGTGATTCTGCTGATTGCCTTCTGCTATACGATGTATATCAGAGGAATCTGGAAGCCGAACTTCTTCCTGCGCTTCATCGCATGGCTGGTTTCCGTCTTCTTTGCAATCTGCATGGGCATTGCCGCGGCAGGATTGGCAATTGCACGTCTGTTCGGCTATCATGAGCCGGAGCCGGAGGAAGAGGAGAGTGTTCCGGAAGAAGAAAAGGCTGAGGAACCGGTGAATACGGAGGCAGAGCCGGAAACGGCGGAAGAAGAAACTTCCGAGGCACCGGAAACGGCGGAAGAGCCCGCTGAGGCAGATGCTGCGGAAGCTTCCGAAGAGAAGCCCGCGGAGACCTCTGAGGAAACCTCTGGCGAAGTCTCTGAGGAAACCGCAGACGAACCGTCTGAGGAAACCGCTGACGAAATCTCTGAGGAACCCGCTGACGAAACCTCTGATGAGGGGAAGAATCAGTAATTTCTGATCGGGGTCGAAAGACATGATTTTTATGCAGGGAAAACTTCTGTGGAAGTTTTCCCTGCTGTGTCTCTATACGGCTTTTGACAGCGGAAAAAGAAAAGAGGGGAATAGGAAGAAATGGAATTTTCAAAAGTTTATCCGGTGCTGTGGCATGATACTGACCCAAACCGGGTGATTCGCCCTGCGCGGCTTTTGTCCTATATGCAGGAAACGGCGAATGCGCATCTTGCCTCCGCCGGACTTTCGCTGGACGAACTCCGGGATCGGCGCGGCTTGGCGTATATTCTGAGCAGTATTTCGGCTTGCATTTATGAAAAACTGTATGCGGGGGATCGGATTGAAGTACAGACGTGGATGAGCGAGGGGCGCGGACTGCGCCATAACCGATGCTATCGGGTGTTGCGCGGGAAAGAGACTGTCGCGGAGGCGGTTTCGGTCTGGGCGCTAATTGATTTGCGGGAAAAGCGACTGCTCAAAAATGAGGAGTCTCCATATCCGATCGAGGCTTACGCAGCACCCAAGCTTCCGATTCCGCTGCGGATTCATCTTCCTTTGACGGAGGAGATGCCGGTAGTCGGAACCCGAACGGTGAGCTATTCCGACATTGATTATAACGGACACATGAACAACACCCGATATCCGGATTTGCTTTGCGATTTTACGCCCGATATTCTTTCCCGGCGTATCACAGGATTTGCGCTCTCGTTTCTGCACGAGGCGACCTTCGGTCATGAGCTCCGGATTCACCGGGCAGAGGAGAACGGAAATTTTCTGTTCCGCGCATTGGATGCGGACGGAACGCATTGCCTGGATGCGGTACTTTATACCGAGGAGGACCGGACGGTTCAACCGCAGGGAAAATGACCATCTCTCATTCAGAAAGGGACGTGCTGGTATGAAGAAAAAGATCAGAATCAAAAAATGGAATCTGACCTTGTGGAAAAGCCGGGAGGAGACGGCGGATCTGCGGGAGACGGACGCGGTTGCAATCGGAAGGCATGCCTTCCGGAAGGTACCGGTCGAGGAGGTTTTGCTTCCCCCCTCACTTTCCGCCATCAAAACGGAGGCGTTTGTTCTTTGCGACCGTTTGAAAACGGTGGTTTTACCGGAGGAAAACAGCGTCGGAATTTCGGTTCGTGCCTTTGAAGGAAGTGTGCGTCTGCAGGAGGTGCTTCATCCGGAACGGATTTCTTCGGTCGGCGCACGGGCGTTCGCGGAATGCCGGATGCTTCGATCCCTGCAATTCAGCAGAGAATTGCGCAGAATCGGGGACGAGGCATTTGCGGAATGCCGGTCGATGGAGTCCGTCAACCTTCCCCCTTCGCTTTCCGCCCTTGGAAGATCCGCTTTCCGCAACTGCACAGAGCTGAAGACCGCAGCGCTGGAGGAGGGACTATCCTTTTTGTCTCCCTATCTGTTCGACGGATGCATTTCACTGACAGAGGTGTCGCTGCCTGCTTCCGTGCGGGGAGTTCCGACGGGCGCTTTCCGCAATTGCGCGGCACTGGAAACGCTTTCCGTTCCCGGGACTGTCGCAAGGATCGGGAAAAATGCCTTCCGGAGCTGTACAAGACTTTTCGCTCTGACGCTGGGGCTTGGCGTGGAAAGGATTGAAGCAGGTGCATTTTCGGATACCCCGCGTCTTCGGGAGGTCTTTGTTCCGAGAACGCTCAAAAAGCTTGGATGGCATGCGTTCGGTGACGGAAAGGTGCCGGACGAGGAAAAGATCGTTTTCTTCGCAGAGAACGAATATATGGAAAAACGATTGCGGCGGATGCTGTTTCTGTGCGGTTCTGCGGGACGCGCACGGGTGGAACGCATCGGAAAAGACCTCGAAACGCGGAAGCGGGAACGGCGGCGGACAGAGCTGGAGCAAAAGCCGGTGCATCTGATAGAACCGGAAGCAACGCCGGAACCGGAAGCAACGCCGGAACCGGAAGCAACGCCGGAACCGGAAGCAATGCCGGCACAGGAAGCCGCATCGGCGCCGGGAATGTCGGCTGCACAAAACTCGGACGCGGTGCTGTCGAATGAATCGCGGCGGATGGAGCCGGAATCGGTTCAGTCAACCATGAACAGACCGGAGCCGAACGACTCGGAGCCGAATTCATCGGAACCGACACCGTAGAATCTCCGAGCCCTGCCGAACCGACATCATGGCAAAGAAGGTTCCATCGGTTTGATGCGCCGGTACGTTTTGGAAACCGGAAAACTGTTTTTTTTTGCTCCCGGTAAAATTTCGGTTTGGGCATCTTTTCCGCATCGGTCGGACGATAAAAAATGTTTCTCGGGCGAAGGAATTTTATAAACCTCGCAGGAAGCGCGCACAGTAGCGCGGGGTCACCCCGCCCGTTTCCGAAGAACCCGAACAAACTTTCCGGCGACATTTCCCTCCGCAGGATTCTGTTTTCCCCTGCGGTGCGGCGAATCAAACAACCGGAACGGCGTTCGCCGGTGCCCCGCTCGATATATCGCGAAAACCGCACAAACGGGCGCGTAAACCCTGCGCAGGCTGCGCCTGCTTCCTGCCGGGCTGGTTGAAAGGGGAACATTTGTACGACGTCGGAATTTTGTTTTTCATTGCGGTATTCTTTCGGTTTCTGCTGCCGATTTCCGGAAACACGGTCACCGATCGGATGCTCTTACATAAGATGGTAGGGAACGACGACGGCAGAATCAAGGGAGAAACGCCGGATTCCCCCGGAAAAGGCAATAAAAACGATCAAAAAACCCAAAAATAGAAAAAAAGGAAAAAACAACTGCTTGGATGACTGCAAAATTGTCAAAATGTCCAAAAAGATGCATCTTTTTTGAGCAAATTTTTCAATTGACAAACAAAAAGCCGGATGCTATAATAATAATGATTCCAAGGGAGACTTTTTTATCCCTTGAGAAAAACCACCGATAGCCGGACGCAGAGGGTCAGGAATCGGGAAAATGCCTTTTGACAGCACTCCGGACAGCACTCCGGAGCTGTGCTGCGGTTTGCGGAGCCGTATCACAGTGCCATGCTCTGCCCGCGGTCGTGCGGCACGCGACCGCAAACCGGAACCTGCGGGGATCCGGAATGCAACAAAAGATTTTCCCCGCATGAACTTTTTGTTCTAAAAAAACAAAACAAGGAGAAGAGCACCATGAAGAAGTTCACGAAGATTCTGGCTTGTGCGCTTGCGATCCTTATGTGCATGTCGGTTGTCATCCTTCCCACTTTTGCGGAAGAAGAGCAGGATGATACCGATTATGCAGTCGATGTGGATTTCAGCGGCTACAAGGCAGGGGGAACAATCGTTGCGGACGATAATTTCGCAAGAGTCACGCCGATCAATAAGGTTTTAACCGATGAGGACGGCAACAAATTCGTAAGAATTCCTTACGCAGGACATTGTGATGTTGAATCCGGCTCCGGCAATATCACCGGAAACGCGGACACGGCATTCTATCCGGCACACAGCAAGCTTTCCTATACGGAAAACAAGTATATGCTGTTCGAGGCTTCCTATCGTTGGGATGTCAAGGACATTAAGCCGCGCGTAGAGTTGCAGTTCCAGCAGATTCAGGCATACAAGGAAACCACCGATAAGGACGGACAGAAGACGCTGTCTGAGAAGAAGGAGAACGGAAACTGGATCTCCTTCCTGCGGATTGACTGTTCCACCAATACGCTGACCGGTCTGAAGAACACCACCGGCGCCGGCAAGCTGGACAACACCCAGTGGAACAAGATTCGAGTCATCTTCGATATGGAGCGCGGAACCTATGACGTTTACGTCAACGGGAACCTCTATGCTTACGAGAACTACTTCAACCAGTCTGCTACCGGTGAGGATGCAGGTTGGAGAAATGTTACCATTGAAGCCAACAAGCTCATCATCATGAAGTGCAACAAGGGCATCGGCGTTTACTCCGAGAATACCGGATATGCGGATTACGATGTTTATGTTGACCTGGATGATATCAAAATGTGGCAGCTTTCCGAGGATGATCTGTGCGATGTCAAGCTCAACGGCACGGCAATGAGATTCCTCAAGGGTCAGACCGTTTCCCTGAAGAAGGACGGCTACACCTTCCGTTATGCAGATATCAAGAATCTGGATACCGATACCACCACCCGTACCTTTACGCCTTCCTTCGTTGCTGACGCAGGCACGGGCATGGAAGTGGAAGCAACCTACGTAAAGGGTAATTACTACGTTTATGAGGACTGGCAGTACATCACCGACAACAAGGTAGATTCCAATGTGACCGGCGATAAGCCGGATGCTTCGGCGTATGAGATGATCAAGATTCCTTACACCGATGCAGAAGGCGCTGCACAAGAGGACATCAAGCTGAAGGTTCTCTTTTCCAAGGCAGGTTGCACGGATTCCGCAAAGGGAACCGGCGGAACCAGCTATGTTGACAAGAACATGGCGGTCAAGAATGAGGGCGTTACCTACGACGTTACGAGTCTCACCATGAACAGCTCTCACGTCGTCAAGTTCAGAGCGGACTATTACTTCAGCGCAGGCGCAAAGGGACAGATTCAGGGTCAGCTGAAGTCCTTCATTTCCGACGGAAAGTCTACCATGTGGGGCGGTTTGTTCTACCTCGCTGCAATTGACGGAACCAACATCGCCGTCAGAACCGACAACGGCACCAGAACTCCTGCCGCAAAGGTTCCTTCCGAGCAGGGCGGCACGGGTCTTCTGAAGAACGACACCACCTTCACCATTGAGGTTGTTCTGAACCTTGTGACCGGTTACTACGATGTGTATGCAATCACCGAAGAGACCAAGGCAGATCCCGAAAATCCGGAAGCTACCGTAACCGAAAAGGTGCGCACGCTGATGGTCGAGAAGGCAATTCTCAAAGGAAACGGCGTTGCACACGCAACCAACATCACCATTCAGCCCAACTCGCTCCTGATGGCAAAGCTGAACAAGCTGGATAACACCGGCCATGTCAATTATGACAAGGATGCGGACGGCAAGAACGATTTCGTGGCAGGCTCTTACTACACCGTGGATAACATCCAGATGGAAGAGGGCGAAAAGGCGACGGTATGGCTTGATGTCAAGTTTGACGGCGATACCAAGTTCCAGAACAACGGTCAGATCACCTGGTGGGTAGACGATGCTTACTCGCTGGAGCGTGAGGGCTATGACATCGTCAAGGCGCAGATCAAGTTCCCGAACCCCGACGGAACCACCGGCGGCACTCCGGAGCAGGATGCAGAAAAGCCGAGAATCGACATCGAGGATCCGACCAACTTCCTCTTCAAGAGCGGCTGGGAGACCATCGAGGTTGTTTACACCAATATCATTTCCAGCGAAGATTTCAACGGTTATGAGAGCGGCAAGACGCTGACCAAGGAAGACGGGTATGCTTCCGTTCCGAAGTACAACTATATTGAGGAAGAAGCAGACGAGTCCGGCACACCTACCGGCAACAAGTACCTCCACATCCCGTTCCAGGGTATGTGCAAGGCTTCCAAGTGGACCTCCGACGGTTCCAACTACAACGGCAACGCGGATACTTCCCTGAAGCTGAGCCACCGCGCAATCTCCAAGGATGTCGTTCTGGAGCTGCGTTATCGCCCGCACTTCGTGGATCTCTCCGCTGATGATGCCGGTTATACGTATCCCGGAACCAAGCAGAACCCGACCGTTGAGGTTCAGTTCGAGAAGGTAACGCACGACGCTTATAAGGATAAAGACGGCAATATTGTGATGGGTAAGGACGGCAAGACTCCTGTCACCACTACGGACTACATTTCCCTGTTCCAGATCGACCTGTCCAACGGTGCTCTCGTAAACACTGTCGGTACGGTTGTGGAAGGCGCTGAAGGTCTGAAGAACGACGAGTGGAACACCGTCAAGGTGATGATCGACGTCGCAAACGGTACCTACAACACCTATGTCAATGATAAGCTCTATGCAACAAACGGTTACATCAGCAAGGGCAACACTGATGCAGGTCTGCGCAACATTGTGATCTCGGAGAACTCCCTGATCGTTGCAAAGATGAACAAGAACGTCGGTGCTTACAAGCAGGTTGAGGGTGAAAACACCTACCGCGGCGAGGATATCTCCTACATCGATATCGATGAGGCAATCTTCCGCTACAAGAAGCTGCTCAAAGTGACCCTGAACGGTGCTGCTAAGGCATACAAAGAGGGAACCAAGGTTGATCTGAAGCAGGATGGCTCCATCTTCCTGTTCGCTACCGTTAACGGCAAGCTGACCTTTGATACCGAGTTTGAGCCGATCGAAGGTATGGAGATCGTAGCCAGCTACATTTCCGACTCCTTCCGCACCTACAGCGAGGCTTCTATCCGCAAGGGCAATCCTTCCGGTATCCGCTTCGTGACCTACATTGACATCACTGAGATGTCTGTCCTGAGAAACGATACCAACATCAAGGACTTCCGCTATGGCACGCTGATTGCTCCGAAGAGCTATGTGGATGCAGCCGGCGAGTTCACGATGAAAGCGCTGGATAAGCTGGAGAAGGTTGGCGACACTGCGATCACCGGCGCGAAGTATGTCACGGTGAACGGCACCGCCAAGGGCTACTATGACGGTATTCCGGAAGTAGCAAACACCATGTCTTATGCAGGCTCCCTTGCCAACATCAAGGCAGATCACTATGACTGGGAGTTCACCGCAGTTGGATTCATCGAATTCAAGCTGGGCGACCAGACCATGACCTTCTATGCAACCTATGAAATGACCGAAGGCACCGAAGAGAAGCCTGCTGAGCCGATGGCTCCTGTTGCATCTCTCTCTGCACTGGCAAAGGATGCTCTTGAGAATGATGCAATGCTGAACGACGCTGTCAAGGAAATGCTGAAGGGCTTCCTGACCGACGAGCAGTAATTGCCATCCAAAACCTGAGAGGAGAAAAGACATGAAAAACTGGATGAAATATGTTGCCCTCGCGCTCGTGTTCTGCATGGTGTTTGCTTTTGCAGTAGCATGCGGTGATAAAGAGGAAGAGACAACCGCCGGTGCCGGAGAACAGCAGACGACTTCCGGCGCTGAGACTCCCACCACTGGCGGAGCTGAGCAGCCGACCGAGAAGCCCACGGACAAAACCACTGAGGCTCCCACGGTTCCGACGTTGGATCCTTCAAACGACCCGTACGTAGACGATCAGTTCTGATTTCAAAACCTGATTGGCGGAAAAAAACAAAGTATTTTTTCACCCATCCCTTCGGGGGTGGGTGTTTTTTTCATTGCAGAGAACAAAAAACGTTTTCCATTCCGTTCCGGCTTCTGCCGGGCGAAAAAAGACCCTCTCCCTCGTAGGAAACGGGCGTTGCCCGCATCCTACCAGCTGAAAGGGAACCGGAACGCTCGTACAACGCCGGAAAAACCGCTTTTCATTGCGGTATTTTCCCGGCTTCTGTCGGACAAAAAATCCCGTTTTTCATTCTGTTTTCGGCTTCTGCCGGACGAAAAAATGCCCTTTCCATCGTAGGAAACGGGCGTTGCCCGCGCAGGGTCGACCCGCCCACTTCTAAGGAATCCGGACAATCATTCCGGCGGAATTACCATCGGATGTACAAACCTCTGTTTCCAAGAAAATCCCAACAACCAATCCGGCGGGATTCCCCCTGCCGGATTTTTGTTTGTGGCACCGAAACCGCTCCCCCCTGAAACGGCGCTCGCCGGTGCCTCTGTCCGCTGTGCCGCACCCCCCTTCACGAACGGGCGGGTAGACCCCGCCCCTACCGGGTTAGGATAGAACGGAACGCTCGTACAACGCCGGAAAAGCCGCTTTTCATTGCGGTATTTTCCCGGCTTCTGTCGGACAAAAAATCCCGTTTTTCATTCTGTTTCCGGCTTCCGCC
>CAKSPO010000006.1 GCA_934481515.1 uncultured Eubacteriales bacterium
ATCAGACTTCCTTGGAATTGTCCTCAGATGTCTCTCCGGTCTGGTTTTCGGTTCCTTCCGCAGAAGTTGCTTCCGTGGAAGCTTCCGTGGAAGCTTCCGTGGAAGCTTCCGTAGAAACCTCCGCACTTGCGGGAATATCTCCCTCCGTCTCCGGAGCGGTCGGTTCCTGCGAAGTCGTATCCTCCGTCATTCCGTCAAACGGCGTTTCCGCAGGCGTCTCACCCGGAGCTACCATGGTAATCTCGGAAGGCTCCTCGTTTCCGCGGTTGATCAGTTCCATCGGGATGGCGGCAACCAGCTTCCGGATCAGGCCTTCCTCCACCAACTCGTCGTTGGTCTTATAAGGAACGCGGAAATCTTCCTCGACAAAGTTCTTTTTCTTAGGCAACTGAAGCTGCTCTTCGCAAAGCTTCGTAATCAGCTCCAGCGTATGCTTGAACTTTCTGTCGCCCTTGATCTTCATCAGAACCGGTACGGTTGCGTACTTCTTCTTGGAAGAAACATCGACAAACGCATACTTGCTGTCTGCCAGCTCCTCCGGATTGAGCGCCATGTAGAGATACAGCGTCTTGGTCTTTGCATTGATCTTCGCCACATGGGTTCTGCCCAGATTGAAGGATTCGTAATTCCAGCTGATCCGGTTCTTGATTCCCTTGTAGGAGAGGAGCAGGTTCTTGATCTGGTTGTAATAATCCTGAACATTGCCCTGCGACTGAATCATGCGGGACTGGAAGCTTCTGCGGAATCTGGTAACCAGCTGTACCTCTCCGCGGCGCTCCTGCTCCAGCATATCGTTGTACTTTTCTGCCTCGGCAATGACATCGATGAAGTCCAGCGGCATAGAACCGAATCCGGAGAAGGACTCGTTCTCTTCCTCATTTTCTTCGTTCTCGTCGTCCTCGGCACCCTCTTCGTCGGTTTCGGTCTCCTCGGTAACTTCGGCAACCGTCTCGACAGCAGGCTCTTCAACAGGTTCTTCTGCCGGCTCCTCGACAGACTCTTCTGCGGGTTCTTCTGCAACCGGCAGGAGTCTTGCTGCCAGTTCATCCACCACAGCCGCCTTGACCGCATCTGCCATATCTTCCGTCCAGCTATCCGGAATGTTAGCCTTACCGGCGGCATCCACCGCTTCGGTAATGGTTGCAATCGTGGTACCTTCCACGGCTTCCGGAACAACGCCGTCTACCGTGACCGCCTCAAATGCTTCCGCAACGGAATCCGCGACCACTGCGCAAATATCCGGTTCCTCTTCGGCAGCTTCCTCTGCAGGAGCTTCTTCGGTCGTCTCTTCTGCGGGAGCTTCTTCGGTCGTCTCTTCTGCGGGAGCTTCTTCGGTCGTCTCTTCTGCAGGAGCTTCCTCGGTGACATCCTCTGCCGGAACTTCCTCGGTGACATCCTCTGCGGGAGCTTTTTCGGTCGTCTCTTCTGCGGGAGCTTCTTCGGTTGTCTCTTCTGCAGGAGCTTCCTCGGTTGTCTCTTCTGCCGGAACTTCTTCGGCAACTTCCTCCGGCAGAACCATCGTTGCCGCCATGGACTCTGCCACAATGGCATCCACAACGTCGCGGAAGGATTCCGGCGAAAGCTCTTCTTCGTCTGTAATCAGAGCAACGGCATCGGTTGCATCCGCAGATTCGTTGAAGTTCTCCGCGATGGTCTCCGCAACAGCAGCGGCAACCAACGTATCGTCTGCTTCGGGTTCTTCCTTTGCGGCTTCTGTGGATTCGGACAGATTTTCTGCAATCTGATCCGCCAGTTCGTCCGCAGTCGTATCCTCTTCGGCGTTCTCTTCTGCGTTCTCGTCTTCCAGCTGAATCTGAGAAAGCTCGGAAGAGAGATCCTCCATGGCTTCGCCCACTGCCTGCTCGGTTCCCTCTGCGTCTGCATTTTCTTCTTCGGACGCGGCTTCCACCTCATCGGAAAGATTCTCGGCAAGCGTATCGATTCCTTCGTTCAGGCAGGCATCAACATCCTCGATCTTGTCTTCCACGGTGACAGGTTCAAATACGGGAAGCTCACCCTCTGTATCAATGACAAGGACAGGGTTCTTTCCGCTACGCTCCAGACGACGGAGTCTGAGTCCAAGCAGGAACAGGAGAGCAAGAACAGCAACCACCAAAAGAATAATCAGCAGAATTCCGGGAATGGTCACCCAGAACGGTGCGTGGTACTTCGGTGCCAAAACCATTGTCAGCTCACCGCGGGCACCAAAGTTATCAATAATATAATGTGTTCCGTCTTCGCTCAGGCGGATACTGTAGCTGTCCTTCATTGCGCTCATCGTTCCCGTTGCGGCATCGTACACATACAGGTCGGCATCGGTCAGCGGATCGCAATTCTTCTCGGAAACAAAAGCAGAGTACACAGGAATGAGCAACTGATACGTTTCGCCCTCTTCGGTTCCCGTCAGCTTGATGGTATACTCTTTATGGACGCGGAATGCGTGAAGTGCCTTCTTGTTCAGCTCGGTAGGTACGGAAACCTCCAGCTTGACGGAAGGAGCAATTCCGTTCTCACAAAGCAGAATGAACTGGAAGGAATCATATGCGGAAGAACCTGCGCTCAAATAAGGAGACTTCACAACCATCGTCGCCGTCAGCGTCGAAACTTCATTTCCTTCCGCATCAACAAAGGCATAGTTTTCAAAATCGCCGCTGATGCCGGAGGGGAGCTTTGCCTTTACAGTGTAAATTCCGCTTTCGGTAACGCCGTCGCCGACCGTTACCATTCCGTCCGCCTTGGTGTAGGTGTAAACAATTGCGGAATAAACAGAGGAAGGAATTCCGTTGCCGGAAACCAACAGACGATACGCAATCTTGTTTTCATCCGACGAGGTCAGCTTGCTTTCCATGATGTAAACCTGATTGCCGAGAGAGACGATGTAATATGCCTTCCGGATCGCAACGCCGCGGCTCAGATCCGATATCCCTGCTGCAAACGTATAGTTGGCAGCATCGGGGAGCGCTGCAGTCACCACATACGCGGTTTCCTTTTCCCCTCTTTTTACCTGTCCGTAAAGCCCCACGGCAGTTGCATCCTCCAGAGAAAGAACACCGGAAGCGCCCGCAATGACAGGACGCAGGTCGTAGGTTCTGCCGGAGGCATCCTTACCGATGACGGAAATTTCGCAAATTTCCTTGTCTCCGTAAACGAAAGAATACGCAGGCTTACTCCACGAGACGGAAACGATTTCGATCGGGGTGATCGTTACGTTTACCGGGAGCGCCGGAATCACATAGTTGTCAAGGTTGGTACCCGCACCTGCCGTAGCGGTCACGGTAGCGAACTTTTTGAGCGGATTCGATCCGGTTGCACCGGTCATCTCCACATCCAGTTCGGCACCCGTCACGGTGATGGTCTCACCGGCGGCAACCTTGGAGGTATCCAGCACATAACCGGCAGGAACGCGGACCGTCTCGGTGGTCTTTGCCGGATCGTACGGAATCGAAACGCTTCCGCCGATCGTCCATGAAAGCCGTGCAGGGACGATTCTTGCCGCCACTTCCATCGGCGCAGGCGCCTGATACTGATCGGCTTTTTCACCCGTCAGGGTAAACCGAACCGTAATTTTGGTAGCGCTTTGCACATCCTTGCTGTCGAATTCGGCAACAGCAACCAGTGTGACGCCCTCCGCATCGGTCTCGGCGGTCACCGCAACAGTGGTTTTACCGTCATACTCTTTGCAGTAGTAGCCGTTTTCCGTCTTTACGACGTTCTCGTCAAACTTCAGGCTCTTGACGTTTGCAACCGGTCTCGTATTCCCGTTATCTGCCGAGGCAACGATTCCGATGCATCCGACAAGTGCCACAAGGATTGCGAGAACGAACAGCAGTCTGACCGGCAGAGTGATGGATCCTGCCCTCATGCGTTGATTTTTCATTCCACATCAACCTTTCCTGAAAAATTGGCGGATCCCGCACCCGTTCGAACGAATCCGGTTACCGCATACTTGTATAGCTTGCTTAATTATATCACAATAAATTTATATTGTCAACACAATTTTTCGTTTTTCCTCTGTTTTTTCCGCAATTATTTCCCGCCTGCATTTTCCGTTTTTTCATGCCGCTTTTGCCGAAAATTTTGCCGGACGTATTGACAAATCCCGTCCGGTTTGTTATACTATTCCTACTTGTATGATTTTTGGAGGTCACGGAAATGCCGCGTGGAAAGCAGATACTGGCTCTTCCGAAGGGGAAGCACCTCTTCGGAACCGCCAAGGTTGGCGAAAAAGGACAGATTGTCATTCCGAAGGATGCACGGGAACTGTTCGGAATCCGTCCGGGTGATACGCTTCTGATTCTCGGAGATGAGCGCACCGGAATGATTGTCACCCGCCCGGAACTGATGCACCAGGTTGCCGACCGTGTGTTCCGGACACTGGAGGAAGAGAAAAAAACCTGACTTTTCGTATACGTCCGTGCGTTTTGCCGATCCAAGCCCTCCGTATTCTTTTCTTTCCTCCGTTTTTTCTCCGAAAAATCTCCGAAAACAGACAAAATACAACACGCATTTCTGAAAGGATAGTTTCATGAATCATTCCGAATCCCAAAAGCTCCGTGACAGATTCCGCACTCCGTGGTTCCGTTTTGGATTTGTTCTCGTTCTTTTGCTGACCGTCGCCGCGTTGGTTCTGGCGGCAGTCGGTCTGACCGCTTCTCTGCGAAGGAACAATGATACCAAAGACGTGCTGACCGTTCGCTTTGTCCGCGCCCAAACAGCAGAGGAGGAAGGCTATGACGAGGACAGTACCCTCTGCCGCGTGGAATACATCAGTGAGGATGAAAAATACCTTTGCTCCGTCACCTACCCCTATGAAAAATGGGAGACGCTGGAGGAAGGGCATTCCATTGAACGCACCGTTGTGGTTGCTTCCGATGGCGCGTATGCCGTATTTGATCATACGGATTACACGGAATCGGAGCTGACCTCCGCACTCCAGGAAACAAGAACGCTGGAAAGCAAACCGTTTTTCAATGCCGCCATGGCGATCTTCCTGCTTGCCATCGGCGTCGGCGTCATGACCTTTTTCGGCGGTTTCTTCACCATGTATGAAAAAATCTGGTTCCTCTCCATCCTGGCGCTTGCCTCTGCCTTTGCGGTGCTGTTTCCCGAAGAGGACGTCAACGGTATCAGCGGAATTGCCATTATGGGTCTGTATCTGCTGGACACCTTCCTCAACATTCTCTGTGAGCTTCTGATTTCCAAACAGAGCAAATGGAATTTCATTGTCTCCGTTTTTGTTGAGATTACGGAAATCTTAATCTGCATTCTTCTGGCTTATCGCTTTGCCACGATGGCAACCACACTCTTCTTCTGGCTCCCTGTTGACATCATCAGCTTTATCAACTGGCACCGCCATCCGGACCGGGAGGAAGAAGAGCTGACCGAGGTACGCACGCTGCGCGGCTGGCAGGAGGTGTTGCTCCTTGCCGGGATCGTCCTGTGGACCGTCGGCATCGGCTATCTGCTGAGCGGACTTGACATCAGCACCGATCTGTTCGGCGGCAACAAGGTACTGGAGACCGTGGTTTGCTATATGGATGCCTGCGCCTCGGCAGTCGGCATCGCAAACGGTCTGTTCATTCTTTTCCGTTTCCGGGAGCAATGGATCGCGTGGTACATCTGTGCCGTTCTGGAAGCTGTCATCAACATCCTTTCCGGGCAATATGTGCTCCTGGTGCTCAAGCTCGGTTATATCACCAATACAACCTACGGCTATATCAAGTGGTCGGGATACATCCGCAAGCACGAAAAGAAGAACAAAAAGGTTCCTTCCGCCACACGTGCCTGACCAATCCCCCAAAACACATACAGAGGGGCAGCAAAAAGCTCGATGCTTTTTGCTGCCCCTTTCCGATGCCGGTCAGGCTTTGAGCATAAATGACGCAATCTTAGACAATTTACCGTGAAGTCCGATGCCAAAGGCGGTGTGAAAAACTCGTTTTGCGTTTTTCCAGCCGCCTTTCTGGTGAGCATTTCCGCCCTGCGACCGGAATACAAAATCCTTACGTTTCTTTCGTTTCCCGTGCGTTTTGCGCTCTTAACGCTGCCTTCTTTTTCTTCCGGGCACGGCGGATAATCAGGATCGCCGCAACGGCAACCGCGGCAAGGAGCAACAGCACCGGAAGTGCACCGACAAACCAGACCGCAAAGTCCTGTGCTCCGTCGGCAAAATTGCTCCATCCGTCACAGAACGACTCCCGCAGACGGCTGAAAAATCCCGGCTGCTCTACAGCACTGTACTTCCCTACCTCATTCAGGTACAGCGTGACCGTGGAATAGGAAATCCGATTGTCATAATTCATCTGCAACCGCTGATACACTGCGATTTCCTGCCGGACTGCGGACAGACGTTCCTCTACCGTCAGCCAGAAGCTGTAGTCCTGTTGTGTATTCAGAGACTCCATAATCTGCAAAAGAGAATCCCGCTCCGCACCAAGCTCTTCCAGCCGGGCTTCTATGGAATAGTAGCTGTCGCTGACATCCTCCACAGCGGAAGCGGTTTCCCGGATGTGGAACAGCGTCCCGGCATCCTGCAGAAAATTTTCCGCCTGCTCTGCGGGAATCCGCAGAGTGTAAGAAGCCCTGCGCGAAGTGACGGTGTTTCCGGTAAGACTGCCGCCGCCATACACCGAACTGTTTTCCACATAGCCGCCGACCTTTGCAAGAGACTGCTCCAGCGCGGCAACCGCGGCATCGAAATCCTTGCTTTCCGCACTCACGGTATACGTTTTAATGATTTTCCGTTCCGCGTCCGCCGGCGTTATCTCCTTCGCCCCGTTCGGTTTTCCGCCGCTTTCCGCCGCACCGTCCCCGGCAGGAGCACGATCCATTCCGGCTTCATTGCTCCCCTTTCCACAGGAGATCAGCGCGCAGAACGTCAGCGTCAGACACAGGAACAGCACCAGCCATTTCATTTTGGTTTTCATATTCGTTTCCCTCCTTCATCTTACCGGAATCGGTCAGGCGCCCGCCAGCTTCCGGATCAACTCCCGGAACTCCGCACGATCCGGGTATTCTGAGAGATCCAACACATCCAGCGCTTCCAGAACGCCTGCAAAGCTTGCTCCTTCCGGCAAATACGTGCTTTCATGCAGGAGCATGCAGGTCTCAATGACCGCGCAAAGGAACTCCTGATCCGCATCTGCCGCCCCGCAGACATCCGCGGCACCGATTTCGTACAGCTCCGGAGGAACCGCAGTTTTCTCGCCCGGTCTCTTGTAATTGACGGCAAGCGTCAGCCACGGCGTCTCCGCTTCTCTTGCCCGCTCGGTCAGCACCAACTCATAGCACACCGTGACCTGATGCCCCGCGCCGACCTCTCCGGCATCCTTTTTGTCGTCCGTGAAGTCCTCCTCTTTCAGCACCCGGTTCTCATATCCGATCAGCCGATAGGAAGCCACCAGATCGGGATCAAATGTCAGCTGCAGCTTGACATCCTCCGCAACGGTATAAAGAGTTCCCGTCAGGTCGCTGCCGAATACTTTTTCGGCTTCGCTTTCCCCGTCGATATAGTAGTATACTCCGTTCCCGTTATCGGCGAGCGTCTCCATATTTGCGTCACGGTAATTTCCGCTTCCGAAGCCCAGCACCGACAGATAAATCTTTTCCTGCCGCTTTCCGGAAATGAACGTTTTCAGCTCCTCCGCCGAGGAAATCCCGACGTTCAGATCTCCGTCCGATGCCATAATGATTCGGTTGTTCCCGCCTTCAATGAAGTTTTTTTTGGCAGTCTCATATGCGCGGCGCAAACCTGCCTCCCCGTTGGTGGAGCCGTATGCCCGGAGCCCGTTGATTTTTTCGAGGATCGTGTCCTGCCGGTCTCCCGTGCAACCGTCCAGAACCACCTCTTCCTTTCCGGAATAGGTCACAATGGAAATCCGGTCCCGTTCGGTAAGATTCCGGGTCAGCGCAGAGAAAGCCTTCTGGAGCAGAGGAAGCTTATCCTCTGCCTTCATGGAGCCGGAAACGTCAATCAGAAACACCAGATTGTTTCCCTCCGGGGAAACCGCCTGATCTGCCTGCAGGGTCATGCGCAAAAGAACAGAGGAATCGCGCCATGGGCAGGTAAAAATCTCTTTCCTCACCGCAAACAGCGTTCCGCCGCCGGGTCCTTCCATTTCATAACGGAAATAATTGATAAACTCCTCCGTGCGGAAGGAATCCGCAATTTTCCGGAGAGATGCCGTCCCGTAGCCGCTGTTCACCAGCTTGCGGAAATACGCATAGGATGCGGTATCCACGTCCGCGGAAATGGTGGAAACCGCGTTCTCCGCCGTTGCAACAAACGGGTTCTCCGAAAACTTCCGATCGGTTGTTTCCCCCGCCGTTCCGCCCTCCGCTTTGTCCCCGCCCATCGGGTCATACGGTCTTCCCTCATTGTTGCCCGGCTCCGAGTCTTTGCCGCTTGCACCGCAGGAAGCGAAGGACAGCACCATCGCAAGAACAAGAAGCACGGAAAGAACCGCTGTCATTTTTCTTCGGTTGGTTTTCATAAAAAGCACCTTTCCTTTCAAGAGACCGCCCGGTTTGCGGTCATGGATTTTCCCCGAAAATAGAACACAGAGCCTCCAGAAACGCTTCCGCCGGAATACGCTCCGCCCGGTAATCAAACAGAGTCGCACGTCCGACATTCCCGGCGGTAAGCGGCAGATACGGAGTGAGCACTTCACCGTCCGCAAGCACCAGCCAGACGCGGAAGGGCTGTTTCTCGCCAGAAAGTCCGGGAACGGAAGCACCGCTTTTCTTCAGTGCGTCGCAAAGCGTCCTCACCTCCGTCTCCGTAAAGGAGCGGCTCCGGTAGAAGGTCTCCTCGCCTGCATACTGCCAGACAAGATACGCCTCCCCGGTCATGGAAAAACGACCGTCAGAACGAACGGAAAGCGGCGTGCATTGACCGGCATCCAGACTGCGGAGCAGGTTCTCCATCCGAGCGTCCGTGGCTGCTTCCGGCACAGAGGTTTCTCCGCCCGGCGGGAACAGCCGGGTCAGCATCCATCGGGCGCCGAAGAGGATTCCCACCACGAGAAGAATTCCCGCGGCGACAGCGGAAAAAGCCACCCGCGGGGTGCGGGAACGGCGGTATTGCAAAGCATCCGTCAGGTACCGGTCGGGAACGGTTCCGATCTCCCGGAACAGAATTTCGCTTTTTTCTTCTTTTGTCGGTTTCATAGCAACTCCTGCTCCTCCAGTTCCTTCTTCAGCTTTTCCCGCATCCGGAAGAGCAATACCTTGACCTTGCTCTCCCCGATCCCGACCTCTGCGGCAATCTGCGACACCGGCTGCGCCCAGAAATACCGGCGAAGAAACACCGCGCGCTTTTCCTCACCAAGCCCGGCAAGAAACCGATCCAGTGCATCGCTCAGCCGCCCGTTCTCGTATTCCTGTTCGACATTCTCCCGTGCCGGAATGCATTCCTCCAGTTCCGTAAGCAGAGCATCCGTCCCGCCGCGCTTCTTCCGATGCTCCCGCCGCCACGCATCCACGGAAATGCGGCGGGTGATTTTGGACAGGAACGCGCCAAGATACGCAGGTCTCGCGGTCGGCATGGCGTTCCATGCGGCAAGCCAGGTATCGTTGAGGCATTCCTCCGCATCCTCCCGGGAAGAAAGAAGCGCATAGGACAGAGAATACAGCATCCGCCCGTATTTCTGATCCGATTCGGAAATCGCACGTTCACTCCGCTTCCAGTACAGATCTACAATCTGTCGATCCTCCATATCTACTCTCCTGTTTTTTTCGGGGCACACCCTATCAGTCGTCAATTCAATCGTTCCGGTTACACTTTTTCTGAAAAATTCAAAAAATTTTTTCGGTATCCTTCTTCATCATAGCAGAACGGCAGCGTCCTGTCAAGTCCGCGTCCGCCGCCGGAACGCAAAAAGCCCCCGGAACGGTTCGGAAAACCGCGTCCGGGAGCTGTTCTTATCTCTCTTATTTTCTGTATTTCTTCAGAAAATCTGCGCTCATGCGCAGACTTTCAAACGGCGTTCCGGTAAAGTTTTCATCCTGCTCCACCACGTAATGCTTCACGCCGATACGCTCCGCCGTCTTAAGAATCCCGTTCCAGTCAAGGTTCCCGTAGCCGACCTCCGCAAGGCAAACCCGTGGGCGGTAGCTTCCGTCGGAAAGATCGACCGAAAAATCCTTCAGATGCAGAATATCAATCCGCCCTGCCAGCCGCTCCATCCATGCGCACACGTCTCCGCCGCCGGCGGCAACCCAGCAGGTGTCCAGCACGAAAGAAATATTTTTCGGATCGAATTCCTCCTCCAGAATTTCCATCCGCGTCTTGTAGCCGTCCACCCGCTCAAATTCAAAATTGTGATTGTGATAGGTCAGCTTGAAGCCTTCCTTTGCATACCGTTCTGCCGCTCCGTTGAAATCGCGGATGAACTTTTTGAGCCCGTCAAGACTTGCCCGTGCGTCCGGCGGCATCATTCCAAGTCCGATGTTATCCGTCCCCCACAACCGATGCAGAGCGATCGTCTCCTCCGGCTCATCAATGATCTTCCGATAATTATAATGTGTTCCGACAATGCGGATTCCGTTTTTCTTCAAAAGCTCCCCGAACAGCTCCGGAGCAAACGGAGAGAAGCCCGCGGTCTGCGCTTCCGTATACCCAAGCTCCCGCAGCCGGCGAAAGCTGAGATCGGCAAATTCCGGGTCGCGCAGATAATCCCGCACCGTATAAAGCTGAAGTCCCAGGTTCTGAAACATATGAAATCCCTCCCACAAAAAATCTACAATTTATATAATACTGCATCCGTCGCTTTTTGTCAAGCGGAAAAACGGAGTCACCCATGGTGAAAAAACGAAACCGGTATGCCGGAGAGGAAAGAAGAAAGCCCTCACCGCATTGGTGAAGGCTTTTCTCAAAGAGGAAATCCCCCGCTTCCCAAGAGAAGCGGCGCGACGGGCATCTGCAGCCATACAAACCGCATGCCGACCGCGAAAGGAATCCTGCAGGAAAGAGGCGGAAAACCGCCATGGTGACCCCTACGGGAATCGAACCCATATCTTCGCCGTGAGAGGGCGACGTCTTAACCGTTTGACTAAGGGGCCGGAATCTGCCGGCGACTCTTGCCACCGACTGCTCTATTATACCACACTTTTTTGAAATTGCAAGTCTTTTTTTCATATTTTTTATTTTTTTTTGCATTTTTCTGAAAAATGCCATTTCAGGGCACTCGGCATGCGCATCCGCACACCGCCGGTTAAATGAATATATGCAGTGTATTCATTGAATATATTCATGTTTTCTGAAAAAACAAATCTTGTTTCGTGCTCCTTGACTTCCTCGCTCTTCCTACGTCAAACGGCCATCTTTTCTTCGTTTTTGGCAAGCAGAGGTGTATTATTGTAATATTGCACAGTTTTTTGCATTCATTTATGTATTGTGTTGTAGCATTCATAGAAGTGAAAAAATATTCAAAAAACCTATTGACATATGAATATTTATGCGCTATAATAACGCCATCATAAAAAACATCCCGGAGGGAAAGAAAAATGAAAAAAGTAGTAAGTCTTGTATTGGTTGTCCTGATGCTGGCAACCTGCGCATGCGCGTTCGCATCCTGTTCTTCCAAAAAGAACGTCAAAATCGGTGTTCAGGCAGGCACCACGGGCGAGTTCTTCCTCAAAGGCAACACGGAATTCGGCTTCACCGGATATTCCAATGTAGATGTCAACGGCTTTACCACCGGCGCTCTTGCGGTGGCGGACATGCTGAACGGAAACGTTGATTACGTTGTCATCGATAATTCTGTGGCGCAGGCGCTGGTTGCTGCAAACAGCGGCAAGATCAAAATGATCGACTATGCGCTGACCACCGAGGACTACGGCATCGGCGTTGATAAGAATCAGCCCGAACTCCTGAACAAGATCAACAATATTCTGAAGGAAAAGAAAAACGAAATCGCCGCGCTCTATACCAAGTATGCAAGCGTGACCGATGAAAACTCCGCCGCATGGAGCGGCTCGACCGTTACCTCCGCCGTGCAGGACAGCTCCAAGGATCAGCTGGTGGTGGCAACCAATGCGCAGTTTGCTCCTTATGAGTTCACCGTTGGCGATAAGTATGCCGGCATTGACATGGAGCTTGCAAAGCTGATCGCGGATGCACTCGGCATGGAACTGGTCATCAAGGATATGGAATTTGACAGTGTTGTCACTTCCATCGGAAAGAATGGCGTGGATGTTGCCATCTCCGGTCTTACCATCAACCCCGCCCGGGCAAAGGTCGTCAGCTTCTCCGATCCTTATGAAAAGGGCGCATATCAGGTGATCATTGCCAAGGCAGACGATACCACTTTTGATTCCTGCAAGAGCTCCGAGGACGTTCTGAAGATCCTCGCTGAGCTGAAGAAGTAAGAGACAATGACTGCTCAGGATTGGGATCTCTTTTACCGCCAATTCATCACAAACAATGGCTACCGGGTCGCACTTCGCGGCCTGGCAGCCACTTTGCAGATTGCCGTCATCGGTCTTTTAATCGGCATCGTCATCGGCACTCTGATTGCTGTGATCAAAATGATTCCGAAGTACCGCGTGGCGCCTCGGATTTTTTCTGCTGTCTGTGACGTTTACGTCGGATTTTTCCGCGGCACACCGATGATGGTACAGCTTCTGATCGGATGGTTTGTGCTCTTCCCTGCGCTTGGACTGCACCTGGACAATCTGGTGGTCGCCTCCATCATCTTCGGTATGAACAGCGGCGCGTATGTCTCCGAAATTATGCGGAGCGGCATTCAGGCGGTGGATGCCGGGCAGCTGGAAGCCGCACGTGCGCTCGGGCTAGGTTACTGGACCTCCATGCTGAAAATTGTCATTCCGCAGGGCATTAAAAATATTCTTCCGACGCTCGGAAACGAATTTATTACGCTGGTCAAGGACACCTCCATTGTTTCCTTTATCGCCGTCGTCGATCTGACCAAGGCATTCAAGTCCATCGGAGACGCAACCTACAGCTACATCATTCCCTATCTGATGCTGGCGCTGATCTATCTTGTAATCGTTCTGATCATCACATTCCTCATCCGTCTGCTGGAAAGGAGGCTGAAGCGAGTTGATCGACATCGTTAATCTGCAAAAATCCTTCGGAAAGCTGGAGGTGCTCAAGGGGATTTCCCTCACCATTCACGAAGGAGAGAAAATTGCCGTGATCGGTCCCTCCGGAAGCGGGAAAAGTACCTTCCTGCGCTGCATCAACTGCATGGAGGATCCGACCGGCGGCTCCATCTTCTTTGAAGGCGAAGACCTTGCCGACATGAAAGTGGACATCAACAAGCACCGTGAGCACATCGGCATGGTGTTCCAGCAGTTCAATCTGTTCAATAACAAAACCGTTTTGCAGAACATCACGCTGGCACCGGTCTCCATCGGACTGCGCAATCTGCGCCGGGTCAAGCGCGCCAACCGGCGCCGCAGTTTTGCCAACCTGTTCCGGAAGAACAAAAAACCGCTGACCGAAATCACAACAACCGGGGCAAAAATCCGGCAAGACGCACAGACGCATGCCATGGAACTGCTCCACCGCATCGGTTTGGAAGAGAAAGCTTCCGCATATCCTTCCACGCTCTCCGGCGGGCAGAAGCAGCGGATCGCCATCATCCGCGCACTTGCCATGAATCCGCAGGTCATGCTCTTCGACGAGCCGACCTCCGCGCTCGACCCCGAAATGGTGGGAGAGGTGCTGGATCTGATCCGTGAGCTTGCCAAAGAAGGCATGACCATGGTCATCGTAACTCATGAAATGGGCTTTGCACGCGAAGTCTCCGACCGGGTGCTATTCATGGACGGCGGTGTCATCGCAGAGGATGCCCCGCCCCAACAGCTCTTCGGAAACCCACAGAATCCGCGCACCCGCGAATTTCTCAGCAAGGTACTTTGACCGTACACAAAAAACAGCATTCTCTGATGCATCTTCCGGTCGCTCATACGGAAGAACAGAATTCTTTACAGCTCGCCCCCGATGCCGTTTTCGGTGCCGGGGGCTTGTTATTTTGTCCGAACCGTGGTATAATGGGTACATCCGAAACAGATCAAAAGAATTCCCCGGTACAATCTCCGGGAAAGATACAGAAAGGGGTTTTTCCGTGAAGCTGATTCACTGTGCGGATTTTCATCTGGACTCTCCGATGGAGTCAAATCTACCACCCGAAAAAGCAAAAGAGCGCCGCGCGGAGCTGCGTTCCGTGTTTTCCCGTATGGTGGATTTTGCCGTCAAAGAAGAGGTTTCTGTCATTCTCATCGCGGGAGACCTGTTTGACCGCGACCGGGTCACCAAAAGCACCCGTCAATATGTGCTTGACACCATTGCCGCACATCCTGCCATCCGCTTTTTCTACCTTTCCGGAAATCACGACAGAAGCGTTCTTCCGGAGGATCCGGAAAGTCTGCCGCGTAATCTGTATACCTTCGCCGACGGCTGGACCACCTACCCGCTGGAGGAGAACATTTCCGTCATCGGAAGCGAAGCGCCGGATGCCGACACCTTTTCGGTATCTCCCGACCGGTTCAACATTCTTCTCCTGCACGGTCAGGTTCGTACCGGCTCCGGCACGGCAAAGGAAGGAATCATCCGCCTTGGAAAGCTGAAAGGGAGTCACGTGGACTACGTCGCCATGGGACATGTGCACGAATACCGCGAATACCGGATTGACGCTCGAACCGTCGCCTGCTACTGTGGCTGTCCGGAGGGACGCGGCTTTGACGAATGCGGCACCCGCGGCATCGTTCTTCTGGAAGTCAGGGACGGGAAAGAAACACACCGCCTGATCCCGTTCGCAAAGCGCACCATGCACTGCATTTCCTGCGATCTGACCGGGCTTCTCTCGCAAACAGAGCTGGAGGAGCGGGTCTCCGCGCTGACGGAAGGCATCCCGCCGCAGGACGCGGTCAAGGTGGTTCTTTGCGGCTCCTGCCCACCGGATTTTGTCAAAGATCCGGAGCACCTGCAAAGCCTTCTGTCGGAGCGGTTCTATTTTTCACTCGTCCGTGACGAAAGCAGGCTTCTCATTGACCCCGCACAATACCGGAACGACATCTCGCTCAAAGGAGAATTTGTGCGCACGGTACTTTCTTCCTCCCTGAGCGAGGAAGAAAAAGAGCGGGTGCTTTCCTGCGGACTGCGCGCACTCAGAGGAGAGGAGGTCGGACTTTGAAGCTCTTACAACTTCACATTCAGAATTTCGGAACCCTGCATGATGTGTCCATGGAGTTTTCGTCCGGCTGTACCACGCTCTGCCGGGAAAACGGCTGGGGAAAAAGTACGCTTGCCGTTTTCCTCAAGGCAATGCTCTACGGACTTCCCGCATCCTCCAAACGGTCCCTGGAGGAAAACGAACGAAAGAAATACGCACCGTGGCAGGGCGGAGCCTTCGGCGGCAGCATTACTTTTTCCTCTGACAGAGGAACCTTCCGCGCGGAGCGCTTCTTCGGTGCAAAGGAGAGTGAGGACAGTTTTGCTCTCTATGATCTTTCCACCAACCTCCCCTCCGCCGCTTACCCGCCGGAACTTGGAAATGCGCTGTTCGGCATCGACGCGGACGGCTTTGAGCGGACGGTCTACTTTCCGCAACGCACCCTGAAAGGAAAAATCGACAACAGCAGTATCTCGGCAAAACTCGGAAACCTTCTGGACGATCCGGACGACATCGGAAACTACGACCGGGCGCTGGAACTTTTGGAAAAGCGCAGAAAATATTACATCCTGACGGGCAACCGCGGAAAGATCGCTGATCTGGAGCGGGAATGGAACGACCGGGCACGGGAGATTGAAGAAACCCGGCGTCAGGTTCTTGCACTGGAAGAAAAAGAAGCGGAACTGAAAAAGACCGAAGAATCCCTCCGGGAACTGCGGGAAGAGGAAAACATTCTCCGTGAAAACCAGAAAAAAGCTCTGCTCTCCCGCAACCGCGCCACCGTTTTGCAACAGAAAAAACAAATGGAGGAGGAAATTTTCCGACTGGAAAAACGGCAGGCGGAACTGAATCGACTGCTCGGCGGCGTACATCCGGATGACGCGGAGCTTTCCCGCGCCAGAGCCTGCCTTTCCGACCTCCGGAAAGCCAGGGGAGCCGTCGAGCTTCTGGAAAAGCCCTGTGCGGAGGAAGAGACCCTGCTTCGACTCTCCCGCAAATATCCGAACGGCTTGCCGGATGCCGATGCCGCGCGGGAACTCTCCAAAAAGAAGGACGCGCTGCGGGACGCAGTGCAGGAGGAAAAGCTCCTGTCCGGGGGGCAGGAAATTTTGACCGGAACACGACCCGCTCCGATTCCCGAAGACAAGCTCCTGGCGGCGCTTGCCACGGCGGAACAGCTGGATGCGCTCCGGAAAGAAGTGCAAGCCGCCAGAACAAACCGGAAGCAGAGCCGTTCCCGCATCCTTTCCGCACTTTTGATCGCCGCAGCACTTGTTCTGACCGCACTCTCCCTTCTTCCCGCTCTGCAACAGCTTCGCCTGCCCCTTCTGTCAGCGGGCGGCTGTGCGCTCCTTGCAGGAGCCATCCTCCTTTTTCTTCCCACGCGAAAAAGCAGTACTTCGCCCGGCTCCGCAGAAGATGCGGAAAAGGAACTGCTGCTTCCCGTCCGGGATCTTCTTTCCTCCCGCGGAATCTTCCCCGCAGAGGGAGAGGAAATGCAGGCACTGAAACACCTTGCGGATGAAGAACGTACAAGGAGAGCATCGGCACAAAAGGAGGAGCAGGTCCGGCAAAACGCCACACAGAAAAAGAAAGCACTGGCGCGGGAGCTTTACGACATGCTTCTTTGTTACTTCCCGTCCCCGTTCCCGCTGCAGGAAATGCAAAGCCGCACGGAACAGATCCTGCACGATGCCGAAAGCGCCCGGCTGGCAAAGGAAGCCTCCCTGCGCCGGGAAAAGGAGCGGCAGCATGCCGCGGCGGAGCACATCTCGCAGCAGCAGAACCTGCAACGCTTTTTGCAGCGGTTTCCGAAAGAGGAGGCCGCATCCTTGGAGGAGCGTCTTGCCATGATTGCCGCATGGGAATCGGAATTTCGGCGGAATCTTGTCCCGCTCCAGGAAAAGAAAGCGGAGCTGCAGCGGTTCACCGCAGAAAAGCAGGAACTGCTTTCCGCCACGGAGGATCCGGCGGATTACAGCCGCCTTTGCGAGGATGAGCAGGAGCTGCAAAACCGTCTGCGTTCCGGGGAAGAAAAAAAAGCCGCACTCCGCCAGACCATCCGCCGCCTTTCGGACAATACCGACCGCCTGCCGGATCTGCTTTCTCAGCAGGAGGAGTTGCAAAACCGCCTGCAGGAGGCACAAAAGGCAGGAAAAACATTGGAAAACACCATCCGCCTTCTGCAAACGGCAAAGCAATCCCTCTCCACCCGCTATCTTTCCTCCATGCAGGAAAGCTTTGACCGTTACCTGACCATGCTTTCCGCTGCCGGAGCGGACACGGTTCCGGAATCCGCCATTGACGCATCCTTTGATGTATTCCTGCGGGTCGAAGGCAAAACCCGCGCCGCGGAATGCTTCAGCCGCGGCTGGCAGGACATGCTCCGCTTCTGCCTGCGGCTCTCGCTGGTGTCCGCACTCTACCGCGAAGGAGAAAAGCCTTTTCTCCTTCTGGACGATCCCTTCGTCAATCTCGATGACCGGCGGCTCACCGCCGCGCAGCAACTGCTTGGCGCGCTCTCGGAGGAATACCAGATCCTTTACCTCGTATGCCGGAAAGAGCGCAGGCTGTGACCCGGCTGCACCGAAAATGATTCTCTCATCCATTCTTCCCCTGCCGAAAGGAGGTCTTTATGAAACGTCTCGGGCTGTATCTGCATATTCCCTTCTGCCGCAGTAAATGCCTTTACTGTGATTTCTATTCCCTCCCCCGCCCGACAGCGGAAGCAATGGAGCACTATGTCGATGCCTTGTGCCGGGATCTGGAGCGCAAAGCGCCAGACTGCGCCGCCTATCTGGTCGATACGGTCTATTTCGGCGGCGGAACACCGACGCTGTTGCCGGAGGAAGCATCGGAACGGATTCTCTCCGTCATCGCCAGCCGTTACCGTTTGGATACCGGTGCGGAAATCACGGCGGAATGCAATCCGGCAACCGCCTCGACGGAAAAGCTTCGCCGGTTGCGCCGCGCCGGCTGGAACCGGCTGAGCATCGGCATTCAGAGCATCCATCCGAAGGAGCTGCGTGCACTCGGACGCACCCACGGCTTCGCGGATGCCAGACAGCTCTTTTCGGATGCGTCGGATGCAGGCTTTTCCAACCTCAGCGCCGACCTGATGTTCGGCATTCCGGAGCAGACACCGGAGAGCTGGCTTGCCTCTTTGGAAGCCGTGCTTGCGCTGACCCCCTCGCATCTTTCCTTTTACGGTCTGACCGTGGAAGCGGGCACCCCGTTTGCAAAAGCGGAAAAGCACCTTCCTCTCCCCTCGGAAGAAGACACCCGGCAAATGTACTTTGACGGAATCCGGATGTGCGAGGCGCACGGGCTTTTGCAGTACGAAATCAGCAATTTTGCAACACCGGGGAATAAATCCCGCCACAATCTCAAATACTGGAACTGTGAGGAATACCTCGGCTTCGGTCCGGCGGCATTTTCCGATTTTTCCGGTGTCCGATCCGGCAATTCCCGCGACCTTGCTGCATATATTGAAGGCAGAGACATCCGTGCGGAAGAGGAGCACCCCTCCCCCTCGGATCGGATGAATGAGTATATCATGCTACGCCTGCGGCTGACCGATGGCATCCGCGAAAAAGAATTTTCCGACAGATTCCGCTGCTCCTTTCTGGAAAGGTACCGGGAAAAGCTCCTTCCGTACCAACGGATGAAGCTTCTGAACCTTTCAAAGGACGGATGCGCCCTTTCACCGGAGGGCTTCTATGTCAGCAATTCCATCCTTTCCGATCTGGTGGAATTCGAGCCGTCATGAAAACACACCACTCTCACGCAAAACTCACAAAAAAGCCTTGACAAATCCGGCATTCTCGTGTAAAATAAAAGCGGATTCCCGAAAGGGGTCCGACAACGGAAAAGGAAGTATCAGGCAATGGATGAAATGAACGAAGAACGCGAATTCTTTACCCTTGTGGATGAAGAGGGCAAAGAAACGGAATTTGAAAAAATCGATGAAGTGGAATATAACGGCGTAACCTATTTTGCCATGATCCCCGCAGATGCGGCAGATGCGGCAAAGGAGGACGACGGCTTCTGCGAATATGTCATTCTGCGGAAGGAAAAGGATGAGGACGGGGAGGATTCCCTTGTCACCATCGACGATGACGACGAGTTTGACAGCGTGGCGGATCTGTTCGATGACAGATTCTCCGAGGAAATCGACTACGACTGAATCCCGAAAAACAAAATGACAAAATTTCCTGCTTAGTTCGTGATAACCGGTGAAATGAACCCACGATTGATCAAAGGAGCCTGAACCCGCAATGGTTTGCAGACCTCCCGTTTGCGTCTCGATTGACTTGTCTCGACCGCAACCGGATGTTGGGAGCAGTAAAGTTGCGATGAGGGCACCGCCCTGTAAATACAGGGTTCTGCTATCCCGGTTACACGGCTCGGCGGGTTTTTTGTTTGCAGAACAGAGCGGCGTCAAAATACAATCCTGCATTCTGAAAAAACGGAGACCAAACCGATGAACATTCAGCCGATCATTCAGGAAATCAAAAATACTGTCCGTACACATGAGTTGGAGGGAGGCGGATACCGCCGTTATCTCTGCGCAAACGGACATCCGGAACGAAAAACGGACGCCAATGAATACGGTTGTGCGGACGCGGCAAACATCCTCTATACCATAGGAGCCTTTGAGCTGGATCCCACGCGCCGCGCAGAGCTGGTCAACGCCATCCGGAGCTTTCAGCATCCGGACGGGCTGTTCGACGAAGGAACCCACCATCCGATCCATTGCACCGCGCATTGCCTTGCGGCGCTGGAGCTGTTCGATGCAGGGGCAAATCTCCCCTTGGAGGGGCTTGCCGAATACCGCACCAAGGAGGGGCTCTATTCCCTTCTGGAGCGTTTGGAATGGGTGGACAATCCATGGCCGACCGCCCATCAGGGAGCCGGAATCTATGCCGCGCTGGTGCTCTCCGGTGAAGTTGACCATGCCTGGCAGGACGCATATTTCGACTGGCTCATCGAGCATGCCGACCCGGTGTACGGAATCGGCAGAAAAGGCGCCGTCGCCGCGGGAGTAAAACCTGCATGTCACCATCTGAACGGGTGGTTCCACTACCTGTTCAATTTCGGATTTGCTCACCGCAGAATTCCTTATGCCCGTGAAGCAACGGACACCTGCCTCGACCTGTACCGGAACAACCGGCTGGGAGACGATTTCCGCACCTGCGTGAATTTTGCGCAGATCGACTGGATCTATACCCTGAACCGCTCCGCACGGCAGGAAGGCTACCGCGTGGAAGAAGCGACTGCGGCAATCCGCGATTTTGCCGGAACCTACATCCCGTATCTTGCCGGGTTGGATCACGCAAGCCATGACCGCTGGAACGACCTGCACCTGCTCTTCGGCGCGGTTTGCGCGCTTGCGGAGCTGCAGAACGCACTCCCCGGAGAAATCGAATCCGACTATCCCCTGAAGCTCGTTCTTGACCGTCGCCCGTTCATCTGAGCCAAAACACCGCAAAAATATACCCGTTTGCCCGGAGCACCTTTTGACTCCCGGACAAAGAACGCGAGCATGCCTCTTACCAACCAAACAATAAGAACGCCGAACCTGCGGAGAATTGCCTCCGCCGATCCGGCGTTCTGCTTTATCAGGAGGCGCTTCCCGCGCCTCTTTTGTTTTTACGCGTGTTCCCCGTTACGGTGCCGTCGTACTCCCCGAAGCGGAACCTGCCCCGGTTCCCGAGGTTCCGAGCGCTGCCAGCATCCGATAAAAATCTTCGGAATTCAGATAGGTATCCGGCAGCTCTCCGCCCCACTTCTGGATGTAATAATAAACCAACAGGTGCTGAATGTCATCGTTATCCAGGGCGGACGGATCCTTGGCAAGAATGTCCCTGATCTGTCCGACAATGGCGGCATCCTTCTGTCCGGCGTACTCCGAAGCCTCCGCCTGAATCTTCACAACCTCAAAATCCGCCTCTGCGGCAATCTTCGCAACGGCAGCTTCCGCCCGCGCCTCAATCTCCGCACGCTCCGCGGAAGCGTTGGCTTCCATGGTCTTCTGCGCCTGCTCAATCTGTGCCTGCTTGCTCTTCTGCTCGGCAACCTGCTTGGCTTCCACTGCATCGGTGAACGCATCGGAGAAGTCCAGGTTTTCAATAGAAGCGTCCACCACGACAACGTTATAAGCATCCAGCTTCTCGGTCAGCACGCTGCGGATATCCTGCGAAAGCTGGGACCGCTTGTTCAGAAGCTCTTCTGCGGTATACTTTGCAAATTCGCTCTTGACGGTTTCCTGCACCCGCGGCAAAATAATTTTCTCATAGTAGGAAACACCGATGTCCTTGTAAATCATCTGCGCATTCACTTTGGAAATCTGATAATTCAGCGTGTAGGTCACGGCAACCTCCTGGATGTCCGACGAAAAGCAGGACAAATCTACCGATGCCTTCTGATTCCGGTTGTCCATGTTGACCACTTCCTTCCACGGAGCGCAGAAGTGCACCCCGGCTTCGTAGGTTGTGTTCTCCACCTTACCGAAGACCGTTACAATACCGGTATGCCCCGTCGGCACCGTGCGCAAACAGCTGAACATCGCCAGAAGGCATCCGACAATCAGGAATGCGGACAGCAACAATACAGACAATCCCTTTTTCTGCTTTCGCAATCCCAGAAAGACCATCACCCCGGCCAGAATCAGCAATACTCCAAAGATAAACAATACAATCATTTCTTTCTCCTTTCGTCCGCTTCCCGCGGCGTTGATTGTGATTATATAATATCACGACCGTTAGATAATGTCAAGTGATTTTATTAAATATTTGCAGTATTTACATTTTGTTCATAAAGGAGAGCGGAGAGCCGCCTTTGCACGCTTCTAAGGAAATTGAACCGACCTTCCGGCAAAATGTTATACCTGCAAAACGGCAAAAATTCCTTTCCGCTTCTAACTTCCGCCGGCAAAAAACTCTGCTGTTCATTCCGCATCCGGCTTCTGCTGAACAAAAAATTTTCTTCTCTCTCGTAGGGGCGGTCAACCCGCCCGCTCCTAAGGAACCTACACAACCATTCCGGCTACATTTCCCCAACCGGATTTTTTGTTTGTGGCACCGGAACCGCCCCTGAAAAGGCGGTCATTGGCATCCCTGCCCGGCGTACCGCGCAATCCGTGCAAACGAGCGGGCAGACCCCGCCCCTACCAGCTTGAGAAAAATTGGGTGTTTTGTGCACCGCCGGAAAACCTGTTTTTCGTTGCGACATTTCCCCGGCTCCTACTGGGCGAAAAAATTTCCTTCGATCATTCCGTTCCGGCTTCCGACGGATGAAAAATCCCATTTACCCATTCCGCATCCGGCTTCTGCTGAACAAAAAAATTTTCTTCTCTCTCGTAGGGGCGGGGTCAACCCGCCCGCCTCTAAGGAATTTGAACAACCCCTCCCGGCTACATTCCCCCCGCCGGAAAGTCGGATCCCCCCCTCGAAACATATCGGTAAGCATCAAAAAAGTGTACTTTTTACACTCTACTTCCCGGCTCTACCGGCAGTAGAGTCGGATTTTTGAGCGGTCGAGACGCAATACTGCGGAGTAGATTGAAAACCGCGCCCGGATCGGATATAATATGGTATATCATTTCCCCATTCTATACAATCGCCGACCACCGGCAGAGCAAAGAGAGGTTATGTCTATGGCAAGAAAGAAAAGAGAAATCGAAACATTTTCCACCATCCGGGAAATGGTGACCAATGCCGCTACCAGTGACCCGGATCATATCGCGTATATGTTCAATACGCCCGACGGTGTGCAAAGCATCACCTCGCGCGAATTCTATAACAGTCTGGAGAATCTGGGAGCAAAGCTGACCGAGATGGGCTACGGAAAGTCACACATCGCCTGCGTGGGAGAAAACAGCTACCCCTGGATTCAGACCTTTGTCACCGTCCTGATGACCGCCGGCGTTTTCGTCCCGATCGACAAGGAACTCCCCGTTGATAATATTGTGTTCCTGCTCAATGACAGCGATACCGAGGTCGTTTTCTGCAGTGAAAAATACGAGGCGCTTTTGCGGGAACGTCAGAACGATCTGCCGAAGGTGCGCCACTTTGTCTGCTTTGACCGCAAAGAGGACGACGGGAAGTTTCTCTCCATGCAGGGGCTGATGGAAGCAGGCTCAAAGCTGGATCGCTCCGCCTATGATGCGCTCCGCTCGGATCCGAATGAGCTGAAATATCTGGTCTATACCTCCGGCACCACCGGCATCGCCAAGGGAGTCATGCTCACCGAGCACAACATTGCCTGCGGCGTTTACTACGGTCTGAAGGTCTCCCAGATTTTTGAGCGCGGTCTTTCGGTTCTTCCCTATAACCACACCTACGAGGCGGTCTGCGACCTCCTGGTTTCCATTCACGCGCATGTCACCATCTGCATCAACGACTCCCTGCGTCATGTGCAGAAGAATCTGAAGCTTTACCGTCCCGTGCATATTTATCTGGTTCCGGCGTTCTCCGAGCACTTCTACCGCGTCATTCAGAACAGCATCCAGAAACAAGGAAAGACCAAGCTCTTCAACCGGATGATCGGCGTCTCCAACGCACTGCGGAAGGTCGGGATCGACCTGCGCCGCGTGTTCTTCAAAGCCGTTCTGGAGGAGTTCGGCGGAAATCTGCGCCGGATCGTCTGCGGCGGTGCTCCGATCCGCCCGGAAACCGGAAAGTTCTTTGACAGCATCGGCATCACGCTCACCGGCGGCTACGGAATCACCGAATGTTCTCCGCTGGTCTCCGTCAACGACGAATCCGACAACAATTTCTCCTCCGCCGGACACCGTCTGGAGTGTCTTGAATGGAGAATCGACCAGCCGGATGACGACGGCATCGGAGAAATCTGCGTCAAGGGTGACGTTGTCATGCTGGGATACTACAAGCGCCCGGATCTGACCGCAGAGGTCATCCGCGACGGCTGGTTCTACACCGGCGACTATGGTTTCATCAATGAGAAGGACGAGATCGTCATTACCGGACGGAAAAAGAACATCATCATCCTCAGCAACGGAAAGAACATCTATCCGGAGGAGTTGGAGCTGTTGATTCAGGACATTCCCTACGTCACCGAGGTCGTCGTCGGCAGCGTGAAAAACGAATACGGAGAGGATCTCTCCCTCACCGCCGAGATTTACATTGAGGATGAGAACGCGCGGAATGAAGCACGTGTGGCGGAGGACATCCGCCAGAAGCTTTCCGAGCTTCCCTCCTATAAGCAGATCGGCTCCATCCGCCTGCGCACCGAGCCGTTCGCGAAAACCACCTCCAACAAGATCAAACGGCAGTAACCGATCCCCTCTCGGGTGTCGCAAAAAGGCGGCGTAAAAAACTTATTTTGCGTTTTTTCACGCCGCCTTTGACATCGAACCCATCGGCAAAGCGCCTGAGATCGCATCATGAATACCAAAAATCCGACCGACATGAAAGGGACGGCGAAAAACAAAAGCTTTTCGCCGTCCCTTTGTTTTATTTTTTCTTCCGCCCGATGCCCGACCACAGAAGAATAATCATCTGTCCCGGAACGCCGAGAATATAAATCAGTGCGACATTGATTCCCGCGACCACAAATGTCAGGTGAATGGCGCACAACAGCGACCACATCAAAAGCGAAATAATCAGAAAATTCCGCTTCTGGTTGAACCATACCGAATTGAACACCAACCATACGATCATGGAAACCGGCACCGCGTAAATGAAAGAAAGCCATGCGCCGGGCAGGCTGACCGGTGCGACCGCGAGCACAAAAAAGACAAAGGTGGCAATGAGACTCACCAGAAAAATACTGATAAAAGTAATCAGCGTATGTGTCCGAACTTTCGTCTGCCGGACCGGGGCCGGAGGAACCGGCTCGGAATGCTCCTCGGAGAGGAGATAATCCACCGTGACATGGAACAGCTCCGCAATCTGCTTGAGCACCAGAACGTCCGGCAGGGACTCTCCGCGCTCCCATTTGGAAACCGCTTTGTCCGTATAGTTCAGCCGTTCCGCAAGCTCCAGCTGCGTCATGTTGTTGATCCGCCGCAGCTCCGCCAGATTTTTGGCAACCGCCGACTTCATGCTCTGCATATCACGATCCATTCCCATCCCCCTTTCCGTCCGAGTACTTCAAAGAAAACTACCGGTTTATTGTACCATACCTGCCGGGAAAAGTCAAGTTCTTTGCTCAAAATTCAAAGTTCCTTCAAAAAACAGTAATTTGTCGAAGCGAAATCCATCGCAGAAACCGAAAAGGAGTTTTGACGCGGGAACCCGCGACCTTCAAAAAATCGCCCGAAGCGCCGGAAATCTTTCCGAAAGGATTGTTTTTTCCGTGCGGATATGATAGAATAGAACAATCAGGCAGGAAACGCCGATAAAAGAACCTTATACCGGAAAGGAACAGCAGCACATGATTCACGCGGTCTTGTTTGATATGGACGGCACCATTTTCGATACCGAAAAAATTTACCGGGAATGCTGGACGGGTGCGGCGGCAGAGGTCTGCCCGGACATCGACATCCGGGAGGACATCCCACAGTTTTCCGGAATGATCCGTTCCTCCATCGAGCAGTATTTCTTCCAAAAATACGGCACGTCGTTTCCGTTCCGGGCGCTTTCCGAGCGACGGCTTTCCCTCATCGACGAGCTGCTCACAAAGGGAATTCCGCTTAAACCGGGAATCCCTGACGTATTCGACGAGCTGCACCGCATCGACGTTGCGGTCGCGCTGGTTTCCTCTACGGAAAACGGCAGAATCCATCGCTATCTTTCCGAAACCGGGCTGACTGACCGTTTTGACCTCATCCTCGGCAGCAACGACGTCGCGCACGGAAAGCCCTCGCCGGAGCCGTACCTGACCGCCGCGGAACGCTTGGGACTTTCCCCGCAGGAATGCGTGGTAGCGGAAGATTCTGCCTCCGGCGTCCGCTCCGGCTTTGCCGCGGGCATGAAGGTGGTCATGGTGCCGGATCTCCAGCCCTGCACACCGGAATTGCGCCGGATGCTCTGGCACTGTGCGGACTCGCTGAAAACGCTCCCCGCGCTGATCGCCGCGGAGAACGAATAAATGCGGGGTTCCGCAATGGAACCGCCGCTTCGACCGAACCGCCAAATCTCAAAAAAGGAGAACCGAAAATGATTGCAAAAACACTTGCCGAAGAGGTACTTGCCATCGCAATGAGCGGCGGCGCCGACTTCGCGGAGCTGTATGCGGAGCTGACCCGCAACAACACCGTCCAGATGATGGACGGAAAAATCGAACGTGCCACCGACAATCTGATTTCCGGCGTCGGCATCCGCGCCTTCCGCGGTACCCGCACGGTCTTTGCTTCCACCTCCGACATGACGCCGGACGGTCTGCGCGCCTGTGCACGCAACGTTGCCGCCGCCATGGGTGAGGTCGGCGCGGGGCGTCCCGCTCCGCTGACGGAACGGATCTTTCCGAACATTCATCCGGTCCGGATTCTGACGACGGACGCGGATGCCCGCCTCCGGGCAGACCTGCTCCGCTCCGGCTGTCTTGCCGCAAAGGAATACAACGATTCCATTTCTCAGGTCACGGGAACCCTTCTCGGCGTGGATCACACGGTACTGGTTGCCAACACCGAGGGACTTTACGCCACCGACCGCCATGTAAGAACGCGGATGGCAATTTCCGCCGTGGCAAGCGCCAATGGGGAAAACCAGTCCGGCTCGGATGCTCCGGGTGCCGGTATGGGACTCGAATTCTTTGATACCGTAAATCCGAAGGACATCGGCAGAGAGGCGGCACGGCAGGCGCTGGTCAACCTCAGCGCCTCCTACTGCCCTGCCGGAACCATGACCGTCGCCATTGAAAACGGATTCGGCGGCGTAATTTTCCACGAAGCCTGCGGGCATTCGCTGGAAGCGACCGCGGTCGCCATCGGAGCCTCGCAGATGGCTGGGAAGCTCGGTCAGCAGATTGCCAACCCGAAGGTGACCGCCATCGACGACGGAACCATTCCGGGCGCATGGGGATCGGTCAACATGGACGATGAGGGAACCCCGACCCAGCGGAATGTGCTCATCGAAAACGGCATTCTCAAATCCTACCTGATCGACCGTCTCGGCTCCCGCCGGATGGGACTTCCCATGACGGGAAGCGCACGCCGTCAGGGCTACGGCTTTGAGGCAACCTCCCGCATGACAAACACCTTCATCGCCAACGGGACCGACCGCAACGAAGACATCATCGCCTCCATCGAAAACGGTCTCTACTGCCGCAAAATGGGCGGCGGCTCGGTCAACCCTCTGACCGGTGCCTTCAATTTTGCCGTCACCGAGGGCTACCTTGTCCGGAACGGAAAAATCTGTGAACCGGTGCGCGGCGCATCGCTGATCGGAACCGGCTCCGAAATTCTCAAAAACATCGACATGGTCGGTCAGAATCTGGCGCGGGCACAGGGCATGTGCGGCTCCGCCAGCGGAAGCGTTCCGACCGATGTCGGTCAGCCGCTCATCCGCGTTTCCACAATCGTTGTAGGAGGTCGTTAAGATGCAGTTTGAAGAAATGAAGAAAGCTCTTTCCGACGCCGCCGCTCGTGCGGGCGTGTCGCAGTATGAAATCTATTACCAAAAAGAAGAGGGTATCAGCGCCGAAACCCTGAAAGAAGAAATCAGTGCGTTTTCCTCCTCCGTCTGCGGCGGAATCTGCTTCCGTTGCATCGTGGACGGAAAAATGGGATATGCCTCCGGGGAACGCATGACCGCCGAAGACGCGGAGGAGATGGTTCGCCGCGCGGTCTCCAATGCGCACTGTATCGACAGCGAGGACGAGGTTTTCATCTTTGAAGGCTCCCCCTCCTATCAGAAGCTTCCGGAGCGGACGATCGCGCTTGCCGATCCGACAGAGCTTCGGGACATTGCTCTCCGTCTGCAAAAAGAAACCTATGCAGCCGATCCGCGTGTCTCCGACGGTACACAGAGCACCGTCGGTTCCGTGACCGGAGAGGTGCACATCTGCAACTCCAACGGCCTCTCCCTTTCCAACCGCACCGGGTGCACCTATGCCTATGCGATGCCGGTCGTCCGGGACGGAGAGGAAGCACAGCAGGACTATTGCGGCGGGGAAGGAACCTCTTACAATGATTTTGCCGATCTGCCCGCGAGGGCGGTTGCCGGAGCCGTTGCAAAGCTTCATGCCGCACCGGCAGTCTCCGGAAAATATGACATCGTGATGGACGGCAGACAGTTCCGGAATTTCCTTTCCACCTTCTCCTCCGTCTTTTCCGCAAAGAATGTCCGGATGGGTCTTTCCCTGCTGGCGGGAAAGGAGGGAACGCAGATCGCCTCTCCCCTTGTGACCGTCACCGACGACCCGATGCGGGAAGGGAGCCTCTTGCAGACCCCGTTTGACGGAGAAGGCGTCGCAACCTCCCGCCGCAACGTAATCGAAAACGGCGTTCTCAAAACCTTCCTCTACGATCTTTCCACCGCAAAGAAGGCGGGCGTTGCCTCTACCGGAAACGGTCAGAAAAGCAGCTACGCCGCTCCGGTCACCATCGCTCCCTATCACTTCTCCCTGCAGCCGGGCAAAAAGACCCGTGAGGAGCTGTTTGAAGCGGTCGGAACCGGAATTTATATCACCGAATGCAAAGGCTTCCATGCCGGAGCCAACGCCGTCACGGGTGACTTCTCCATCGAAAGCGCCGGGTTCATGATCCGGGACGGAAAGCTTGCGGAAGCAGTCCGCTCGTTCACGGTCGCAGGCAATTTCTTTGACCTGCTCCGGCAGATTGACGGCATCGGAAACGAGGTGCGCTGGAGCATCGCGGGTTCCTTCCCGGTGTTCGGCTCTCCCGATGTCCTGATCCGCGGCGCTTCCGTTGCGGGAAAATAAAATTCCGTCTTCCGAATCGCGCAGCAGAATCCGATTCCAAAAATTCTGCTGCGTCCTTTTATCCAACCGTATTCCACCGGAAAGGAGCGTTTATGTCCGCTTCCCTGCCCTATACCCATCTGCTTTGGGATTTCAACGGAACCATTCTGGATGATGTTTCTGCCTGCATGCAGGCGGCAAACCTGCTTCTGCAATCGCACGGATTGTCCCCAATTGAAACACCGGAGCGTTACCGTGACCTGTTCGGCTTTCCGGTGGAGGACTACTACCGCCGTCTCGGTTTTGATTTTGAAAAGACTCCTTATGCCGACCTTGCGTCGGAATGGATGCCGGAATACCTGAAAAATGCAGAGCACTGTTCCGCTTATCCGGATATCCCCTTCTGCCTTTCCGCGCTGCAGAAGCGCGGGATTCATCAATGGATCCTTTCCGCCACGGAGCAGAGCATCCTCCGACGGCAGGTATCCGCGCTCGGTCTCCTCTCCTTTTTTGACGGATTGTTGGGACTTGGGGACATTCATGCAAAGAGCAAAACCGAACTCGGTATCCGCTGGCGGCAGGCACATCCAAAGGGGCGCGTGCTGATGCTGGGAGATACCGACCACGACGCGGAGACCGCGCATGCCATCGGAGCCGACTGCGTTCTCCTTTCCTGCGGTCATCAGGCACGCGCCTTTCTGGAACCCTGCCCCTGTCTCTTCGTCGCCGATTCCGTGACCGAAGCGCTCCGGGGCGTCGGCTTGATCCCCTGATTGCACAGCCGTTTTTTCTGAACAGCGGCACTTTCTTCTCAGCCGCCGGGTGCACCGGGGAATACCAGAACCGTCAGTTTCGCCTTTGATTCCGTCCGTCGGCTTTCAGAATGGATACATTTTCAATAAAACTATTTACATCCGGAAAAAGATGTGGTATAATACGCACAAGAAGGCTTTTCTCTTTGCAGGGAAACACCTCTTTGCCGCTGACCGTGCACCACAGGCTTTCGAGCCGCCGCAAAGCAAAAAACTTTGGTGAAAAAGCTTTCCTCCCGAAAAAAGTCTCCGCACACCCGTTTTCCCCCGTACCGGCACGGCAAAGAACCATTGCAGCCGATTCGGGATAAAACTTCCGCTCCCCCCCTTCCGTCTCTCCGGGACGGGTACTCCTATGAAAAAACCGAGGTTTTTATGAACTATCTGGACACTGTGAAAATACTGATTACCGTAATGTACGGAATCATGACACTTCTGACCATTCATTTTCTGTTCTTCGCGGTCGTCGGTGTTTTCAAAAAGAAAAAATTCCCGCACACCGATCAGAAGCTGAAATACGGAATCATCATTCCTGCGCGGAACGAGGAAGCCGTCGTCCGCGGACTCATCGAAAGCGTGCAGAAAAACGAATATCCGCAGGACAAGCTCCATATTTTTGTCATCGCGCACAACTGTACCGACCGCACCGCCGAGATCGCGCGGGAAGCGGGTGCAACGGTCTATGAATACAACAATCCGAACGAGTGCACCATGGGATATGCCTTCCGCTATCTGTTCGACCGTATCCGCGAGGACTACGGCGTGGAAAATTACGACGGCTTTTTTCTCTTCAATGCGGACAACATTCTGGACAAGCACTATTTTGACAAGATGAATGATGCCTTCGTCGCCTGCGACCGCAAGAGCGTCATTACCTCGTTCCGCAACTCCAAAAACTTCGGCTCCAATGTCATGTCTGCGCTCTACGGGCTGTATTTTGCCTACGGATGCCGCTATGAAAGCCGCGGCAGAACGGTTCTCGGCTGTTCCACACGCGTACAGGGAACCGGATATGTCATCAATTCCGACATCGTAAAGGGCGGTTGGAAATATGTGACGCTCACGGAGGACTGGGAATTCACCGCAGACCAGCTCCTGCAGGGAACCAAGATTGTTTTCTGCGATGACGCGGTATTCTATGACGAACAGCCCACCGGATTCAAGGTCATGTGGCGCCAGCGTGTCAGATGGGCGAAGGGACACCTTCTGGTCTGCATTTCCCGGCTGAAGGATCTGCTCCGGGCGCTCTTCACTCCGGCTTCCAAAGGAGGAAGCCGCCAGAAATTTTCCATCTATGACATTTCCGTCAACATCCTTCCCGTCTGCATCATCAGTGCCGGCATCTTCCTGATTCAGATCATCCTGCACGCACTTGCGTTTTTCATCGTCTACCATTGCGACCTGCCGCAGCTCTGGATTGACTTTCAGAATTGGCTGAGCTGGGATCTGGGCGTCCTCCTCTTCTCCTGTGTTCCGATGGTCTTTGCCACGGCATTGATTTATATTCTGGAGCGGAAAAGATTCCCGAAGGTCAGCCTGCCGATCAAAATCCTTTCCTGCCTGCTCTGGCCGGCGTTCCTGTTCCTTTCCGTCCCGATGGAGGTGGTCGCGCTCTTCTCCAGGAACCTCGGATGGAAGCCCATTCCCCACTCCGACACCACCGATTTCGACACACTGAACGCGGCGCACGCGCAAGCCGAGCAAAGCGCGGAGAATCCGTCGGAAAATCTTTGAATTGACCTCTGCTTCTTTTCCTTTCTTCGGAAAAAATCCCGGAGAGATGTGAAACAGACCCGGGTTCCGGGCAAAAACAAAAGATGGATTTGCCTGCAAACAAACCCGGCAGAATGCATGCTTTTTTGGAAGGAAACCAAAAATTCGATGAGAAAGCTGATACTTGGTTGCGGAAAAGCTCCGGAAACCCTGAAAAATGTCCGCCGTACGGGGTGGGACGGTGTTTTTTTCGGCTATGAAAACGCAGAAATATTGCAAAACGCCGCAGCTGCCGCAACGCGGGAAAACCTGATTGTTCACTCTGTCCACGCGCCATTCACGGGTATTTGGAGGCTGTGGGAGGACGAACGGGAGGGTGGCGCGGAGGAGTTGCAGACACAGATCGCCTGTATCCGTGCCGCGGCAGGCATCGGTGTGGATTTGGTCATCCTGCACGCGATCATCGGTATGGAGCGCTCGACACCGACCCTGCTTGGTGTCGAGCGCTTCGGAGAAATCCTCCGTGCGGCAAAAAAAGAGGGTGTTCGTCTTGCGCTGGAAAACACCGAGGGGGAGCCGTATCTTGCCGCTTTGATGCAGGCATACGGCGATGACCCCGCAGTCGGCTTCTGCATCGATACAGGGCATGAACTGTGCTACAATCATGCACAGGATATGATCGGAAAATACGGGAAGAAAAAAGTGTTCGAAACCCACCTCAATGACAACATGGGCATGACCGGCGAAAAGCCGACATGGCTGGATGACGCGCATATGCTCCCGTTTGATGGTATCGCAGATTGGGACGGCATTGCGGCACGGCTGAAGAAAGCGGATTTTTGCGGCGACCTGGTCTTTGAACTGAATCAGGGAAACCGTCCCGAACGACACACAAATGACCGCTACATTTCTCTTTCGCAACCGGAATATTTCAGGCTCGCACATGAACGCGCAATCCGTTTTGCGGAGTTGATGAGCAAAGCCGACTGAAAAAAACACGATACGCTTTTTCGATGACAGGTTCAACCGCAACATTTTCTATGGTGTCCGGTGTGATCCTCCGATAAAGCAGATGAAAACGGCGGCGGATCCTTCTGCGCAAGGATTCCGCCGCCGCTTTCGTTTTTATTTCGTTACTTCCTTCTTCAGACGGATTGCCTCGCGTGCACTCTCGGCAATATGTGCCGGGGTCAGCCCGTAGGCTTCCAGTAGCGCGGGAACGGTTCCGGAGTGACCGTAGGTATCGTTCATTCCGACGCGGAGAACGGGAACCGGCTGCATTTCGCACACGACACCGGCGACGGCTTCGCCGAGACCGCCGATGATGTTGTGCTCCTCCGCCGTCACGATTGCACCGGTCTGTGCCGCAGCACAGGCAATGATCTCACGGTCAATCGGCTTGATGGTGTGAATATTGATGACCCTTGCACGGATTCCTTCCGTGGCAAGCAGTTCCCTTGCCTCCAGCGCCATGGAAACCATCAGACCGGTGGCAACGATGGTCACATCGTCTCCGTCCGCCAGCTGTACGCCCTTGCCAAGCTCAAACCGGTAATCCGGGCGGTCGTTGATGACCGGAACGGCAAATCTGCCGAAGCGGAGATAAAACGGACCGTTGACCCGCAATGCCGCTTCCACTGCCGCACGTGCTTCCACTGCATCGCTCGGATTGACAATCGTCATGCCGGGGATTGTCCGCATGAGCGCAATGTCCTCGTTGCACTGGTGGGTTGCACCGTCTTCGCCGACGGTGATTCCCGCGTGCGTCGCACCGATCTTGACATTGAGATGAGGATACCCGATGGAATTCCGTACCTGCTCAAAGGCTCTTCCTGCCGCAAACATCGCAAAACTGGAAGCAAACACCGTCTTTCCGGTCGTTGCGATTCCGGCGGCAACGCTCATCATGTTTCCCTCGGCAATTCCGCAGTCAAAGAACCGCTCCGGGTGTGCTTTTTTGAATTTTACGGTCTTGGTTGCTTCCGCAAGATCCGCATCCATCACAACAAAATCATATTGATCCGCAAGCTCGACCAATGCCGCGCCGTAGGCTTCTCTGGTTGCCATTTTTTCTGCCATGATTCTCTCCTCCTCAAGCCTTCAGCTCTTGCATCGCCTGCGCGTACTGCTCGTCATTGGGCGCCGCACCGTGCCAGTTGACCTTGTTCTCCATAAAGGAAACACCCTTGCCCTTGACCGTCTTTGCCACAATGGCAGTCGGCTGTCCCTTGACCGTCTTTGCTTCTGCAAAAGCGGCGGCAAGCTGATCGAAATCATGACCGTCCACGGAAATAACGTGGAATCCGAACGCCTCCAGCTTTTTGTCGTGCGGAGCGGAGTTCATAACCTCAGCAATCGGACCGTCAATCTGCAGACCGTTCCAGTCCACAATCAGGCAGAGGTTGTCCAGCTTGTAGTGCGCTGCAAACATACAGGCTTCCCAGACCTGCCCTTCCTCGCTTTCGCCGTCTCCGATTACGGTGTACACCCGGTAACTCTTCCCGTCCGTTTTTCCTGCCAGCGCCATTCCGGCGGCAGAACTGATTCCAAGCCCCAGGGAACCCGCCGACATGTCCACACCGGGTGTCAGCGTCATATCCGGATGCCCCTGCAGCCGGGAGCCGAACTTGCGGAGCGTGGTCAGCTCCTCCACCGGGAAATACCCGCGGTTGGCAAGCGCGGCATAAAGTGCCGGTGCGCAATGCCCTTTGGAAAGTACAAAACGATCCCGGTCTGCCCACTGCGGACGGGCAGGGTCGATGTTCATTTCCTCAAAATACAGATAAGCAAGAATATCCGCAATGGAAAGCGAGCCGCCGGGGTGCCCGGACTTTGCCGCATGCGTCCCCTCAATCACGCCGACCCGGATCTTTCTTGCCGCTTCGCGAAGAGCCTCCAGCTTTGTTTGTTCCATGTTAAACCTCCGATTGCTTGGTGTGCATCGCAAAAGCCGGGCACACCGTTCCGGCATATGGCGCTTTGCCGCCGTCCTTCCGTTTTATTATAGCGCAAAAACAAAAGCTTGTCAAGGGACGGAAGCGACAAAGAACCGCTTTTTCCGGTCTCTGAATCCGGCGGTTTTTCGACCTTTCCCCCGGAAAAGTGCAAAAAAGCTTGACAAAGCCCTGAGGAACCGTTATAATAAAATCCGTAGCTCCGCCGGACGGTCGCGCGGTATGTTGCCGCAAGGTATTACCGTGAGGAAAGTCCGGGCTTCACAGGACAGGATAGCTGATAACATCAGCCACGGGTAACCGTCGGGAAAGTGCAACAGAAATAAACCGCCGCATGTTCGCGGTAAGGATGGAAAGGCGAGGTAAGAGCTCACCCGTTCCCATGGCAACATGGGTCCGCTGTAAACCCTATCCGAAGCAACACCCCAAGGGGCGCCGGTCCGGCACAGTCCCCGGGGTGGCACAGGAGATTTTTCTCCTGAAGCGTTCCGGCGACGGAGCGCGCAGATTGATGACCGTTCAAGACAGAACCCGGCTTACAGACGGAGCTACCCAACCTACGCAAAAAGCAGTCCTGCGGAGAAACCGTACGGACTGTTTTTTGATTGCTTTTTGAAAAAAGCGGCAAAAGAACCGGAACCTATTGAAAACGGCGGCTTTTTATGCTATACTGAATCCGACAGAATCCGTTTGTTCGAACGGAAAATCCATAAAGGAAGGTGATCTGATTTTATGAATACACCCGAACTGAAATCCGCAGTCCTCGGCGGAGAATTTGACAGTCGATTTGCATATATCTACGGCAAGGAAGCGGTAGAAGCGCAGAAAAAGCGCTACGCTGCCGCCATTGATGCCTTTGCCGCACGCTATGGCGAAAACCGGGATGCCGCTCTTTTTTCCGTTGCGGGACGCAGTGAGCTTTCCGGCAACCATACCGACCATAACCACGGCTGCGTCATCGCCGCCTCCATTGACCTGGATATCATTGCCGTCGCTGCTCCGTCGGACGGAACGGTGGTTCGCGTGCAGAGCGAAGGCTTTCCGGAAGATACGGTGGATCTTGCCGCCTTCCGTCAGCCGACAGAAAGTAAATTCGGAACCTCCGCATCCCTGATTGCCGGAATGGCGGCAGGCTTCTCCGAAAAGGGCTGCCGCATCGGCGGGTTTGATGCCTACACCACCTCCAACGTTCTCAAGGGCTCCGGAATTTCTTCCTCCGCAGCGTTTGAGGATATGATCGGAAACATTCTGAACCACCTCTATAACGACGGAAAAGTGGACAATGTGGAGATCGCAAAGCTTTCCCAGTATGCGGAAAACCGCTTTTTCGGGAAGCCATGCGGTCTGATGGATCAGGTTGCCTGCGGTGTCGGAGGAATTGTCGCCATCGACTTTGCCGACCCAAAAGACCCGGTCATTGAAAAAATCGACTTTGATTTTTCCGGTGCCGGCTATCGCCTCTGCATCGTCAACACCGGCGGAAACCATGCCGACCTGACCGATGACTATGCATCCATCCCCGCGGAAATGAAAGCGGTCGCCGCCGCCTTTGGAAAAGCGGTTCTGCGGGACGTGAAAGAAGAAAAGGTCGTTGCCGCCATTCCCGCGCTCCGCAAAGAGGTCGGTGACCGTGCGATACTGCGTGCACTCCATTTTTATGCAGAAAACCGCCGGGTTGCCAAGCAGAAGGCGGCATTGAAAAGCGGAGATACCGACGCATTTTTCCGCGAGGTCATCGCCTCCGGCGAGTCCTCCTTCTGCTATCTGCAAAATGTATACACCGTGAAAAACACTGCGGAACAGGGTCTTTCCCTTGCACTTTGTCTTGCGGAACGCCTCCTTTCCGGTAAGAAGGCGGCATGGCGGGTGCACGGCGGCGGCTTTGCCGGAACCGTGCAGGCGTTTGTCCCGGCAGGAGCGGCGGAGGAATTCCGGGCTTCCATGGATGCCGTGTTCGGAGAAGGTTCCTGCATGCTGCTCCGCATCCGCCCGGTGGGCGCGGTTCGGATCTGATTGCCATGAGACCGGAAAACAAAAAAACAGCCATCCGGCTCCTGCTCAACACCGTCGTTCTGATGGCATTGTACTTTACGGCGGCATATCTGGAATTCCGCCCCATTCTGTGGATTTATATCGGTGCCGGAGCGGCGCTCGGTATTTTCTACGTGATCTATAACCGGGGCTTCGTCGGCAAAAACGCAACGCCGGATATGCTCTCCGACACACTCACTGCGGCGGAAAAGGAGGAATACCTTGCCGACTGCCACAGGAGAATGGAAAAATCAAAATGGGTTCTGACCATTCTGATTCCCATTCTGCTGACCATTTGTGCCGATGTCATCTATCTTTTCATTTTTCCGAAAATCGAGGCGCTCTTCCGATGATTCCATCCCAGCTTCATATCTATTCCCTGTACTCCGGTTCCACCGGAAACTCCTTTCTCTTCTCCCTGCCGCAGGGCGCGGTCCTGATTGACGCGGGGAAAAATGCAAAGGCGCTTTGCACCGCATTGCGGGAGACCGGCGTGGAGCCGGAGGATATCCGCGCAATTTTTGTCACACACGAGCACCGCGACCATATCAGCGCGCTCCCGGTGTTTCTGAAAAAGCATCCGGTTCCGGTTCATCTTCCGGCGGCGTGTGCCTACCGGCTTGCCGATCAGCCCGCGGCAGAAGCGTGTCTCTGCCAACATCCGCCGATCTATACGGAAACGGTCTGCGGAATGCGCTTCACCTCCTTCCCCACCCCACACGACAGCCACGGTTCCGTCGGCTACCGGATCGAGATTCCGGACGATTCCGGGGACGGTTCGGTGTTTCGCATCGGCTACGCAACCGATATCGGGTACGTCTCCAGAGCGGTGGAAGAAGCTTTGGAGGGATGCGATGCGGTCATTCTGGAAAGCAATCACGATCCGGAGCTTCTGTGGTCCGGCTCCTATCCGGAAGAACTGAAAGCAAGAATTTTTTCCCGCCGCGGACACCTGTCCAATCCGGACAGTGCGGCGTTTGCCGCACATCTGTGCGAAACGGGAACCCATGCTCTGATGCTGGCACACCTCAGTCAGGAAAACAACCGCCCGGAGATTGCCTATGAAGCCTGCCTTGCTTCCGTCGGAAGCGACCGGGTGCGGATCTCGGTGGCACAGCCGGACGAGGTCACGGAAATGCGTCTGATCTGACCCGAAAGCATTACAAGCCGCGGAACAGAGGGCGGAAACGCTCCCCTTCAGTCCGACAGAACCGGAGGTTTCTCCGTCGCAAAACAGACCGGAAAACCCAAAGAAAGGAGACTTCCGCGCGAAGGTCATGGCAACAGATATGGTTCAGATCACCGTTATCACCGTGGGAACGCTGAAGGAATCCTATTGGCGGGAGGCGCTCGCGGAATACGAAAAACGGCTGGGCGCCTTCTGCCGGCTGGAAATCGTACAATTGAAAGAAGCACGACTTGGAGAGACCCCCTCCGCGCAGGAAATCCGCACTTCCCTTTCCGAGGAAGGAAAGCGGATTCTTGCCGCCGTTCCGCCCCGCGCCGCAAAAATTGCCCTGTGCGTGGAGGGAAAGCAGTTTTCCTCCGAGGGACTGGCAAAAAAGCTGGACGGCTTCCTCTCGGAGAACGGAAATCTCTGCTTTATCATCGGTTCCTCCTTCGGAATTGCCCCCGAGGTCAAGGAGGTGTGTGATCTGAAGCTTTCCGTGTCCGAGCTGACCTTCCCCCACCAGATGATGCGCGTTCTGCTTCTGGAGGTACTCTATCGCTGTTTTGGCATCCTCCGGGGAACCAAATACCATAAATAGGACAGAAAAAAGCGGATGCCGCCAAAAAATTTTGGAATTCTCTTGCAAGAAGGCTCCCGTTTGTGTTATACTATTCTTATCCGAAACATATTACGCAGGAAAGACCGCACCCGGCGGGTGCGTGGAGGTACCTCTTTTGATTGTCGCCTTAGAAGATGCAAAAAGCAAACTGATCGGAATGCGCGAAGGAGTCCGGGATCTCGGCTCCGCTTTGCGCATTGAGGAAACCAAAGAACGACTGAAGGATCTGGAGGCGCAGACACAGTCTCCGGATTTTTGGAACAGCGCCGAAAAATCCAGTAAGGTTCTGCAGGTCATCAAGCAGTCGCAGGATAAAGTTGCGGGTTACGAGCACCTGTGCGCCCGACTGGAGGATGCCATCGCGCTGGCGGAAATGGCAATTGAGGAAAATGACGAATCCTCCGTGGAGGAGGTTCAGAACGAGCTTGCCGCCATCGCGGCGGAGGAAGAGCATAAGCGGATTGAGGTGCTCCTCTCCGGAGAGTATGACAAGAACAATGCCATCGTTTCCTTCCATCCCGGCGCCGGCGGAACCGAGGCGCAGGACTGGGCGCAGATGCTCTACCGTATGATTACGCGCTGGGCGGAAAAAAGCGGATTTCAGGTCAAGCTGACCGACTGGCTGGACGGCGACGGCGCCGGTATCAAGAGCGCCACCATCATGGTCATCGGTCTGAACGCTTACGGATACCTCAAGAGCGAGAACGGCGTGCACCGCCTGGTTCGCGTCTCTCCGTTTGATGCCAACGGCAGACGGCAGACATCGTTTGCTTCCATCGAAGTTATGCCGGAGTTCGAGGACGTGGATAAAGTGGTCATCCGCGACGAGGACATCGAGGTAACGGCACACCGCTCCAGCGGTGCCGGCGGTCAGCATATCAACAAGACCGACTCCGCCATCCGGATCGTCCACAAGCCGACCGGAATCGTAGTGGGATGCCAGACCGAGCGTTCCCAGCTCCAGAACAAGGAAACAGCGCTCCATATGCTGAAGGCAAAACTGATGGAAATCAAGCTGCAGGAGCGTCTGGATACAATCGAGGACATTCAGGGCAACAAAGCCAACATTGAATGGGGATCCCAAATCCGCTCCTATGTTTTCATGCCCTATACGCTCGTCACCGATAAGCGCACCGGTTATGAAACCGGCAACATTCAGGCGGTCATGGACGGAGACCTGGATGGATTTATCAACGCATACCTGAAAATGACAGCAGGAAACGGTACCGAAAAGGCATAAGCGTTCCGCTGCCCAAAATAAAGCAAAGAAAGGAATTCTTCCCATGCGAAACCGCAAACTACTCATCACCCTTGCAGGTGCGATCACGCTCGGCATCTCTGCTGTCACGCTCGTCGACTACTCCGTCCGGAAGACACGGGATAAAAAGGTCTCCGCCGCAAAACTGGCGCTGGGACTTTTCGGGATCGCCGCCGGAACCATGACGGTCGTATATCCGCAAAAATTCCTGCTTGATGGTCTGGAAGTCAGGGACGTGCTGGACGAGGACGATGTTTCCCTGATGGATCAGAACATTTCCGAGGTGCTCGGAAATACCGCCGACCGCGGAAACGCCCCGCAACAGCTCCGCAAAATCGAGGTGGACGAGGAAACCTCCATCGACGATTTTATCTGAAAAACAAAAAGCCATGCGCCCCGGAACGAATGCATTCGTTCCGGGGCGCATGTTCTATTACCGACAGGCAAGCGGAAAGCCTTTGCGGTACCGTGTTTCGTCATTCTCCGGTTTCAGACGGTTCGTTGACGGGAAGCGCCGCCCGCGGAAAGTAGGTCAGGCGCAGATTGGTGCAGCCGTATGGTACCAGCGTAATCTCGCGCTGTTCGGCAACCGGCTGGCGGTCTCCGAACGGTTCAAAGGTTTTTTCCGGGTAGTTGGCGCACAGATACGGCGCACGGTACGCCGGAAGACACAGCTTTACCGGCGGATTCTCCCACGGATATCCGGAAATGCCGCATTCCTCTACCGTCACATCTTCCGGTTTTATCCGCTCATCCACCGCCACGTTGTATTCCGTGCGGAACCGTTTCCTTGCCATCTGCTGGTTGGGATCTCCGACATTGGGATCCTGATAATCCGGAACAACCTCGTACCAGCTCCATCCATCCGGCAAAGGCGTCCGCGGACTTCCTTCATAGGGCTTCCATTTTTCGGAGATCGGCATGGCATAGACCAAAGGACCGCGGCGGAATGCGATCGGGTGCTTCCCGGCAGCGGCACTGTCGTCAATCGAAAGCACCTCCGTCTCCATCCGGAAGCGAATGCATACAAGGTCACCCGGATGCCACCGGCGGCGGATTTCCGCATATCCGCTCCCTCCGAGGTCAACGGAAACGTTCTCTCCGTTCACCGTCACGGTATAGTTTCGGCACCACTCCGGAATCCGGAAGAACAGTGAAAATTCCGCCTCCGCATCCACCGCAATCTCTACGGTGTCGCGGAACGGATAAAGGGTCTTTTCTTCGATCCGGATGCCCTTCCAGGACAGCTTGCAGGGTCCGTAAGCCGTCAGATAAATATTTCCCTTTTCATCATGCAGCATCATACCGCGGACAAATTCCGGAAGCAGGGTAACGGCATTGACCGGACAGCAAGCAACCGGGTAGCATGGCGCATAAACCTGCATATCGTGCACGTCGGAGGAATGCCGCGTGGCAAAAAACTGGTTGGGTGCACTCAGATACGCAATGGCTCTTTCGTCCTTCTTTCTCGCTCCCTGTGCGCCGTTATAGAAGATTTGCTCCATCCGATCGCCGTATTCTGCCTTTCCCGTAATCGCGCTCAGCCAGGAGTAGGTCTGGTTGTAAAACGCATAGGAACAGTATTCCGTTTCGGTGGTCGAGCCGACCGGAGCCAGATATTCGCAGACCGAAACCGGAGAGCCGGTGATGTGCATGGCGCTCTCCTTCAGTTCCGAAAGGAGTTTTTCGGTCGCGCGGAGCAATTCCTTCCTGCCGGTGGAAGCATACAGCAAAGCCGGCATCCGGCAGGTGATGCCAAGCCCTGCCGTGTGATTGGAATTGTATTGAAGGCGGCGGGTCAGAAAGCTCCTGGAACTCCAGAGGAACGGATCATTTTCACAAAGAAAACGGTCGTAGTCCTCGGCAAAGCGGAGCAATTCCTCATCTCCCGTCTGCCGGTAACACGCAAGCATCGGCTCCATGATAAAGGTTCCGGCATAGACCGTCTTTTTGTCGCCCGCCCAATTGCGGGTAAACCATTTCATACAGCGGTAGACCGCATCAAACACGTCCTCCCTGCCGGTCGCCTCCCAGAAAGCCAACAGCCCCCGCATTCCGCAGGCAGTTCCCCAACCGTTAAAATCCTGATAAATGTTAGAGTCCGGACGGCAGTAAACACCGAGATACCCGTCCGGCATCTGAATTTTCAGCACACGATCCACCCAGTCACTCACGCGCGCAATCAGCGCTTCATCCGGCATGGTGAACGCCATCTGAATCAGCCCCGTCCAGTAGTTCCCGGCAATTTCCGCCGCCCAGCCGTCACGGTTCCCGCCGGTGAACACGGAATCAAATTCCCGCTCCACATAGGGTTTTCCGAGCATGACCGGCTCCAACTCTACCATTTTTCCGCCCATTCCCTCGCTGTTCCGGCGCATCTGCTCCTTCAGAAAGCCTTCTGCCGTCAACGCCCCGAGGGGAAAGCGCGACAATACGGAATAATTCTTTTGCATGGTCTCCTCCTTGCCTGTAGCTCCGGAAGCTCCGGAACAATATTCTTCTGACACATCCACAGTGTACCGCCGGAGAATTCTTTTGTCAATGTCCATTCCGCAAAAGATGGACAATTCTCATATAAAAAGACGGATTTTTTTCACCGAACATTGCAATTCTACGCAGAATGTGTTACACTGTTTTCTGAAAAGAGGTGAAGCGGATGCAATTCTATGAAATCGAAATGCTGGAAATCCCGAAACTTTTGTTCGCCTGTACCGTGGAGCTGGAACACTACCGGGGAAGCTTTCACAATAAGCCGCGCTTTCTGGAAATTCTGTTGGTCGAACATCCGGAGCATGACTCGAACTACCAGCAAGAAGACCCCCCCGCCATCGGGAGACAAAGCCCGGACGCGCACCGCATATCCCCGACAATCGGGAGCGGCAACATGCCGCCGTATGGGAGCATGCTGTACCGCCGAGGGGACGGAAAGAAGCTTGTCGTACCTCCGGGAATGCTGATGGTCACCACAAAGGAAACCTGGTGCGACACGTCGGCGCCTCCGGGACAGCACCAAAGACATACCACGGTCGGAGTGGAGATGGAATACCGTTGCCGCCTGCATGAAAGCATCACAGCAGCGGAAAAGGAACAGCTGCTGAAGCGGATGCGAACCACACCCGGCATTTTTCTGATTCCTCAGCAGGAACTTATGGCGGAAAGCGCCGCAACCGTCCGGAACGCCATCGGGGAAATCGGAGCACGCAACGCATCCCCGTCGCCCGCAGACCGCATTCGGGCACTGGCTGCATACCATTCCTTCGCGGCAAAACTGACCGAACTGGTTCTGCAGCGGCTCGACAGTGAAGCTCTTCCTCCGGCGGCACACCGGTATGCCCGCGCGGCAAAAGCCTACATCCACACCCGCTACCGGGAGAAAATCCGCGTGGGAGAAATCGCAGACGAGCTTGGAATCTCGGAAGGGTATCTGCACAGCATTTTCCGGGCGGCAACCGGCTACAGCGTTCTGGAATACTGCAACCGCTACCGTGTGGAAACGGCAATCCAATACCTGAAAGGGCGCAATATGACTTTGAGAGAAATCGCCCTACAGGTCGGCTTGGAAGATCCGTATTATCTGAGCCGGCTGTTCAAAAAGGTCACAGGACTATCCCCGAAGGAATACCGGAAACAGAAAGCAGACCTCCGCTGATGTGTTGAATTTTTCCGGCAACCCCGGAAACTGCCATCTGTTCCCGACCGGTGATCGTTATACCGCGCTTCCTTTTCCCGGCCGGTAGTTCGACGAAAAGAAAAAGTACCGAAAATGCAATTTCCCGCATTCCGACAATCTGTCAGAGCCGGAAGACGGGATTCTGCATTCTTGGAGAGATCTTTTCAGACAAAACACCGCCGTTTTGCCGTCATTTCCAATATCAAAGGCGGTGTGAAAAAACGCGAAATGAGTTTTTTCACACCGCCTGTTTTGTATTTTTGAACCGTCCTGCCTTCTGTACGCAAAGGACGGTTCTGCCGCACCGGTTGGGTCTGCAACCCTATCCGGGTCGGTTTCAGATGGTAAAGCGGTTGACGCCCGCAGAAAGCGTCCTGTATTCGCCGGCGTAACGGAAGCTTGCGGAAACTCCTTCCGGAACCTCCACGGTGAAATGCACCCCGCTCTCCGTTTTTTCGTAGGACACAAAGACGCGCCCTGCCGGGATTTTCCGGCTTCCGCAAGCCCGGGTGAGCACGGTATTTTCTGCCGGCGCAATGAGAAGCCCCCGGTATCCCCCATCGCCCGCGTCCCGGATTCCGAGCACGAAGTCAAAGAGAGACGCCACCGCCGCGCCGAACATCGGGTGATTGTGGGAACGCTCCTGTCCGGTGTGCGGCCAATACTCCCAAAGCGTAGTCGCCCCGCCGCGCCGCATTCCTTCAAAGGAGGCTGGCTCCTGTGAGCTCAACAGGCGCAGTGCCAGATCCGCATTTCCGTGCGTGAACAGCACGCGGGTCAGAATCTCCGTCCCGAAAATACCGGTGTCCAATTTCCCGAGCGTTTCATATCGCCGGAGCATTGCCGGGTAGGTCTTTTCATCCCCCAGACCGATGTCAACGGCAAAAGCGTCCGCCCCCTGTACACCGCCGAGAAAGCTGTGGGAAAACAGGTCGAAATAAACCGCTGTCATGGCATCCTTGCGGCTCCGGATCGCGTCCTCCAGGCGGGACAGATCCTCCGTCTTTCCGAGGAGCTTTGCAATCTTTTGAACCGTTTGCAGGCTTTTGATATAGAAGTAGGTATTGACAAAGGAGGGCGGCAGGATCAGCGGATCCGGCGTGCACCAGTCACCAAGGCACCAGCATCCCGCCTGATCGCTGGTCACCAGTTCTCCCGTCGAGTGCGCGTCCAGATAGTCAAAATACCGGAGCATCTGCGGATAAAGCCGCTTCATCGGTTCCGCGTCTCCGGAATGCAGATAATACCGGTAGGGAACCTCCACAATGGCGCATCCCCATCCTCCGGGTCCGCCGCCGCAACGGATATAGGGTGCCGTGTACTGCACGTGTCCGGTCAGCACATCCTGACAGTCGGCAATGTCATCGATCCACTTGCGGTAAAAGGAACCCGCGTCCAGCACCGTCATGGCGGCGTGGCAGGCAAGCTCCCCGTCCCCCGTATAGCCGCACCGCTCAATGTGCGGGCAGTCGGAAGGAATCCCCGCGTGCATATTGAACAATTGGGTATCCGTAAAGGTTTTTGCAAGCCAGTTCAACGTCTCGTTGTTGCAGGAGAAGGTCCCCGTCACGGGAACGTCCGCATGCACCACGCAAACATGGATCGGTTCCGCCATCCCACGGACGCGGAAGTAGCGATAGCCGTACCACAGAAACTGCGGCTCCACTGTCCGCTCCTTTCCGTCGGAAATCACCGAAAAGAACTGTCTGTGACAGAACGCTTCGTCAAGATCTCCGTCAGGAGTCAGCTCCTCCGAGAAATCTACGCGAATCTCTTTCCCCTCCGGTGCAGTCACACGCAAAACCGGGTAGGAGGAAGCATTGACTCCGCAATCGTAAATATCCGCCCCGTTGATGTTCCCGACCCACCGCGGAAGGATGGTGTCCGTCACCCGATCTGCCGGGCAGTCGGAAAAGAGGTATTCCGTTTTTGCCAGCGGCTTTGCAAGCTGACAATGCGGAAGGAGACGGTCGTCATAGTCCCTGCCGAATGCGCAATCGTCAAAGCCGCGGAAATCCTGCGCTTCAAAGGTCGTCAGGTGGTAGGTTTTTACGAAGCTTTCCGCAAAGACATCCGCTTCGGAGGAAACAAACTCACGGGCACAATCCCCCTCCTGCACGGAAATCCGGTAGATGGCTTTGGGATCACCGAATCTGCCGATACCGGAGGAATACCATCCGCCGCCGAAATGAATCGCAATCGTGTTTTCCCCTTCCGAAAGCAACGGCGTAATGTCAAAATGCGGGACGTAAGCGCGATGCCCGGTCAGCACTTCCCCGACCGGATATGCCTGCCGCGGTTCAAAATCGGAAAACAGCGGGAGGAATTTCTGCTCCGTCACTTCTTTCCCGTTGATATACACATGAAAGAACCCAAGTCCCAGAACAAACAATTCGGCAGAAGCGGGCAGATGCACCGAAAACGTTCCCCGCAGAATTGGGAAATGCGGCGATCCGGCGGGTGCCGGATCCTTGGGAAGTATTCCCGTACCGCAACCGGCACAAACCCATTTTGCCGCTCCGAAAACTTCCGTTTGCTCCATCGTCAATCCTTCCCAGAATATAGAATAATTCTTAATCTTGTTTTAATTATATCTTTTATTCTGCTTTGCCGCCTTCGTCGGAGTCCTTGATACAAATCAGTTCCCCGGCATACGGCAGTGAACGGATCCAATCACAATACGTGTGCCATTCCGCCAGCTTATGGAATCTGCGTGCGTAGTACATATTGATGAGGTTCTCATAGTTCATGCTCACGGTGCGCATCTGGTTGTAGGAGGACGGGAGCAATTGAATCATATTGTGCCACGGCTGACGGTTTTCCTTGTCCGCTACGAATTTTTGGCGCTCCCCCTCAAGATAAACGATCAAAGCGTCCAGTGCGGCAAGACCGCCTTCATCCAGCCGGTCGCAGGAAAAATCATCTCTCGTAAATGCTTTTGCATGAATCTTATGCATGGTAGAGCAGGAATTTGCCACGGTTCCCACCTTGTAGGTATCAAACTCCTTCCACCAGTACAGCGGCGCCGTGATGTCTGCGGAAACAAAAATCTGACGCAGAAACTTTCTGTGATCGCTTCCGGCATGCGCCAGCCGCCGGGCAAGGTCCAGATCGTTCGCGCCGAGCACATAATTTCCGTCGGCATCATAGCTACTGTCCATCCGTCCCCAGCTGTTCATCGGATTCCGGGCGCCCCGGATTGCGTTTTCAAAATTCATCACGGAAGTACGTTCTATTTTAATCATAATTGCTTTTTACCGTCCTCTCGTTTTTTCGTTCAGTATAACATACCGCACCGGAAAAGTCAAGCACAGATTGCCCGCGAAACCGCGTTTTTTCTCCGAACCCGGCAACTGCAAAACCGCCTGCCATTGCGTCAGCCAACGGAAAGTACTCAAAATCCGTCAGAATGCACAAATACAGTTTTTCCCTCTCGTGTAAAATCGTAAAATATCCTCCTTTTTCTCGGAACGCAGTTTGTGATATAATATATTGTTATCAAAGATTGAAATTGCAAAAAGCGGGAGTGAAAAACGGTGATCAGAGAAGATTTGAGAAATGTGGCAATCATCGCGCACGTCGACCATGGTAAAACCACGTTGGTGGACGGCTTGCTGAAGCAGGGCGGCATCTACCGGGAGAACCAGGAAACGGTGACCTGCGTGATGGATTCGGGAGACCTGGAGCGCGAGCGCGGAATTACCATTCTGGCGAAAAATACGGCGGTACACTATAAAAACATCAAAATCAACATCATTGATACTCCCGGTCACGCAGATTTCGGCGGTGAGGTAGAGCGGATTCTGAAAATGGTGAACGGTGTCATTCTGCTGGTGGATGCTGCAGAGGGACCGATGCCGCAGACCCGCTTTGTTCTGCAAAAGGCACTGGAACTGAATCACCGCGTTATTGTCTGTATCAACAAGATCGACAAGCCGGACGCACGGCTGGGCGAGGTGGAAGATGAAATTCTGGAGCTTCTGATGGATCTGGGCGCGAATGATGAACAGCTCGACAGCCCGATGCTGTACTGCTCCGGAAGAGCCGGAACCGCCAGCAACGATCCCAACGTTCCGGGAATCGACCTGACGCCGCTGTTTGAGAAAATCGTGGAATATATTCCCGCCCCCGGCGGAGACGAGACGGGGGATCTTCAGCTTCTGGTCTCTTCCATCGACTACAATGACTACGTGGGAAGAATTGGCATCGGACGCATCGACCGCGGCTCCATCCGCGTCGGTCAGGAGGTTGCCGTATGCAACTATCACAACCCCGGTTCGGTCAAGCGTACCAAGATCGTTTCCCTTTACCAGATCGACGGACTTTCCCGCGTTCCCGTGGAAAGTGCAACCGTGGGAGACATCGTCTGCTTCTCCGGCGCCGGAGATATCACCATCGGAGACACGCTGACCGCAGTCACAAATCCGGAGCCTCTGGAGTTTGTCAAGGTCTCGGAGCCGACGATGGAAATGACTTTTATGGTCAACAACCGTCCGCTTGCCGGCAAGGAAGGAAAGTTTGTCACCTCCCGTCAACTCCGTGAACGCCTGTATAAAGAGTTGCTCAAAGACGTTTCCCTGCGGGTCTCCGACGGCGAAACCACGGATGAATTCCGCGTCGCGGGCAGAGGAGAAATGCACCTTTCCATTCTTCTGGAAACCATGCGCCGCGAAGGCTTTGAGCTTGCCTGCTCCAATCCCCGCGTGCTTTACAAGGAGATCGACGGGCAGAAGTGCGAGCCGATGGAGCGCGTCACACTGGACGTTCCCGCAGAATTTGTCGGCGTGGTTGTCGAAAAACTCGGACAGAGAAAAGGGGAGCTCCTTTCGATGAACCCCATCGGAAGCCGCACCCGGATTGAATATTCCATTCCCTCCCGGTGCCTTTTCGGCTACCGTTCCGAATTCCTGACCGCAACACACGGCGAAGGAATCATCAACACCATTTTTGACGGTTATGCGCCTTACCATGGCGAAATCCCGATGAAGTTTACCGGCTCACTGGTCGCTTCCGAAGCGGGAGAAACCACACGGTACGGTCTTTACAATACGCAGGAGCGCGGTCTGCTCTTTGTCGGTCCGCAGACGCAGGTCTATGAAGGCATGATCGTCGGAGAAAACCCGAAGAATGACGACATCGCCGTCAATCCCTGCAAGAAAAAACAGCTGACCGCAATCCGTTCCGCAGGTGCCGACGAAAAACTTCTGCTGGTTCCTCCGAAGATCTTCTCGCTGGAGGAAGCGATTGAATATATCACGGACGACGACCTGATCGAGGTCACGCCGAAGTCCATCCGTCTGCGCAAAAAGATTCTGAACACCGAGCTCCGCATGAAGGACATGATGCGCAAGCGCCGGGAGCTGGAAGCGCAGAAGCGCGGATAATTCACGGCTTTCAATTCAATCTTTCAATCGGATAAAAAGAGACGACTGCTCCCCTACCATCGCGGCGCAGCCGTCTCTTCTCTATTCTATCAAAAATTCCTGCCGCGAACGGCTCCGTCCCTTTCGCGTTTTTTCTTTTGCAAGGGCGGTGCGGAATAAAACATCCCGTCAAAAATCCGAATAAAATATTTGTCCGGGGAACCGCATCACAGCTGATTGCGGTTCCCCGGACGTTTTTTGTTCTGTACGGATTATTCTTCAGAATTCCGGTAGAACTCTTCATAATCGGAGGCACCGGATTCCGTTTCCGCATTTTGCGGTGCTTCTTCCGATTCATCGGTTTCGGAATCTCCCGGCTCGGTCGTTCCCGTTTCTGAAGCAACCGTGTCAGATGCTTCCGGCGAAAGTCCGTAGTTCTCCCACTGGAATTCGTCCTGCGGCAAATATCCTCCATGGTCGGAAGCATTCATTTCGGAGTCTTCCGCAAAGTCATATTCACCGGAATCGGATTCTGCAGAATCAGATTCTTCAGAATTGTATTCCGCAGAATCATCCTCCATGGAATAGTACGGATTTGCGGCAGGTTCAATGAAGTCCTCGTCGCTTTCCCCGTAAACATCCTCTGCAGCTTCGGAAGTTTCCGCTTCGGAAAATACATCATTAAAAGATTCCGTATCAAAATCTTCTGCGTCCGCAATGTCCGCTTCGGAAAGTTCTTCGTCGGAAAGCGCTTCTTCCGATACTTCCTCCGCAGAATCCGGAGATTCTTCCGGATCTCCGGTGTATGCAGCATCGGTTTCCGCTGAAGTCTCTTCCGTCATATACGGCTCCCCGTAATCGGACGTTTCATCGTAAACAGCAAACGGATCTTCTGTAGCTTCCGCTTCGGAGATTCCGTTTTCTGCTACGGCGGGTTGTCCCTCCGGCTCAGCCATAACAGGCACCACGTGGTTGTGTGCTTCGTCATCTCCGGAGCCAGGTCCCGGACGACGGCGGAAGAACACCTCCGAAGTCAGGAGCAGATACATCAGAAAAATCTGCAAAAGCACTGCAATTCCACCGAGAATGCAGACAATCAGCATTGCATTCTCCGGCAGGAAACGAACCGTCAGAAGCACAGGAAGTGCCCACGCGGACAGGCGCACCTGCCCGTTCTTTCTTTCGCGCCGTGCAGAGAGCAGTGCCGCAATGGCAACCAGCTGGCAAAGCAGAATGACAGAAAGTACAATGATCACGGGAGTCAGAAGAACGGTCGGATCCGCAAAAATCACAAAATCCGAAATATGGTCGGCAACGAAATAGAGCTCATCGCCATCCCGGCGGCATTCCAGAAGTTCCACAACGCCGGTCGTCCGGTCATAGTAAGCAACCGTCAGTCCGGTATGATGCCGCAGTTCCTCCGGAATCTGCAACCGGATCTCAAAGGAATTCTTTTCATTGTTGGTCGTCGTCAGTAAAGAGAAGCTGTAGACGCCAACCACCTCAAGCCCGCGGAGCAGCTCCTCCGCTTCCGCGAGAGTGATTCCGGCGGCACTGACCGTAACGCGTCCGGAGGTACGGATCGCATCACTGATTGCGGCGGCAAGCGTATCAAAATCCTCCTGTCGGATCAGAGTCAGATAACTGCCCTGCGCAAGACCGTATTTGGCAAGCAGGCGGAGAAGTCCGTCTCTGCTGAACAGATACGTGACCGGAATCTGCTCCATCGCGCTCTTTGCGTCGGCGGAGACCGCATCCACTTCACTCTCGGTCGCTGCCGAAATGATGGCAGCTTCCGCCGCGGCAACGATGGTCTTCATCTGATTCAGGCTTTCCTCGCTGAACAGCCCGCTTGCGGTATAACTGCGCAAAAGCTCCCGCAGCTCGGCAATCTTTTTGTCCTGATAACGTGCAAACCCGATCTTCGCCCTGGCGTCCTCGACAATACGCTCCACAATGTGGTAGAAATCGGGATCCAGCGGTGTTTTGGCGGCTTCCTCGTTGATTTTCCGGATGGCTTCGTCAATCACACCTCTGGCAAGCTCACCGTCACTGCCCTCCCGCAGATTTTCCAGCTCCTCAATCTTGGAAGGAAGATAAGACTGAATCAGCGTGGAATACCGCAATTCCAGCTCTTTTCCGTGCGGCTCGTTTTCCGTTGCCTTCAGACGGATATAAATACAGTATTCGGTACCGGGATAAAGTCCCTCAAACGTACCGGAATCCTGCCACACCAGCGCCGTACCGGAGGCAGAGCTTGCGCGGCAGGCAAACTCAAACAGGCTTGCGCGTTCCTCCAGCATCTGCACGATCAGCTTGGTATCGTAAAGGTTCTTGATGACATAAATGTCGCCCTTTCCGGTGGCAACATCATACCATGTAGGCATATCCGCTCTGCCGACAATCGCAAAATCCACCGGATCGCTGTCGGAGGTCGCCGTACAATCGCCGTAAGCAATGATCTGTACCGTATTTCCGAAGAAGGAATCCGGCACCGTCACGGCGCTCTCTCCTTTTCCGTTGACCGTGAAGTTTCCGGAAGAAGAAACGGTCACCCGCAGAGAAACGGAGCCGAAACGGATCAGATACGAGCCGGCGGGCAGAACAAAGGTTTCATCGAAATAGTTGATGCGGATCGTCGGCACCGTAATGGTCGGAAGCACGGTGGCGCGAAGCTGAATTTCCCCGACCCCGACCGTCAGCTCCGGAGACGTATATACAGAGGAGTGCTCGGAGAGCACCGTACCGTTCCACTTCACGGTCTTGTAACCGGAGGGGGATCGGATGATAACCGTAAACCGCGTCTCATACGGAAGCAGAATCGGAGAGCCGGTGTAAGGATACTCCGTCCCGTCCGCCGTCCGGATGATAACCGTCGCGTCATCCGTTCCCTCTATCGTAACGGAAACCGGATAGGACTTGCGGATCCACGCCGCATACAGCGTAATGCTTCCGTCGCCGTCCGCCCCGGACAGATCCCAGGCGGAGCAGACGCTTTCACCGACTGCGTTGATATAAAGAGTTCCCTTTCCGTCCGGCTCACTGTAATACCCGGCAAAATCAAAGCCCGTCCGGGTGGGGCAGACGAATGCAGGGGAAGTGGGAAGAACAAAGGGCTGATCGTAGATCACATCCGCAATGCTTCCGGTTCCGGGCGTAGTAGCGTCCTGCCCGTCCAGAATCACGTGGTAATGCTTGGCTTCCCAAACGGCTTCCAGACGGATATTTTCCGCGTACGTTCCGGCAGAAAGCTTCACCGCACCGTTCTCGGAGGTCAGCTCCGCCGTTCCTCCCGAGGTGTGCAGAATCCATTTGATGAAGGTATATCCGGCGCGAACCGGATCCGGTACGGTAATTCCGTTCTCGTCATCAAACACGAAGTTGCGCGGAAGAGCGGCATTGATCGTATCCAGAAGCGTATTCTGCTCATCGTTCTTTCCGTTCCAGACGTAACCGATCTCATACGTGTTGGCTTCCCAGCACGCCGTGAGAACAATCTCCTTATCAGCGGAAATATATTTGGTCAGATTGTCGTTGTCAAGACCGAGACAAAGACCGGGCTGCAGATTCTCATACTGCACCGTAGTTGCATCCTCCGACTTGACCGTCATGATCCACCCGCGGAAGGTATATCCGACCCGCGTGGGATCCGGAATGTCCGTCCGTACATTGAAGGTGTACTTCACCGGAGCGCCCTCCGGCATCGTCAGTGCACTGCCGTCCGGATTCCGGTAGGTCAGCACATAGTCAATCGCCTTGTAGAGCCGGTACACCACGTTCGGAGCAGGCTGAAGACCGGTCGGCACCGTGATCTGATGGGTCGGGTAACTGTAGCCGTCCGTCCCGTCGGTCAGCAGCTCATATCCCACATAAGACTTGTATCCGCCTTCGGGGTCGTCACTCATGTGCTCCAGCGCCGTAATAATCTTTGCCATGTCCTCTTCCCATTCGGTGGTACCAAGCAGCTTTCCGTGGAAAAGCGGCGGCGCATCCGGGTCATACCGGTAGTCATACCGGCGCACCGGCTGCTTGACCGGCGTAAAGACGGCATAGGCGTAAACGGTACCGGTTCCGTCCATATCGTCATTGAACAGATATTTCGGAATATAATACTGATCCGCTTCGTTCTTGTTGATGATTTTCTGATAGGACTTTCCGGTGCTGTCCAACAGTTCCCAGTGATCAAACAGATATCCCGTCCGCACGACCGCGGGAAGCACATAGTCCTCATTATAGGTATATTTCTGGTTGTTCAGTTCGTTTTCGTTGGCGCTCAACGGGTGGTACGGACGTGCGCTCAGCCCTTCGCCGACAAACCGCAGATCAAAGGAACGGTAACCGCACCGGATGATTCCGCTGACCGACTCCGAAAACGTCTCGCGGCTGAAACGGTCATTCGTCATCAGACTGCTTCCCGGCGCATTCTTGTTTTCAATGTCCGTCAGTTCAAATCCGTCCTTCGGCTGAACGGTGACAATCACACTGGAGCCGGTCGGAATGGAGTACTTCTTTCCGGAAACCATATCGATTTTTTCCGTCCCGTAATAAAGCGTTACGGAACACTGCTCCGGATCAAATTCCATCATGAGATCCGGATCCGTTCCTTCGGCGGAAACCGAAACCAGCAGCGCACAGGTCAGCAGTGCCAGAAGTACCGAAAGGAGCAACGCCAAACGCATCCGGAACATTTTTTTACATGGATTCATATTTCGTTGCCCTCCTCTCAGCGAATCAGAATGGAATCCCCGTCCGCTTCCCCGATGGCGATCAGCGCATCTCTGGTGAAGTGGTTGGCTTCCACAGTGTACTTTCCTTTGACGGAACCGCTTGCATAAACCTTCAGAACCGTTGCGCTTTCCGGTGCCAGTCCGACTTCCTTCACGGCATCCAGATCCACCACGGAACCGTTTTCAAAATAATGATCGAACAGGCAAACATCAATCAGAGCCACATTCGGATTGGCATTGCTCATCGGCTCCGGTCGCGAGGGAGCCGGGGGCGGAGTCTCCGCAGGCTCGTCCTCTTCGGTGGGTTCGTCCTCTTCGGCAACCTCGTCCTCTTCGGCAGGCTCGTCCTCTTCGACAACTTCGTCCTCTTCGGTGGGTTCGTCCTCTTCGACAGGCTCGTCCTCTTCGGTGGGCTCGTCCTCTTCGGCAACCTCGTCCTCTTCGGCAACTTCGTCCTCTTCGGCAACCTCGTCCTCTTCGACAGGCTCGTCCTCTTCGACAACTTCGTCCTCTTCGACAGGCTCGTTCTCTTCGGCAGGCTCGTCCTCTTCGGCAACCTCGTCCTCTTCGACAGGCTCGTCCTCTTCGGCAACCTCGTCCTCTTCGGTGGGTTCGTCCTCTTCGACAGGCTCGTCCTCTTCGGCAGGCTCGTCCTCTTCGACAGCTTCTTCCGCGGGTTCCGGGACTTCCGGGATCTCCGGAATTTCCGGAGCGGATTCTTCAACCGTTTCTGTCGGTTGTATAGTAGCAGAAGGTTCTGCAAGCGTTGCGGTCTCCTCCGCTTCTCCCTCGATCAACTTTGTTGCTGAAGTCTTTCCGGCAGAATCCGGAACGTGATAGAAAGTTTCTTTATAGTGTTGCTCCACAATGTGCACCGTCTCTCTCGAAACGGTCGTCGTAGAAGCAGGAACGGGAGCGGCCGGTTGCGTCACCTCTTCCGGATTTTCCTCCGGCTCCGGTTCGGGCATTTCCTCCGGCGCAGGCTCCGGTTCCGGTACTTGTTCCGGTTCCGGCTCTGTCGCTTTTTCCGCCTCGTCGTCCAGTTCCCAGGTAAAGTTTGCGTTTGCCGGAATCACGCTGGCATCCTCGTCCGGAACCGCAGGAACATGATCGGGATCCAACTCAAAGGAAACCGCCGGTTTTTCCTCCCGCAGATACTCACGGATCAGCCCGCGTGCAATCAGACTATCGGTTGCTTCAAACGGATACTGCTCCTCGTAATTGACCTCTTCCAGATCAATCGGAGACAATCCCTGCTCCTCACAGGTTCGCTGAATCAGCTCCAACGCCAGCGTCAGCTTACGGGGAGAGGTAACTTTATACAGAAACGGCGTGTCCGCATACTTTTTCTTTCCGCCGACATCTCTGCCGTGATAAACCGTGCCCTCCAGTCCCGCGGGATCCAGTGCAAGATACACCTCCAGAGTCTTTGCGCGGGCATTGAATTTTGCAATCTGCGTATGCTCATTGGTGAAGGTCTCACAGCCCCAGCTGATGCGGTTGCGGGTTCCCTCGTACGCCATGACGGCATTTTTCAGCGCACTGTAATACCGCTTGACCGCCGGGCGGGACTGAATCAGCTTTGCTTCAAAGCTCTTGCGGTAACGTGCTACGATATAGTAGCCGGTCTCCTCATCAAATCCGACAATCCGTTCGTTGGCATCAAACAGGTCGCTGTCGAAGCCATCCTCCGCGTCCGGCTCTTCTCCGTCGTTGTCCTCCGCGGAAACGTCACCGTCCGCAGAAAGGTCGGTATCGTCATCGTCGTCCTCCGCGTCATCCTCCGGAGATTCCGGAAACTCTGCGTCCTCCCGCAGAGAATGCTTTTCTCCTGCTCCCGCCGCCACGGTCGCATCCGAAGTGTTCCGCGGGCTTTCCACCGCCATTTCACGTTCCAAACGGTGCTGTTTCTCCACCTTCAGAAGCTCCGTGATTGCACGCAAAAGCTCCTCGGTCAAAGGCGTGTCCTTTGCAACCGCGGCAGGCGTCGGGATATTGTTGGTAGTCGTTTCGTGAACGACCTCCTTGTGTGTTTCCGTAAAGTGTTTTTCAATAATCCGGACAGAACCGGGCGCACCGGCATACGGCGGCACCTGCTGTGTCCCCGCCGCCGTCATGGGAACCTGTTCCGGAACCGTTGCGGAAACCGGAACCGAAGGCTCCGCCGCATCCGCAGGAACCGTCTCCTCCGCGGAAAAAATCTCCTCCTGCTCCCTCTCCGGAAGATTCTCCTCCATCGGAGGCTCCTCGATGTCCGCCTCGGCATCCGTCGGGGCATCCGCTTCGTCGTCGGCTACGGCATCCTCTGCCGCCCCCTCTGCTTCCGTTACGGATTCCGCCGCCTCTGTCCCGGCATCGGTATCGACATCCGGTGTGTCGGCTTCCTTACGGCGCTCCTTTCCGGCAAGGAACAGGTACCCCTTGCAACGGAACACAACCAAAAGAACCGCAAGCACGATAGCCCCGACCGCCGCCGCTCCCGCCAGTGTATAAAACACGGCATACGTCGTCCTGGGAACAATTCCGAGCAACAGGATCCCCAGCGCATAATGCCGCTCGGAATCCTCCTCTTTGCCGTGCGCGCGTCTGACCTTTCCGATCAGGATGCAGATTCCGGCAATCTCTGCCCCAAGGATGCATGCCAGCAGGACAATGGCAATCAGAAAGAACCGCTCCGCGCTGAGATTCAGCGTAGCGGAAAGCGCTGCGGTAAGTACCGGGAAAAAAGATGAAATCAAAATTCCGTCCTCCGTTTCCGATTCTGTCTGTAAAAATAGAACTTATTTTACAGCATTTTACTGATTCGATGATTCTACAAGTATATTGTAGCACAAAACGATTTTAGAATCAATAGTAAAAAAAATTTTATTCTGTTTTTTCCACGGTTTTCCGTCGCATAAAAAGCCCGGAAACAACAAAAGGAACAACGTTTCCGCATCCATCGGCAAAAACGTGTTCCTCCTGACAAAACCTTTAAAAAATCTCACAGCTCCTGCAAAAGGCGCTCCAGCCGGTTCCGGACCTCCCCGCACCGGAGAAAAACCGTCTGCAGTCGGCACTGCTTTCCTTCTCCGGACAGATCCGCCGCCGCTCCGACCTCGCGTCGCAGATACGCCGACAGACTTCCCGCATCCTCCCGCGCCGCGGCAGACACCCTTGCAAATGCCGCCGAAAGCGCCGCTTCCCGACACTCCGGCGATGCCGCTTTTCCGTGAGACGCTTCCGTCTCCGGGCATTCATTCTCCGCCGTTCCGCCCGCCGGTTCCCCGCCGCTTCCGGATCGGATTCTGACCCCAGCGACCCGAAGCTCCGTCAGTTGTTTTTCCACGGCATGCAAAGCAAAGAAAACCGGAAGGCTCTCCTCCTGCAACTTCTCCCAGGACAAAAGCATCCGGCAGACGACCGGAAGAGCATCCTCCTTCGGCTCCCCGCGGAAAATGCCGGACGGTGCCGGGAGCGCGTGCTCCGTCCGCCGCAACAGCTCCATCTCCCGCTCCAGTTTCTGCCGCAGAAGCACCTTTGCCTGCGCAAGCTGCTTTTCTGCCTGTGAGAGAAGCACCTCCCGGCTCACCTCCGGAAGCGGTGCGTCCCGATTGGTTCCGGTTCCAAGATACCCGAAATCCTCCGGAAAAAGCGGTTTCCCGCCCCCCTCAGACATCCGCGTGCTCCCGCCGGTCCGGATGATGCTCCTCTCCGGGCAACGGCTGTGCCGTGTCCGGGACGGCAAACCGGATGGCGTGCGGTACCACCTCTACCGTAAAGCGGTTCTGCGCCACCAGCTCACCGTCAAAGGAATACAGAAACCCGTCGGGCGCTTCAATCTCCACCCGTTTGGCGCGACGGTAATGAACGATATCCGCAAAAGCAGGATCCTCCAGATGTGTTCCGCTGGTATAACCGTTAATCAGACGGAGAAACCGGATTCTCGATACCGGATCGACCAGACAGATTTCCAGCCAGCCGTCATTGTCCAGCGAACGCGGTGCACAGCGGAAGGAACCGCCCACATACTGCCCGTTCGCAATCGTACAGAGCAGCAGTTTTCCCTTCGGGTTGATGACTTCCCCGTCCGCCTTTACCGTGCATTGGTTCTTCATTCCCTTGAAAAGCCCGACCACAACGCCGGTGGTGTATGCGTTCTTTCCGCCGATCAGCTTCTTCCGCCGGACATCGATCATGGTCTTTGCCACGCAGGAATCAAACCCGAAATGCGTCGCGTTGATGGCATACTTGTTTCCCACGCGCATCAGATCAATATATTCTTCCTTGGCGGAAAGCAGCGCAGGAAGATTCCAGAAAACCTTTTTCCCGCCGTAATACTTGACAAAATCGTTTCCGGAACCGCAGGGATAACAGCTGACGGAGACCTGCGGAAACCCGACGGCACCGTTGACCACCTCATTCAGCGTTCCGTCTCCGCCGCAGGCGTAAAAGCGGACGGGATCGGTATATTTCATGCAGTAATTCCGGATGTAAACCGTCGCATCCCCCGGTGCCTGCGTCTCGTACAGCTCATAATCCGCATCGGCAGCTTCCGTGGAAAGACAACGACGGATGGTCTCGTAGGAATTGTTTTTCCCGGCGGCAGGATTGATCATAAACACGTGTTTCATTAAAACTCCTCAGACTCTATCAAAAAAATTCAGAACCGAAAAAGGCAACTCCCGGAAGTACCAGTGCGGAGGCATCGCCGGAACCGGATGCAGCGGAAGAATACAGCAGGGCGCACAGATAGGCGAGAACGATGGAAAGTGCAATTCCGAGAAGAATCCCGGACGCAATCTTTGCCCCCCTGGAGCTGCCGCGGAAGGTAAATGCCATCAGAACGGCACTGATAAATGCCGCACCAGCAGAGCCGGTCAGCGGAAGCGCCACCAGAACAATGGCGACAGCAATGGAGGCAAAGGCATCCTCCAGACTGCCCCCGTTCATTCCGGAAATGGTAACAAGCCCCGAAACGGTGATTCCGACAAGGATAAGAGAAATGATCAGAAAAAAGCAGGCGAAGGAAAAGAGAATCGGATGCTTCATTTTTCAGGCTCCTCCCTTTGAATTTTGCATTTCTGCGATTTTTATCATATCATATTCCGCCGGAAAAGTCAAGACCGTTTTCCGCGACGGCCGACGGAAAAGATTTTTTCTGCCGCGCAAAAAAATTCCTGCCGCTCTTTACTTTTTCGCGGAAATATGCTATACTGACAGCAGTCAGGCCATGTCAAAGGGATCGGAGGAGAAACCAACCATGTCCAATCAGAACAACGAGCTGCTGGAGTATCTCTGTCAGGGGCTTCTGACCCTGCAAACACCGGAGGAATGCCGGAGCTTTCTGGAGGATCTCTGCACCGCGTCGGAGCTTCAGGAAATGTCCCGTCGGCTCCTCGCGGCAAAAATGCTCCGCAGCAATTACGTCTATTCCGAAATTGCCTCCCAGACCGGACTTTCCACCGCCACCATCAGCCGCGTCAACCGTTGTCTCAAATACGGCTCGGACGGATATCTGACCGTTCTTGACCGTCTGTCCCGGAAGGAGCGGCATTGAGATGGCAGGCTGCGAAGGCTACGGCGCGATCGCCCGCGTTTACGACCGGCTGAACAAGGAAATCGACTATGCCGCGTGGGCGGACTTTCTGGAAGCCTGCTTTGACCGTTATCTCCCCGCCCGCCCCTCGCTGGTTCTGGACCTTGCCTGCGGAACGGGAAGCATGACACTTGCGCTCGCCGCGCGGGGCTATGACATGATCGGCGTGGACGGGAGTGCGGAAATGCTTTCGGTCGCGTATGAAAGGAACGCCGGAAAATACCCGGTGCTCTGGCTGGAGCAGGATCTGCGGAGCTTTGAGCTGTACGGAACCGTCGGTGCCGTCACCTGCTGTCTTGACAGTCTGAACTACCTTCTTACTCCCGAAGACCTTGCCCGGTGCTTTTCTGCCGTTCACAATTACCTCGACCCGGACGGGCTGTTCCTGTTTGACATGAACACGCCGTATAAATTCCGGACGGTCTACGCGGACAACGCCTATGTTCTGGAGGAAGAACTTCCCGCACCGGAGGGGAGCGATGAATCCCCTGTCTCCGTCTACTGTGGCTGGCAGAATTTCTTCGACCCGGAAAGCGGCATCTGCGATTTTGACCTGACCCTGTTTGAAGAGCAGGAAAACGGTTCCTACCGCCGCTCGGATGAGCACCAGCAGGAACGGTGCTACCGGATGGAGGAAATTTCAGATTCACTCCGAAGTGCCGGAATGGAACTGCTCGGCATCTTCTCGGACTTTTCCTTCCGTCCGGCAAACGAGCAGACCGAACGCTGGTATTTTGTCGCCCGCGCAAAAAAATAAGCACTGTTGCAGCAAAAAAGCGTCCTGAAAAAACAGGGCAAAAAGATCTAAGAAACAAGAAATGTCCCGGACGTGCCGCATTGCGTAACGCCGCACTGCGCCCCCGGGCCGGATCCAAAATCCGAACAGGAATCCAATGAAAAAGGTCGGTGTTTTTATGAACCCATCTGTCATTCTGCGCGCCATGACTTCGGACGGCAGCGCGAGAATCCATGTCATCCGTTCCACGGAAATCGTCAACGAGGCGATCCGCATTCACCATACGACTCCGACGGCAAGCGCAACGCTCGGCAGACTTCTGACCGTGACCTCCGTCATGGGCAGTATGCTCGGAGAAAAGACCGACTCCGTCACCGTTTCTCTCAAGGGAGACGGCCCTGCCGGAACCGTGCTTGCCACTGCGGACTACATCGGAAACGTCCGCGGCTATATTCAGAATCCTTCCGTGGAGCTTCCGCTGAAGCCGAACGGAAAGCTGGACGTGGGCGGCGCCGTCGGGCGCGGACTGCTCAACATCAGCCGGGACTGCGGCGGTGAGGAGCCATATAACGGTTCCATCGAGCTGGTCAGCGGCGAGATTGCGGAGGATATTGCGGCGTATTATGCCAAGAGCGAACAGATTCCCACGGTATGCGCTCTCGGCGTTCTAATCGATACCGACGGCTCCTGCCGCGCCGCGGGCGGGGTTCTGCTCCAGCTGTTGCCCTTTGCCGCTCCGGAAACCGTAGACCGGATTGAGAAAAACGTCTCCGCACTTTCCAACATCTCCTCGCTCTTTGATGCAGGAATGTCGCCGGAGGACATTGCCAAAATCGCTCTTCGGGACGTGCCCTTTGATGTATTCGATGAATTGGATGTCTCCTACCGTTGCAATTGCAGTCGTGACCGGATCGCGAAGGCACTGATTACGCTGGGAAAATCCGAGCTTCTGAAGCTGGCAGACGAGCAGGCGGCGCTCGGCAATCCGCCGGAAATCGAGGTGCAATGCCGCTTCTGCGACAAGAAGGAACGCTTTACCAAGGCGGATATTGAAAAACTGTTCTGAATCTTTGTTTTCGGACAAAGCACTTGACGAAACGAAGGAAAGCAGATATAATGGAGGAAGATTTCCCTCCAAAAACCATTCAAAAAAGGAGACTTACTGTCTATGTACCGTATCGGTATTGACCTCGGCGGAACCAACATCGCCGCCGGTATTGTAAACGAACAATACAAAATCATCGCAAAGGACAGCGTTCCGACCCTTTCCGAAAGACCCGGTGAAGAGATTGCCGCGGACATTGCCGCACTGTGCAAAAAGCTCTGCACCGACTCCGGCATTGCGGAAGCCGATGTCGCTTCCGTCGGAATCGCTTCCCCCGGCATCGTAGACGATGAGACCGGAGAGATCATTTATGCCAATAACCTCTCCGGCTTCCGTCACTTCCCGCTCGTTCCCACGCTCAAAAAGCTGCTCACCGTTCCCGAAATCCACATTGAAAACGATGCGAACGCGGCGGCATGGGGCGAAGCCGTCGCCGGTGCGGCAAAGGGAAGCAAATCCTCCGTCATGATTACCCTCGGAACCGGGGTCGGCGGCGGCATCATCGACCACGGAAAAGTCTTCAAGGGCTTCAATTCCGCGGCGGGAGAGCTGGGACATATTGTCATCGCCGTGGACGGCAGACCCTGCTCCTGCGGCAGACGCGGCTGCTGGGAAGCGTATTCCTCCGCAACAGGGCTGATCAACATGACCCGCGAAAAGCTGGAGGAGTGTGAAAAGACCGGTCGCAAGACCGTCATGACCGAATTGGTTGCCGCCGCCGGGAAGGTCAACGGCAGAACCGCCTTTGACGGCATGCGCAAGGGCGATGCCGCGGCAAAAGAGGTCGTGGACGAATATATCAAATATCTGGCAAGCGGTCTGGCAAGTATGATCAACATCTTCCAGCCGGAGGTTCTTTCCATCGGCGGAGGCATCTCCAACGAGGGACAGACGCTTCTGGATCTGGTCGAGCCGCTGGTCCGGAAGGAACAGTACGGAACAGGTCTGATTCCCAATCCCACTCTGCGGATTGCAACCCTGCGCAATGACGCCGGCATCATCGGCGCCGCCGTTCTCGGACTGTAAAAATATCCGAAAATCCCCGTGCTTCCGGTCTGCCGGAACCGCGGGGATTTTGTCAACGTTTTCCTTCTCCCGCCCCTTAAAAGTTAAAAATGCAAGGCAATACCGCGCAATTCCAACCGTGCAATTGTGCAGTCGGATTTTTTCGTCAGACGATACAGGAAGCCTTTCCGGTAGCCGGGCTATCTACAAAGCTTTTTGTAAAAGTATGACGGAGAAACGCAAGCAAGTGCGCCGACTGCGGGATGCGCGGTGTTGTCGTAAACCGTCAAAAAAGGAGAGACCGAATGAAACACAGACAGTACCTTCCGCTGATGAGCCGCAACTGCACGCCCGACACCCGTCCGCAATTTCTTTCCCTCTTGAGACAGGCAGAAACCGACACCGTGTTTCTGGTGGCGGAGCCGGAACCGTTCTTCTGCCCGGCACTCCGCCCGGCACACATGAAAAATCTTTGCGACAACGTCCGTTTCTTCCGTGAGACAGGGCTGGAGGTCGGCATCTGGACGCACGGACTCGGCTACGGCGGTACGCTTCCTCCCGATGCCGATCCCGCCTTTTCCGGCATGACGCGGATCCGCTCCGTATGTGACCGTGAGCTGGACGAGGCGTTCTGCCCGACCGATCCGCAATTTCTTTCCTGGTACGGAGCGTGGTTTTCCGCGCTCTGCTCCTGCGGCGCGTCCCTTGTCATGATCGACGACGACCTGTGCCAGTCGGTTCGTCCCGGGCTTGGTTGCTTCTGCAAAAATCACCGGGCAATGCTGGCGGAAAAACTACAGCTCTCCCCCGAGGCAAAAGAACTTTCCGCGGGGGCGCTGAAACAGTCGATCTTTACGGGTGCCCCCTCCCCCGAACGCACCGCTTATTTCCAAGTGACCGGAGATTCTCTCCGCGCCTTTTGCCGGAAACTCCGCCGGATCGCGGACGGCATCGACCCCGCGCTCCGTCTCGGTTTTTGCGCAGGCTACACCTCTTTTGACTCCGAAGGAGCAACCGCAACGGAGCTGACCACCATTCTCGCCGGAGAGAATCGTCCGTTCCTGCGCCTGTCCGGTGCCCCTTATTGGGTCTCCGCCTCCGCCAACCGGTTTTCGGGTACCGCACTCGCGGACATTCTGGAATTTGTCCGGATGCAGAACGGTTTCTGTACCGCGGCGTTCGGAGAAGAGGAAGTCGATCTGTTCCACGAGGCGGACACCTATCCCCGCTCCCGTGCGCTGGTTCCCTCCGCCATCTGCGCCTGCTATGACTGCGCTCTGCGGACAGAGCCGAATCTCGGCGGGCTGAATTATCTGTTCGATTACAATTCCTCTCCCGACTACGAAACCGGATACCTGCGGGGACATCTGCGCTATCGGGAACTGCGGGAGCAGATCGACCGTGCCTTTGATGGAACCGAGCCGCACGGCGTCCGGGTCATCGAGGGCGTCCAGAAGCTCCGCTTTGCGCATTTGCCGGAACCGTTCGCCGGAGAAAATGAGCTGATGCGGCACGCCATGACCTATGCCGGCGGATTCCTTGCCAATCTCGGCATTCCGACCGTCTATGGCGCCCCGGGGGACGATCTGCGAGAGGTTCCCGCCGCCGTCTGCTTCGGGGAAAACGCGCGCCTTCTGATCGGGAAACCGCTTCCCCGTCAACTGATTCTGGATCTTCCCGCCGCACGGATTCTGCAGCAGTCCGGAACGGACATCGGCTTTGCATCCGCCGAAATGATCCCGCCGCCGCTTCTGACGTTGCACAGCGCCGAACAGGTGGGAACCGGATGGCTTCCGTTTGTCTACCGGCTGACCCTGCAGGATGACGCGGTACCGGTCTCCTTCTTTAAGGAAGAGCAGGAAAAAAGCCCCGCCGTTTACCGTTATCGCAACGGAGCCGCCGAATTTTTGGTTTACGCCTTCGACGCATATGCGCAGGATCCGCGTACCGCGTTTTCCCTTTCCTATTTCCGTGCGGAGGAACTGGCAGACTTTCTCTCCGTCCCCTATCCCAAAATCCGCCGGGAGCCGGGATTTTATCAGATTTGCCGGAAGCATCCGGACGGAAGGCTTGTCAGCCTGTTTCTGAATCTGTCCGCGGATATCCCGGAATCCATCCGGATGGAAGGACTTCCCGCAAAATTTTCGATCAGCGGCGCTGCCGGCGTTCCGGAATCCGACGGCTTCCGGATCACATCCCCCGTACTCCCCTTCCATGGATTTGTATTGGAACAGACAGAATAAAGCATCGATTGCAGCCGCATGGACCTTTATTGCGAACCGCTGCTTTCCGAGACGTTTGCCGCGGTAAAACCCTGCATGGAAAGAGTTTTTCGCGAATACGGATTTTGTTTTCCTTTGTAATGCGGTAATTGACCAATCGGATGCGCTCGTTGGTGCCCCTGCCCGATGCGCCGCGCCCCCCCTTGCAAACGGGCGGGTTGATCCCGCCCCTACCGGGTTGGTTAAACCGGAACGCTTGCGCAACGCCGGAAAATTTGTTTTA
>CAKSPO010000007.1 GCA_934481515.1 uncultured Eubacteriales bacterium
GGTGTGGCTCAATGGCAGAGCAGCTGATTTGTAATCAGCAGGTTGTTGGTTCGACTCCGATCACCAGCTCCAACCGATCCACACCTGTGGATCTTTAATATGGGGGATTTCCCGAGTGGCCAAAGGGGGCAGACTGTAAATCTGTTGTCGATGACTTCGGTGGTCCGAATCCACCATCCCCCACCAAAATCCGGATGCAACAGCATTCGGATTTTTGTTTTCCGGAACGGTTCTGTCAAAAAGCCCCGTCTTCCGATTCCCTCCTTTTTCCGCCCTGCCGGATCGGAACCGGGGCTGCCATATTCGAAAAATTTCATATATAATATAAAAATGGGAGAAAAAACTCTTGACAAGGGAAGAAAATTGTGCTATACTTTTTCTACCTCTGTTCAGGAGCTTTTTTGTTGTGCCGCCCCGGCGGTAACAGCTCCGCGCAACGTGCCACCGTCCCCCGACGGATTTGCGCGGCAACCTGCAGAGGGAGGTACACAAATGACACCCTGCAGTGTCAAATAATTTTGCATAGGAGGTACCACTAATGGCGAATGAAGCACGTATCAAGATTACTCTCGCCTGCACCGAGTGCAAGCAGAGAAATTACGACACCAAGAAAAACAAGAAAAATGACCCGGACAGACTGGAGCTCATGAAGTATTGCAAGCATTGCCGCAAACACACGCTTCACAAGGAAACCAAATAATTTCCGCGTGACAACAAAGAAAGGAAACGAAAACAATGAAAGCAGGAAAACTGTTACAGAGAGGTCTGACCCTTGCAGGTACGCTCCTCTCCTTGATTTCCCTTTTTGCGCTTACCGTGTTTGCTGACGGCGAGGAATCCGGTTCCTCCGGCGGGCTGAGCACCGCCGCACTGGTATGGATCATCGTCGGTGGAGTTCTGCTTGTGGTCGCTGTTGTTCTCTGCATCAAATTCCGCGAGAAGCTTGCCGCATCGCTCCGTGTTTACAAGAGCGAATTCAAAAAGGTATCGTGGCTTTCGTGGGATCAGACCAAAAAGAGCACCCTTGTCGTTCTTGTCGTTCTGATTGCCTGTGCAGCGCTGATCTGCCTGGTTGATCTCGGACTTTCCAAGGCTTTCCTTGCCGTGATCAACGCAATCGGAGGTTGAGTTGCATCTGTCATGAGCGATATCAACGAAATGAACGTCGGTCCGAGATGGTACGTGGCACACACCTACTCCGGCTACGAAAATAAGGTAAAAGCAAATCTGGAAAAAATTATTGAGAACCGCGGACTGGGACATCTGATTTTTGACATTCGCATCCCGACGGAAATCGTCATCGAAAAGAACGGCGACACCGAAAAGGAAGTGGAAAACAAAATTTTCCCCTGCTATGTCTATGTCAAGATGATTATGAATGAGGAAAGCTGGCACGCCGTGCGGAACATTACCGGCGTTACAGGCTTTGTCGGTCCCGGATCCCGCCCCACCCCGCTGAGCGACGAAGAGGTCGCGGCGCTTTCGATCGAACAGGTACAGCAGGTCAAGCTCTCCTTTACGGTCGGAGATACCGTGGAGGTTGTCAGCGGTCTGTTTGAAGGTTACGGCGGCGTTGTGCAGTCCGTTTCCGAGGATCTCAAGAATGTCACCGTGCTGATCAAGCGCGGCAATCGCGATATGCCGGTCGAGCTGGAAACCAGCGAGGTCAAGCTGGCATCGCAGAATTGATTCTGGCAGCGGAGTCCGCTGCACGTGGGAGGAAGAAAATCTATTCTTTATCATTCTTCCGCAAAAAACCACATCCGGAGGTATGTTTATTATGGCAAAGAAAATTTTAGGTTATATCAAGTTGCAGCTTCCCGCCGGGAAGGCAACTCCCCAGCCTCCCGTAGGTCCCGCTCTGGGTCAGTACGGCGTGGCAATTCCGGTATTCACCAAGGAATTCAACGAAAGAACTAAGAACGATATCGGTCTGATCATCCCCGTGGTCATCACCGTCTATGCCGACCGTTCCTTCACCTTCATCACCAAGACCCCGCCCGCTCCCGTCCTCATCAAAAAGGCAGCAGGCATCGAGTCCGGCTCCGCAACCCCCAACAAGACCAAGGTTGCAAAGCTGACGAAGGAGCAGGTTCGCAAGATCGCCGAGACCAAAATGCCCGATCTGAACGCGGCAACACTGGAAACGGCTATGAGCATGATCGCCGGTACTGCACGCTCCATGGGCGTTACCGTCGAAGAGTAAGGGAGGTAACGTACAATGGCTAAATTCGGAAAGAAGTATACCGACAGTGCAAAGCTGATCGAAAAAACCAAATCGTATGATGTAATTGATGCAATGGGTCTGGTCTGCCAGACCTCCAAGGCAAAGTTTGACGAGACCATCGAGGTTCATGTCCGTCTGGGCGTTGACTCCCGTCAGGCTGACCAGCAGGTTCGCGGCGCCGTGGTTCTTCCCAACGGTACCGGCAAGAAGGTTCGCGTGCTTGTATTCGCCAAGGGCGACAATGTGCAGAAGGCTTTGGATGCCGGAGCAGATTATGCCGGCGGTGCAGAGTATGTCGAAAAGATCACCAAGGAAAACTGGTTTGAGTTTGACGTGGTTGTCGCTTCCCCTGACATGATGGCTGTCATCGGTCGTCTGGGTAAGGTGCTCGGTCCAAAGGGCTTGATGCCTTCTCCCAAAGCAGGAACCGTCACCCTCGATGTCGCAAAGGCTGTCACCGAGGCAAAGGCAGGTCGTATCGAGTATCGTCTGGATAAGACCAACATCATTCACTGCCCCATCGGCAAGGCTTCCTTCGGTGCAGACAAGCTCAAGGAAAACTTTGATGCTCTGCTCGGTGCCATCATCAAGGCAAAGCCCTCCGCAGCGAAGGGTCAGTATATCAAGAGCTGCGTGATCGCTTCGACCATGGGTCCCGGCATCAAGATCAATCAGGCAAAGCTTGGCTGATTTTACACGACAGCAAAACTTCAGAAAAGCGGCAATCTCCGGATTTCCGCTTTTCTTTTTTCAAACGAACGACAAAAAAGCTGTGCAGCTCCCGGTGAAAGCTCCACAGCTTTTTGATTTTCCGATGAATTTATTCCATGCAGGTCTTCTGCCGTACCCCGTCAAGCCACACCTCGTGCAAGTGCTCACCGCGATACATCAGCTTCAGAGAAAAGAACGGAACATCCCTGTTCAACAGTTCGAAAAATACACGATCCCCTTCCCACATCGGCAGACGAAGCAATTCTTCTTTTCCGACCCATGAAAGATCCCCCTCGTCGCATTCCCGCTCTTCTCCCGTCCAGTCTGTGCAGGTAAAAAGATGCATATACTCCGTCGGATAACAGTCGGAGACAAACGTCACAATCCCACGAAAACGAAATCCGGTGACACGCAACCCGTTTTCTTCCCGCACCTCCCGAAGCATGCAGTCCTCCGGGCTCTCCCCATCCTCAAATTTTCCGCCGACGCCGATCCACTTGTCATGATTCTCATCGTGTTCCTTCTTGACGCGGTGAAGCATCAGATACCGTCCGTCCCGTTCCAGATAGCAAAGCGTGGTCATTTTCATCCGCGGTCACCCTCCTTTCTCTTACGATAGAGACAGAACAGATTCAGCTTCGTTTTCTCCTGAAGCCGGATCGTCCCGAAAAAGCTTCCGACCGACAGCACCGCCACAATCAACGCCGCCGCCCAATCCGCCATAGGGCTGGCATACATTCGCGGCTGAAAAGAAAGACAGGCGCGGTACATCAACATCAGAAGTTGCGGGAACAAACCGCACAAAAGCGGCAGACACAAAACAATGCACCAGCAAACCCGGTTGGGGCAAAGCAGATATAAGACCTTTTTCGCCCGATTGGCACTGCCGGAATACGGATCGTAGGAAAACGCGATCAAAGAGCAGAACGCGCCCATCAGCGTCACAACGAAATAAAAGCTGAGCATCCCCCAGAAAAGAATCACGGCGGCGCGCATGACAAAGCAAAATACCGTCTGAGAAACCGATGAGGAAACCGCTTCCCCACAGTTTTTCCATGTGTTCCCCACCAGCCGAAACAGGCTCATGGTTTCGTGCGCGGCACCGTCATTGACAAACCAAAGATGCGGAACGGCGGCATATACAAAAAACGCAATACCGAGCAGCAACGGAACCCAAAAAATCAGATTCAGTAAAAAACGAACCGACCCAGACAATTTCATTTGAACTTCTCCGCAAGCTTTCCTTCCATCAGGAATGCGGCTTCCATATCGGCACAGCAGGTGGCATATGCCAGAGGGAACATTTCCAATGCCCTGCCGACATTACCCGGATCCTCCGTACCGGAAAAGCCCATGTGATAACGGATGGCAAAGGCTTCGTCGCGCGTCAGACGCATGTAGGCGGAAATGATGTAGACCGACTTTTCGCCGTGCCCATAGGGGAGCGTGTCCTCAATGGTATAGTACGGCGCGCTGACCCATTTCCCGTTCTCATCCTTGACATTCCGGAAAGAGGTCTTGTAAAAATTCACCTTGCAGAGATCATGCAATAACCCCGCAATAGCAATACTCTCTTCCGGATACTCAATTCCGTACCGCTCCCGCATCCGGGGGCGGTTCAGAATGTCCCAAAGACAATCATAAACATTCAGGCTGTGCTCCAGAAGCCCCTCCTCATGCGCACCATGGTAACGCGTGCTGGCAGGAGCCGTAAAGAAGTCACTGCCGTTTTCCAGAAAATCCAACAGCCGGTCGGCTCCCTCTCTCTGAATCTTTTCCTGATAAATCTGCAAAAAGCGTTCCTTATTTGTCATCGCTTATTCCTTTCCGTCGGATAACCCCCGGCTTGCGGGTGTTCCTTGACCCCGGACATTTTTCTTTCCTAATTATTTTATCACGAAAGAGAAAAAAAGTAAAGTTCTTTTTTCAAAAATCCCGCTGCGTACACAATTCGGAAACAATCGCGTGCTATACTATATAATGAGGTATAATTTTGTTTAAAGAGGTAGCAGCATGAGAAAGACCAAAATTGTATGCACTTTGGGTCCCGCCTGCATGAAGGCAGAGGTCATGGAGGAAATGCTCAAAAACGGCATGAATGTCGCCCGTTTCAATTTTTCGCACGGCGACCATGAGTATCATAAAGAAATGATGTCCACCTTCCGAAAGGTGCGGGATAAGTTGCGCGTACCCGCCGCCATTATGCTGGACACCAAGGGGCCGGAGATCCGGCTCCGCGACTTCGACGGCGGAAAGGTCACGCTCAAAAAAGGTTCCTCCTTTACCCTGACCACCGAAGAACTGCTCGGAACCGACAAAATCGTCTCTATCTCCTTTGCGGATCTGCCGAAGCAGCTCACCAAAGGAACGCAGCTTTTGTTGGATGACGGAAAAATCGCCATGACCGTGACCGACACCACCGAAAAGGAAATTCACTGCCATGTGGATGTCGGCGGCGTACTTTCTAACCACAAGAGCATCAACATCCCGAATTTTCATATCGAGATGCCCTATCTGAGTGCGCAGGACGAAGCGGATTTGATCTTCGGCATCGAGCAAAACGTGGACTTTGTGGCAGCATCCTTTGTCCGCTGCAAAGAGGATGTCATTCTTCTGCGCAAATTTTTGGACTACCACGGCGGGCACAGCATCCGCATCATCTCCAAGATTGAAAACATCGAGGGGGTCAACAACTGCGATGAGATTCTGAAGTACTCCGATGGTCTGATGGTTGCCCGCGGAGACATGGGCGTCGAGGTTGCCTTTGAGCGGCTTCCCGGCATTCAGAAGCGCTTCATCCGCAAATGCTATCAGTCCGGCAAAATGGTCATTACGGCAACGCAGATGCTGGAATCCATGATTCACTCCGCCACGCCGACCCGTGCCGAAATTACCGACGTTGCAAACGCTGTCTTTGACGGTACCTCCGCCGTCATGCTGTCCGGAGAAACCGCCGCAGGTGATCACCCGGCACTGGTCGTCCGTGTCATGGCGCAAATTGCGGAGCAGGCAGAAAAAGATGCCTTCGAAATGGATATTTACCGCGGCATCAAGTATGAATCCGACACTACGGATGTCACCAACGCTATCTGCGATGCCGCCGCCACCACCGCCAAGGACGTTTATGCCAAAGCGATCATTGCGGTAACAAAATCCGGTCTGACCGCACGCCGCGTTTCCAAATTCCGCCCCGCGCAGATGATTATTGCCGCAACACCGGAGCAAAAAACCTTCCACCAGCTCAGCCTCTCCTGGGGCGTGGTGCCCGTGCTCGCGCTGAATCAGAACAGCACCGATGATCTTTTCGTGCACGCCATCGATTGCGCCAAGCAGTTTGACCTTGTTTCCACAGGAGATAAGGTCGTCATCACCGCCGGCGTTCCGCTGAACCTGGAAGGCACCACAAACCTGCTCAAGGTACAGATCGTCTGCTGACCTCCCCTTAAAAGTCAGGAAAGGAAAAGCGCAGACTGTGGCTTTTCCTTCCTTTTTTGAAAAAAAAATTGACAATTGTGATCTCCTATGGTATAATTGACAGCATTGAGGGAGTAGGCGGCTCAGAAATGAGTGGCAAGTCAACAGACTGGCGGATATCCCGTCTGGCTTGTCTGAAACAGCGAGACTCAAGTATGGTGCTCCCCCGTACTGGGTCTTTTTTCATGCAGGTACGGACGTAAAAAACGAACGCACCTGATTTTTTATTGCCGGAGGACAAGCTGTATGGGATTTCTGGAACTGTTTTTCCTTGCAGTGGGGCTGTCTATGGACGCATTCGCCGTTGCGGTCTGTAAGGGACTCTCCGTGGGAAAACTCCGTCCCCGTCACTATCTGATTGTCGGGCTGTGGTTCGGAGGCTTTCAGGCGCTGATGCCGACCATCGGCTACCTGCTCGGATCGTTTTTTGAAAAGTACATTACTTCCATCGATCATTGGATCGCCTTTGCTCTGCTTTCCCTTATCGGCATCAATATGCTGCGGGAAGCCTTTTCCAAGGAAGAGGAGCACACAGACGCTTCCTTTTCCTTCCGCTCTATGCTCCTGCTCGCCGTTGCAACCAGCATTGATGCCCTTGCGGTCGGAATCACCTTTGCCCTGCTTCCGGATGTCAGCATCGTCGCCGCAGTCTCTTTCATCGGAGCCGTCACATTCCTTCTTTCTGCGGTCGGTCTGAAGGTCGGAAACCTCTTCGGCATCCGCTTCAAGAGCAAAGCGGAAATCGCAGGCGGTGCCATCCTGATTCTGCTCGGTCTGAAGATTCTTCTGGAACATCTCGGCGTGCTTCCCTTCTGAACAAAGAATATCAGGCAAAAGCGGCAGCACTCTTTCCACACCGGAAAGAGTGCTGCCGCTCTGTTTGTTATCCGAAAACGTACAGTATTCGCTTCCGCGAAGTCTCAGATCCGGAAACACTTCTGCAAAGCCTTGTATTCTCCCAGCACAAGGAGCGTGATTTGCTTGCTCAACACCGTTTCCGGAGTAATATCCGCACAGATTTTCCCGTCCCGCTTCAGCGCCATGATGTTGATTCCGTATTTTTTTCGGATGTCCATCTGACCGATGCTTTTTCCGATCCAAGCCGTCGGCACCTCCACCTCAAAGATTGCATGGCGGTCGTCCAGCTCAATATAATCAAAGATGTGATCGGCACTGTAGCGGATTGCCGCCCATTTGGCAAGCTGTTTTTCGGGGTATACGACCTCGTCCGCACCGTTCCGCAAAAGAAATTTTTCCTGTACATCCCGCTCGGCTCTGGCAACAACCTTCTTCGCTCCAAGCTCGTGAAGCAAAGATGCGGTCTCCAACGAATTCTGAAAATTGCCGCCGATGGTCACGATACAGACGTCAAAGTCCCGGACGCCGAGAGACTTCAGAAAGACAGCATTCGTGCTGTCTCCGATCTGCGCATTCGTTACAAGCGGTAAAATCCGATTGACTCGTTCCTCGTCCTGATCCACCGCCATGACCTCGTGTCCCAGCGTATGAAGCTCTTCGGCAATGTGCCGCCCGAACCTGCCAAGTCCGATCAAAAGAATGGATTTCATAATTCCGACCTCTTTCTTTGCTTTTTTATCCGATCATAATTTTCTCCTGCGGAAGCCGCGAGGAAGTCCGAACCGTTGTCCGCAGTGCCGCATAAATCAACGTCAGTCCGCCGACTCTGCCGAGGAACATCAACAGAATCAGCACCGCCTGTGAAAGAATGCCCAGGCCCGGCGTCACCCCTAACGTCAGTCCCACCGTTGCCACGGCAGAAGCGGTCTCGTAAAGGCAAACCGACATCGGAAGCCCCTCCGCCGTGCTGATGACCAGCGCCCCGCCGAAAAACAGCAACAGATCCATCATCCCGATGGAAGCGGCAGTGCGTACCGCCCCATCGTCCACCCTTCTGCCGAAAAGGCAGACATCCTCCCGCCTGCGGAAAACCGCAAACAGGTTTGCAAGCAGTACCGCAAGCGTCGTCATTTTCATTCCCCCCGCAGTGGAACCGGGCGCACCGCCGATCAGCATCAGAAAAATCATGATACCGCACGAAGCACCGCTCATTTCGGAAAGATTCACCGTGTTGAAGCCCGCAGTCCGCGGAGTAATTGCCTGAAAGGTCGCGTTCAGCAGACGTTGACCAACCGTTCCGCCGGTAAACTCAAAAAAGAAAAAATACACGGTCGGAAGCACAATCAAAAACGCACTTGTCAGCAAAATTACCTTGCTCTGCATCCGGTAGCGGCGAAACCGGATTCCGTGCGTACCGATGTCTTCCCATGTCAGAAATCCGATTCCCCCCGCAAGAATCAAAAGCATCACCGGCACACAGATCAACGGGTTGTCCGCATAAGCGGTGAGCGACGGATACGCCGCACTGCCGGTACCAAGCAGATCAAACCCCGCATTGCAGAAAGCGGAAACGGAATGAAAGCAGGAAAGGAATACCCCGCGAAAGCCATAATCCTTGCAAAACACCGGCATCATCAGAAGCGCTCCGATTCCCTCCACGAGAAGGGTTCCCCGGAGGATGAATCCGGTCAGGCGGACAATTCCGCCAACCTGCGGAGCCGCAGTCGCCTCCTGTAAGGTACTTCTCTGCATCAGGGAAATCTTTTTCCCGGACAGAATTGCAAACGCGGCGGCAACCGTAATTACTCCCAGCCCGCCAATCTGAATCAGTAAAAGGAGAACCACCTTACCAAACACCGACCAATAACTCCCCGTATCGCGAACCACCAAGCCCGTTACGCACACCGCAGATGTGGAAGTGAACAACGCATCATGGAAGGGCGTCACCGTCCGTGCGGAAGAGGAAATCGGAAGCATCAGCAAAAATGCCCCCGCCAAAATCACACCGGCAAACCCTAAAATAATCCACTGAAAGGATGTCGGTTTTTTCAAACGAAACAGCTTCATCTGCGCCCCCTGAATCTTGTTTCTGTGCTTTTCATTATAGCACAGTACCGCGCCTTTGTCAACCCACACGGCAAGGATCGTCGCCGGCGCATCTTATTTTCGTCTGACCGCCGGAGAAAAATACGCCTGTGTTTCCTGCCGGATTTCCTTCCGCATCAGAACCAGAACCGTCAGATTGACCTCTGTCAGGGAGGCAATCGCAAAATCCGCCAGACTCCAGACGCTTTCCGGAGCACTCATGCTTCCGAACAGAATGCCTGCGGCAAAAACCGCAAGAAAAAGAACCCGCGCAATTCCGCTTCTGCTCAGATACCGGAGATTTTCCAGACCGTATGCGCCCCAGCAAAGTACCGTCCCATAGCCGAAAAAAAACACGGCAATACAAAGAAACCAACCGGCAAAATCCCCCAGAACCGTAGTATACGCGCGGATTGCCATCATCATTCCGTCGTTTCCGAAAACGGAAGCCGCATCATAATTGACCAGAATCACCAACGCCGTCACGGTACAGAGAAGAATGGTATCCACAAAGACCTCAAAAATACCGAATACTCCCTGCGCCGCCGGAGACAGAGCATCCGCGGCAGAGTGCGCGGTCGGAGCGGTACCGCATCCTGCCTCGTTGGAAAGCAATCCCCGCATGGTTCCGACCCGAAGCGCACGGGAGGTCAGAAAGCCGAAAATGCCCCCCGCCGCACTCTCCGGATGCAACGCTTCCCGAAAAATAGAAGCAAACGCTGACGGTACCGCATCCCGGCACAATATCAACACCGCAGCCGATAACAGAAGATAACCGGCGGTCATAATCGGAACCAGATATTCCGTCAGCGCGGAAATCCGGCGGCTTCCGCAAAAGAGCACCGGCAGAGCCAGCACCGTAATGACAATTCCGCACACTGCCGGAGGAAGCTTTGCCATTCCGGAAAACGCGGATGCAATTGCGTTGACCTGAATGATACATCCCATGCTCAGCGCGTTCAAAAGAATCAGTACCGCGAAAACGCAGGAAAGAACCGTTGCCAGACGATACCTTCCGAGTGCTTCCAAACAATCCTTTATATAATAGACCGCTCCGCCGAAGAAATGACCGTCCCGCGTCGTTCGCCGATGAGAAACCGCCAAAAGGATCTCCGCATATTTGAGAATCATGGCAAGCAGTGCGGAAATCCACATCCAGAAAACCGCTCCCGCTCCGCCGAGCCAGAGCGCGTTTGCTACCCCCACAATGTTCCCGACTCCCAGCGTCCCGGCAAGCGCCATCATCAGCGCCCGAAACGGAGAAACGCCGCTCCCCTCCCGTCTGCCGCGCAGAGCCAGAAGCATCCGGACGGGAGAAAGAAACGGTTCCCCCCGCAGATAGCACAGAAAAAAGACTCCGCAGACGATCAAAAGCCCCGGAACGGCACCCCCGGTCAGAAGCCACCCGACCATGCCGGTATTCCCCCTTTCCAAGCCCCGATGAGAGGCATCGTTTTTTCTGTTTTATTCTATTCCGCGCTCCTTTCCGCTATGCCTTGTCTTTTTTTGTCATTTTAGCACTCCGCACCTGTATAGTTCCAATTAAATTGTTAAAAAAATGTGAATTCTCGAAAAAAGGTCTTGATTTTTCCAAAAAACGGTTTAAAATAATAGCATAAGTTGGCACTCAAAAGTATTGAGTGCTAATACAGCTCATAAAATTGTTCTTCCGAACAAAGGAAGTAAGGAGGTTTTGAATCATGAACATCAAACCGCTTTCCGACCGTGTTGTGGTCAGACTTGTGGAAGCTGAAGAAAAGACAAAGACCGGTATCTTCCTCACGGCGTCCGCACAGGAAAAGCCGCAGGTTGCAGAAGTTGTTGCCGTCGGTCCCGGTGCCCGCGATGACAACGGAAAACTGATTCCGATGGAAGTCAAAGTCGGCGACAAGGTCATCACCGGAAAATATTCCGGCACGGAAGTCAAGATGGACGGCACGGAATATACCATCGTCAAGCAGGGCGACATTCTCGCCATCGTTGAGTGAAATTACGCTGAAACTACTGAGAGGTGAATGATTATGGCAAAGGAAATCCTTTATGGAATTGAGGCACGCAACGCACTGGTGCGCGGCGTGGATAAATTGGCTGACACCGTCAAGATTACGTTGGGACCGAAGGGCAGAAACGTCGTTCTGGGCAAGAAATACGGCTCTCCGCTGATTACCAATGACGGTGTAACCATCGCAAAGGAAATCGAGCTGGAGGACGAAGCCGAGAATATGGGCGCACAGCTGGTCAAGGAGGTTGCAACCAAGACCAATGACGCCGCCGGCGACGGAACCACCACCGCAACCCTTCTGGCACAGGCATTTGTCCGTGAAGGCATGAAGAACGTGACCGCGGGTGCCAACCCGATGGTTGTGCGTAAGGGAATGAAAAAGGCAGTGGATGCCGCAGTCACGGCTCTGGTTGCCAACTCCAAGAAGGTCAACGGCTCTGCCGACATCGCGCGTGTCGGTACCATTTCCGCAGGCGATGAGGTCATCGGTCAGCTGATTGCAGACGCGATGGAAAAGGTCACCGCTGACGGCGTGATTACGATTGAGGAATCCAAATCCGCAGACACCTATTCCGAGGTGGTCGAGGGAATGCAGTTCGACCGCGGTTATCTGTCGCCCTACATGGCAACGGATATGGATAAGATGGAAGCTGTCTTTGACGACGCTTACATTCTGATTACCGATAAGAAGATTTCCAACATTCAGGAAGTTCTTCCCCTTCTGGAGCAGATCGTACAGGCAGGCAGAAAGCTGCTCATCATCGCCGAGGATGTCGAAGGCGAAGCGCTTACCACGCTGGTGCTTAACAAGCTGCGTGGCGTATTCAACTGCGTTGCCGTCAAGGCGCCCGGCTTCGGCGACCGCCGCAAGGAAATGCTTCAGGACATCGCAATCCTGACCGGCGGACAGGTTGTCTCCTCCGAGGTTGGTCTGGAGCTGAAGGATACCACCATGGATATGCTGGGTCATGCCCGTCAGGTCAAAGTGAACAAGGAGCACACCATCATTGTCGGCGGCTCCGGGAATACCGAAAACATCCATGCCCGTATTTCTCAGATCCGCAATGCCATTGCCGAAACGACCTCCGACTTCGACCGTGAGAAGCTTCAGGAAAGACTTGCAAAGCTTGCCGGCGGCGTTGCCGTTATCAAGGTCGGCGCCGCTACAGAAGCGGAAATGAAGGAAAAGAAGCTCCGCATTGAGGACGCACTCAACGCAACCAAGGCTGCAGTCGAGGAAGGCATCGTTGCAGGCGGCGGAACCGCTTACCTGAACGTCATCTCCGAAGTTGGAAAACTGCTGGAGACCGTGGAAGGCGACGAAAAGACCGGTGTCAGAATTGTTATGAAGGCACTGGAAGAGCCGGTTCGTCAGATTGCCGCAAACGCAGGCTTTGACGGCGGTGTGGTCGTCGATAAGATTCTCTCCTCCGGAAAGATCGGTTACGGCTTTGACGCTTACAACGAAACCTACTGCGACATGGTTGCCGCCGGTATCGTTGACCCGACCAAGGTCACCCGTTCCGCATTGCAGAATGCCGCTTCCATTGCATCGGTCATCCTCACGACCGAATCCGTGGTTGCGGATAAGAAGGAAGAAAACCCCGCTCCCGCGGCTCCTGCCGGCGGCATGGGCGGTATGGGCGGCGGAATGTATTGATCCGCGCCGGAAATCCTGTCTGATAAACCCAAAACGCACCCGCGCCGATACATCGGCGCGGGTGCGTTTTGGGTTTACAATCCACTTCTATAAGGCTCCCTTTCAATATGGGCAAAAAACGATTACACAATTCACGCCATCGGAATTGCGCGGCATTGTCTCAAGAAACTGTGCAAGGCAAGTATAACAAATCCCCTTCTCACTGTCAATCCCTTGCCTGTTTTTTGTTCCAAAATTCTCCTCTCGGGAATCGCAGATACAAAGATATTTTCCTTTTTTCGGGAAGAGAATTCTGCGAAATATAGCGTAAAAAGGATTGCAAAAACGGTGAAAATATGGTAAAATAATCGGTAGTTATACCAGAAAATTTGAAAAAAACCAATCCACCGAGAAGGAGTGCTCTATGAAATATACACAGCACTGGACAGGCTATCGTATTCACGAAGGAATCCGGGACAAAGGCTTTCCCGCTTCTGTTCCCGGCAGTATCCAGTATGACTATGCACAGGCATACCGTTTTCCGGATGTCATGTATTCAGACAATTACAGAAAATTCGAAGACCTGGAGGACGACTTCTGGGAATACCGCACCCGTCTGACCTATCGCAGAGGCAACGGAGAAACCGTTTGGTTTGTCTCCGACGGTATTGATTATCAATATGACATTCTGCTCAACGGAATCAAGCTATATTCCCATGAGGGGCTTTATACTCCTGTGGAACTGAATCTGACCGACTATCTGCGCGGCGGAGGCGATGAGCTTTGCGTCCGAATCTACCCGCACCCGAAGCGTGCCGGAGCGGCACCCGACCGCAACCAGGCAGATCACTCCTGCAAGCCGCCGGTCTGCTACGGATGGGACTGGAACCCGCGCCTTCTGGTCTCCGGCATGTGGCAGGACGCATGGATTGAAACCCGCAACAATACCTGTCTCGGAAACTGCGAGGTGCGCTATACGCTCCGGGAGGACCTCTCCGCTGCCGATGTTGCGGTTACGGTCGGAAGCAATACCGATTGTACCGTTTCGCTCATGGACGAGGAAGAAAACGTCGTCTATAGCGGAACCGCCCGCACCTTTACCGTGGATCATCCGCACCTGTGGTGGTGCAACGGTCAGGGAACGCCCTATCTTTACACCTGGAAGATCGAAAGCGCCGGCGATTGCCGCACCGGAAAAGTCGGATTCCGCCGGGTACGTCTTGTACGCAACATCGGGGCGGACGACCCGAAAACCTTTCCCAAGACCCGCTACGACGCACCCATCACATTGGAGCTGAACGGCAGGAGAATCTTCATGCAGGGCTCCAACTGGGTCAACCCGGAGCTGTTCTGGGGCAGAACCACCGCAGAGCGCTATGAGGAGCTGATCCGCTACGCCCGCGACGCCCATATGAACATTTTCCGGATGTGGGGCGGCTCCGGTCCCTGCAAAGCATCCTTCTACGATCTTTGCGACCGTTACGGAATCCTCTGCTGGCAGGAATTCATGCTTGCCTGCAACTGCTATCCGGACGAGGAACATTACCTGAGCGTTCTTGAAACAGAAGCCTCTTCCATCATCCGCGCACTGCGTTCGCATGCCTGCCTTGCTTTCTGGGGCGGCGGGAACGAATTGTTCAACGGCTGGTCCGGTATGACCGACCAATCACTCCCCCTGCGCCTGCTCAATAAGCTTTGCTACGAGCTGGATCGCGAGCACCCCTTTCTCCCCACCTCTCCGCTGATGGGCATGGGACACGGCTGTTATCTCTTCCGCCGGGAGGATATGGGCGGGGATGTGTTCCAAAGCTTCAACAACTCCCGCTTTACCGCCTACACCGAGTTCGGCATTCCCTCCCTTGCCTCCCTGCAGATTCTCAAGCAGATCATTCCGGAAAAAGAGCTGTTCCCCCTGGTTGCCACCAATTCCTGGATTGCACACCATGCCATGAAGGCGTGGGATCCGGAAGCATGGGCATGCCCCGGCATCCTGAGGGACTACTTCGGAAATCCGCACGACCTTGCCGACATGGTGGAACAGTCCCAGTGGCTCCAGAGCATCGGGTATCAGGTATCCTTTGAGGAAATGCGCCGCCAGTGGCCGCATTGCAGCGCGGCAATCAACTGGTGCTATGACGAGCCTTGGATGACTGCAGCCAACAACTCCCTGCTTTCCTACCCGGCAATTCCGAAGCCCGGCTACTACGCAGTGCAAAACGCACTGCGCCCGGTGCTTTTCAGCGCACGGATTCCGAAGTTTGACTGGAAGGGCGGAGAAACCTTCCGCGCCGGCATCTGGTTGCTCAACAGCACACAGGAAACGGTACAGGGCGACGTCCGGGTCGTATTGAAGATCGGGAACGAAAAACTGTTACTGCTGGAATGGAACGGCGCCACAGCTTCCGCCAGTGCCAACACGGAGGGCGCGCAGGTTTGCTGCACACTTCCGGAAAAGGATACGGGGGAAATGAACCTCTGTCTGGAATCCTCCGACGGACGTTCCAGCGAATACCGTCTGCTCTATCATCCCAGCCAGGCAAAGGAAGCAACCGTCCTTCTGAATATGTAAGGCACAAAGTCCAAATTTCCCAATAAGGGAACCGTCAAAGAACAGGTAGCAAAAATGAAATTAGAGGCTGTGAAAAACCCGATGTTTTTCACAGCCTCCTTTTTTCCGTCCCTTCCGGAAGTCGGCATCCGGAGCCGCATTCTCAGACCTTCCGGATCCGCAACGCAATCGCAGAGCAATCGTCGTGCCGCTCCTCCTCAGCGGCGTGGAGGCAGATATGATATACGATCTCATCCGGGGTCAGCTCCCCGGCATGCTCCAGAAAACCGATCAGCCAGGCACAATCCGGATCTCCCTCCAAAATTCCGTCGCTGACCAATACCACCGTGTCCCCGGCTCGCAAAGGGAACTCTGTTTTTTGCGCATCCAGTGTTCCGATGATGCCGATGGGAACCGTACCGGAGTGAATCCGATGCACGACCTTTCCCCGGATCACAAAGCTTGGTGCCGCCCCGCTCTTGATAAAGGAGGCATCCGCGCTCATCAGATCCAGCTCCAACAGATCCACCGTAGAGGAGCACTCCCGGGAGCTGTCCGAGCCGCGGGAGCGGATCATATTGTTCAGCATCCGCAAAGAGGTTCCGGCACGGTTCCCGGCGCGGAGCATCTTTTCCAAAAATACCGAACACAGATTGGAGGTCAGCGCCGCCTCCTTTCCGCACCCCATTCCGTCGCTGATGAGCGCATAGAAATAATCCTTTTTGTTGGAAAACAGATTGACCGTATCCCCGCTGACCCCGCCGTCCGCGGAAACGTTGTTCTGCGCGCCCTCCACCGAAATTTTCCGTTTTGCCTGCAAATGCAGAATGCTGATCCCGTTTTCCACCTCGAATACAGGATCGCAGAGCTCCGTTCCGCAAAGCTCGCCGAGATCGGCACGCAGGGTTTCCGCGCTGACCTTTGCATTTTCCAGATCCACACCGCGGATCAGAATTCTGCGTTTTCGCTGTCCGTACACCGTAATTCCGGCGGCATGCACTCCGGCGTCCGCCAGATAGACGGCAATTTTCTTTTCCGTTTCCGCGTCAAAACGGTATTCCCCGTCGTCCTCCTCCAATGCATCATTGATAATGTCCGCCGCCGCTTCATAATCCATAGCAAAGATTTCCGTACGGTTGTTGCGCAGCATCTCGCCGGTCAGACGTGCACAGTCGCGGTTGATCTGTTCCAGAATCCCGTCCGCCTGCACGCAGCGGTGAAGAAGTTCCTCCGGCAAAGGCGCCCGCGAAACCTTCCCCTTTGTATGGAGCTGCGCAATCAGGCCATTGACTCCGCCCAGCGTCTCGGCATATTCCGCTCCCCAGCAGACGGTATGATTCGGACAATCCTTGCAATAGCGGTCAAACGCCCCATCGCAGATGCGACGCAAATCCAACGTCCCCGGTCGCCGAAACCGATCGCTGAGATTGTAGAACACCTCCGAGAGTGAAGAAAACGCATCGGAAATTCCGCGGAACCGCTCGCTGGAGACCTCATAACGACGGCTTTCCACCGCGCGCCGGGTTCCCGTGTCCTCCGCCGGACAGCCGAACTCCCGGTTTGCATTCTGCCATTTTTCCAGAGCCGTAAAAACAGCCCCGGCGAGGAGCGCCGACGGCAGCACCGCAATCAGCGTCTGCGCCCCACCGGCATAGACAAACCAGACCGACATTCCCGTCATGGCAAGAAGGAGCGCCGCTCCTTCTTTTTTTGCATTCCGCAGGAGCAGAAATCCAAGCGCCGCCAGCAAAAACGCAGGCGCAAACAGCGGAGCATACGCCACACCGCAAAGCAAAGCCGCAAGAATTCCCGCAACGGCACCACGCCGGTGGCAGACATAAACCGAAAAGAAGAAGGAAAGCAGAATCGGAACGGAAAACACCGAAACCGTCATCCCCGCCGCGGAATAAATCAGGCTGAACAAAAGCGCCCCTTCCGAAATCCCGCGCAAAATACCGGATCCGATTCTCTGTTCCAGCGCAACGGAATAGACCATCACCGCCGCCGGAACCACCAAGACCGCAAAAACCGCCGCCCAAAGGTCGTAATACCGAAAGCCTCCGGCAATCAACCGATAAAGCCCCACAATCAGCATGCAGACCGCTCCGGTCGCCATCCGCAGACGTACGCTCTCACTGAAAATCTCCCGTATCTGCTCCCGAAAACGCTTCCGGAACACGCCGGACGAAACCCGCCGAAGCATTCCCCGGAAACCGGAATCCACTGCACCTTCTCCGTCTGCGCCGTCCTCGTCTGCAGTACCGGCTTCCGCATTCCGCTCTTTTGCCGCAACCGTCGCGGCAAGCTTGCGCCGCAACTTCCCCGGCAACGTCACACGACCTTCCGGAGAATCCAGCAACGCGGCAGACAACAACCGGATCAGCGCCGCGGCAAGATAGGTACAGGCATACACAACCGGATTCTGCACGTTTCCCAGAAAGCAGGAAAGCAACAGCCCCGCAAAAACGGAGCCGGTATGCCTGCCGGAAGCCGCACACAACAGCGCCGGTCCCAGCGGACGGGTTCCGAACAGCATCTGCGCATGCCCGAAGAGAAATCCGGCGCCGCCCCACAAAAGCTCCCGCAGAAATACTGCAAGCACCACGCGCAACCGTCCGGATTCTGCTTTTCTGCCCTCCGCAATTCCGTCTGCTCTCTTTTCTTTTTGTTGCCTTTTGACTTTTCCGTTGACTTTTTGTTCCTGCATGTGCTTGTCCCTTCCCCTTTTGAATCTCCATTGTTATTTTACTCCATTTTCCGAGCAGAATCCGTCGAAATACATGACTCGATTTGCCTGTGTTTTTGCTTGAAAAAGGCAGAAAAATCCCCTTCTCCGCGATTCCGGGAGAAGGGGATTCAAAAAGAGAAAGAAATGTTTGGTTTCCTGTCGCCAAAGGGGCGGATCTGTCAGACGATTTTTTCGCCGCGCAGAAATTTTTATTCCAATTCAAATGCACCGGTATACAGCCGGTAGTATTGCCCGCGCTCGGCGATCAGCTTCTCGTGACTACCGCGCTCAATGATACGACCGTGATCCAGAACCATAATCACATCGGAATTCCGGACGGTGGATAAACGGTGTGCAATGACAAATACCGTTCTGCCTTTCATCAAAGCGTCCATTCCGCGCTGAACGATGGCTTCGGTACGGGTATCAATAGAGGAGGTTGCCTCATCCAGAATCATAACCGGGGGATCGGCAACCGCAGCGCGCGCAATGGCAATGAGCTGGCGCTGTCCCTGCGACAGATTGGCACCGTTGTTGGAAAGCTCGGTGTGATACCCATGCGGCAACCGGGTGATAAAATCGTCCGCACCGGCAAGCTTTGCCGCCGCAATACACTCCTCGTCGGTTGCATCCAGCTTTCCGTAACGGATATTGTCAAAAACGGTTCCCGTAAACAGATTCGTCTCCTGAAGAACGATTCCTAAGGAGCGCCGCAGATCTGCCTTTTTGATCTTGTTGATGTTGATTCCGTCGTAACGGATTTTCCCGTCTTCAATGTCGTAAAAACGGTTAATCAGATTGGTGATCGTCGTTTTCCCGGCACCCGTTGCGCCGACAAAGGCGACCTTCTGCCCCGGCTCCGCAAAAACACTGACATCGTGCAAAACCGGCTTTCCTTCCTGGTAGGAGAAATCCACATCCGTCATCCGCACGTCGCCCCGGAGCGGCTGGTAGGTCACGCTTCCGTCTGCGCTATGCGGATGCTTCCATGCCCAGTGTCCGGTATGATGACCGGCTTCCGTCACACTGCCGTCCGGCGCAATCTCCGCATCCACCAGCGTCACATATCCGTCGTCCGCCTCCGGCTTTTCATCCATCAGAGCAAAGACCCGCTCCGCTCCCGCCATTGCCATGACAATGGAGTTGATCTGCTGGCTGACCTGATTGATGTTTCCCGTAAACTGCTTTGCCATGGAAAGAAATGCGACAATGATACCGGCATCCACCAGCATCGTGCCGGAAAAAGCGGCGCTGATGGATGGATTCGGCACCTGTCCGACCAGGAACAAGCAACCGACAATCGCCAGAATGACATAAAGAACGTTACCGATATTCATAATAACCGGACCCAGCATATTGGCATAGGCATTGGCACGGTAGCTCTGCTGGAACAGATCTTCATTGATCCGGTCAAAGTCCTCCTGGCTTGCATTCTCATGGCAAAAGACCTTTACCACCTTCTGCCCGTTCATCATCTCCTGCACATAGCCCTCAAGCCGGGCAACCATTTTTTGCAGAGCGATAAAGAACTTTGCGGAGCCGCCGGCAAACTTTTTGGCAACCACCGCCATCAGCACCACGCCAAGCGTCAGAATCAGCGTCAGAGGAATGCTGTAGTAGAGCATGATGAAGAAAACGCTCAGCACGATTACGCCGGAGCGGATCAGCGTCGGAATTGCCTGCCCGACCAGCTGACGGAGCGTGTCAATGTCATTGGTGTAATAGCTCATAATGTCGCCGTGCTTGTGCGTGTCAAAATACCCGATGGGAAGGTTTTGCATTCCGTTGAACATGGTTTTCCGCATCCGGCTGAGGAAGCTCTGCGTAATGACCGCCATGAGCTGTGTCTCCAGCGTCACGGCAATGATGGAAAGAACATAGAAAACGATCAACAGCATCACCTTGGGAACGATCTCTCCGCGTACCGCCTCCCAGGACAGTCCGTTTTTGACGCTATAGGTGATCGCATTGACCACCTTCTCCAGAAAGATGGCAGGGATAGCGGATGCCACCGCCGAAAAAATGATACATACAATCGAAACCGGAAGCAATACGGGATAGTAGGAAAAGAGCATCCGCAACAGTCTCTTCAGCACATCCCCGTTCATGCGCGGCTTCGCGGAAGAATTATTCTGCTTCATTCTGCTCACCTCCGTTGGTTTGCTGTTCGTAAACTTCCCGGTAAATTTCACTGCTTTGCAAAAGCTCCCCATGCGTTCCGGACGCCGCGATTTTCCCCTGATCCATCACCAGAATCAGGTCGGCATCCTGCACGGATGCAATCCGCTGGGCAATGATGATCTTGGTCGTTTCCGGAATGTAGGAACGGAATCCGGCGCGGATCATTGCGTCCGTCCGGGTATCCACCGCGCTGGTGGAATCGTCCAGAATCAGAATCTTCGGTTTTCGCAACAGCGCACGGGCAATGCAAAGACGTTGCTTCTGTCCGCCGGAAACGTTGGTTCCTCCTTGCTCGATCATGGTATCATATCCGTTCGGGAAGGAACGGATGAATTCATCCGCCTGTGCAAGACGGCAGGCTTCTTCCATGTCCGCATCCGTTGCCTCCGCATTTCCCCAACGCAGATTTTCACGGATGGTACCGGAAAAGAGCAGGTTTTTCTGCAATACCATAGCGACGGAATTACGCAGTACCGGAAGCGCATAGTTGCGCACATCCACACCGCCAACCATTACCACACCCTCGCTTGCATCATAAAGACGCGGAATCAGCTGCACCAGCGAAGACTTGCTGGAGCCGGTTCCGCCGATGATACCGACGGTCATGCCGGAACGGATGTGCAGATTCACTCCCGACAGAGCAAAGCTCTCCGCCTGCGCGGAATATCTGAAACTAACCCCTTCAAAATCCACCGACCCATCCTTCACCTCATTGACGGGATGCTCCGGTACCTCCATATCCGGTACCTCATCCAGAACCTCGCAAATCCGTTTGGCAGACTCGGCAGAGATGGTCAGAATCACATAGACCATGGAAAGCATCATCAAAGACATCAGAATCTGCATTCCGTAGGTCAGAAGCGCGGAAATCTGTCCGATCTGCACCCCGCCGATCCCGTTGATCGCCATATAGGAGCCAAGCAGCAGAATGACCGCCATATTGAAATACATGCAGAAGTTCATCAGCGGCGTATTGAGCGCCACAATCCGCTCCGCACGGGTGAAATCATCACAGATAGAATCCGCAGCATCCCCGAACTTCTTCTTTTCATAGTCCTCTCTGGCAAACCCCTTGACCACGCGCATCGCGCGCACATTCTCTTCAATGGATTCGTTCAGACGGTCGTATTTGCGGAATACCCGATGAAACGCCGGCATTGCTTTCTTGCCGATCAGCATCAACCCCGCCGCCAGCACGGGAATCACGACCGCAAAGGTCGCCGCAAGCCAGCCGCCCATATAGGCGGACATCACCACCGAAAAAATCAGCATCAGAGGACTGCGGACGGCGGTCCGGATCAGCATCATGAATGCCATCTGCACATTGGAGGTATCCGTCGTCAGGCGCGTGACCAGAGATGCCGTGGAAAACCGGTCAATGTTCCCGAAAGTAAAGGTCTGCACCTTCGCAAACAGATCATGCCGCAGGTTCTTTGCAAAGCCGGAAGATGCGCGGGCACAGGTAAAGCCTGCAAGTCCGCCGCAGGTCAGAGAGCAGAGCGCCATGATAACCAAAACAACCCCGACCCCAATGATCTCCGACATTGAAAGATCCGTTCCCTTTTCCTGAATCCGGTTAATCAGATAGGTTGCCGTGACAAACGGAATCAGGGTTTCAATCACCGATTCTCCCACCATCAAGAACAGCGTCAGAATGGTGGCGCGCTTGTATTCACGAATACATTTGGCAAATTTTTTGATCATAAAAAACTCCCGTCATCCTTTCATCCAAAAGCCTGGTCTGCCCTGCAAACGCCCTCACATATGAACTTCTCTGATTCATACCAATATTATAAACGCGCAAAACCGCTAAAACAGATTTTACCATGAAACCAAGGAAAAGTCAATACCCGAAATTTCTTGAATTTGCCCCACCGTCATAAGAGCATTTTGTGTAGGATGCCGGAAAAAGTTGATTGGCAAAAACAACTTTTTCAAAGAAGCATTGGGGAACTTCCCGGCAGGGTGCCGCATACTCTCATAACAAAAAACAAAGGAGGTTTTTCTATGCATCCGTCCGAACAGAAGCCGCTACGACCGTTCCGACCGTCCCCCATCGGCTGTATCCGAAAAGACCCCGCCTTCGCCGGCGCGGTCTCCCTCTGCGCAATAAACGCGCTGGGAACAGTCACAGCCGACATTTTTCGCAGTCTGCTGACCGAACAAAAGAACCGGGAATTGTCCGCACTTTTTGAGGAAACCGCATCGGCAGAGCTACTGCAATTCCGCAGTCTTTGGCAACTGACCCTGGCACTTGGCGGAAATCCGCCCGTCTGCCCGCCACGCACCCCGAACTGCACACGCTTCCTTCGCAGAGAAGGAGAAGCCGGGCGTTTTTGCCTTCCGGAAGCATCACACGCTCAGCACCGGAAAATTGCGGAGGAGTGCCGTCGGCTTTCCGTACAAAGCCGGGATCCGGTTCTGACGTCTCTTCTCATTGCCGTTCTGAAAGAGGAGGAACGCCTTCTTTCCCTCCTTTCGCAGTCCGGATTTTGATGGATACCGATATTGTTTTTCAAAATAAAAATGTCATCTGTTTTTGTCACATACGACATTTCCCGCTTTTTCTGCGACAAAAGCAGAGATATTGTAGAAAATTAAAAAATGATATACTAAATATAGTATTTTTTTTGCAAAAAATGATTGACAAAATATTGCTTTTTTATTATAATAAAAATGCGGGGACCATTGCCTTACATCGCAGAGACAAAGGCATGAAAAAATCAAAAAGGAGGACAGGAGAACGTGAAAAGAAATCGTCATTACCGTCGCAGACGCATGCGCACCGGAACTTTGATTCTGGTTCTTTCCGCAACCGTTCTTTTGCTTGTCTCCTGCGTCGCCGGTTCCAATGCGCTCTGGATTCGCGGACTGTTCGGCTGGGATCTGAAGGATTATCTGGCAGAATCCACGGAACAAACGTTGTGCGCGGATTCTCCCGTCACGGAAGACCTGATCGGCAGAGTCCGGATTCTGCTGTCCAACCGAATTGAATTGGAGGAGTTCCGAACCACCTCCGAAGCGGTAGAACTATACCGCGATGCCATTCTCAACGATATGCTCCGGGAACATTATTCCATTTATACCGGGAACGCAAATGCCATTCAGGCTGCCGCAAGCGCTTACGCACACAGCACCTACCTGACCCTGATCCCGGCAGAGGACTTTGAAAACACGGTTTTCCGCTATTTCGGCGGCACCACTGTCCGGCAGGAAGGTACCCAGCGTTTTCCCTATCTTGATCGCGTAGAAAGCTATACCACCGCCGGACAGGCAAAGGACTGCAAAATCACCGTTCTCCCCTCCTCCGTGGAAGAGACCGCCAGCACCTACCGCATGCGCTTTTCACTGTCGGACGGAACCGATACGCAGGACGGCTATACCGCGGTCTTTGTCAAGCGCGACGACGGTAGTTGCTATTGGAAATCTCTCTTGCGCGATGCCTGAACCGCAAAAGCGCAGGTAAGACCTTTCCAAAGGGAAAAACTGTCATTTCTGTTTGACCGAAGAACATCACAAAGAATGCACCTGCCGCGCAAACAGCGACAGGTGCATTCTCAACCGTGCAAATGCCGGTCTTTTTTCCGATCCTACCGACAGGATGTCGACTCCAAGGTTGACATTTTCATCGAAAAATGATATACTATTTCAAAAACAAAAAAGGAGGCTCGTATGAATACCAGAATTCCGGTTGTCAATGCAGATCTGCGCAAGCGGGTTGTCGCAACCGATACCCGCAGGATGATCGGCTACCTGCTATGGCTTGTGCTGTGGATTGCCGGCGCCGTATTCTTCAACCTCGGACATGAAACCTACCCGGAAGAACGCAAGCTCCTTGGCTGGAAGCTTGCGGCATGGATTATGACAGCGCTGATCCTCGGCTTTTTTCTCTTCCGTATCTATCGTTTCTTTACCGACCGCACCGTCAGAGGCGTCATTCTCTCCTCCGGACTAAGCCATACCTATACTGCAGGTCAGGATCCCGGCTTTTCAAAGAAAGGATACGATTTTCGCCTGCATATCAAGCTCCGTATTCTCTGTGACGACGGAAAAACCAAGCGCATCCACTTCGAACAAAAAAACAATTCCTATTTCTGCTACCGCGCAGGCGAACGGATTCTCCGGTTTCACGGACTTCCGTACCCCATCAATCTGTCCTCCGCCGCAGAGCATGGTTATGTCTGCCCCAGTTGCGGAAGAGTATACCCTTCGCTTCCGGATCGGTGCGAGGACTGCCGTTACTCCGTTCCGGATCCTGAAGAATTTCTGTAAATGCCGAAAAGACGCCTCGGAAAAATATAGAAGAAGAGCCGCCGCAAACCGGGGTTTCCGGTTTGCGGCGGCTCCGCACTTTCAAGCGTTTTTCAGAAATCCGGCGCTTCAGGAGGGTGTTGCTTTTCCCGATGACTGAAAACGAAAGAAAACGCTGTCATTATTTTGTACCTTTTACAAGATGATCCGGAGACAAAGGTTCAAACGCTCCGTTAGCAGCCAGAGGGCGTACAAGAATCCCCTGATCTGTCTCGAAATACACAGCATTCTTCAAAGCAATGAGTTTCTTTGTAACGTATTCCTCGGTTTCGATGGTATACACGCCGTTATGAGCCGTCAGCGAGAGCAACCATTCGCGTTTTTCATGCAGTTTTCCTTTATCCGTAACGCTGGCATTCCCGTTTTCGATCACGATTTCGTAAAAATTGTTCTCGTCAAATATATAGAACGCTCGTTTCGTCTTGGTGGCTGCGGAAATTTTCTCTTTCAGAGTGGCGGCGGTATCCCCCTCGGTGTAGATTACATCCGGGTAGAATTCCAGAACGTATGCATTCTGATCAATCATTGTTCTGACAGCCTTGAAATTATAAAGTTTATCATTCAAAAAGGCTTTTGTATCAGCATCCAACTGCCCCTTCAGGATATCTCTGATGCTTACATCCAGCGGTTTGTCGGCATTTCCCCAAAGCTTGCACTTCCGGACGCTCTCTACAAGCCCCTCTTTTCCGGATTTCTGGTTAAAATACACACGGTATGCCGTTCCATCCTTCGTGCAATAATCTACATAGATCCGATTGATGGAAATATAGTACGGACATCCGAGAGTGGTCGCCAGATCTTCCACTTTGGTTCCGGTTGTGATCTTCTCCATATCCGCATCCGTTACAAATTGCTCTCCGGTACGATCCCACAATACCTTTTTAACAATCCGCTTCGAATTTTCGCCTTCACCGGTATCCGAGAAGGTAACGGCAATCCGCCGGGTACCGTCCGCAAGGAAATACACGTTGCTGATCTGAGCGGCGGGAATCAGAGAACTTTCAAGATCGCCGAAAAGCTTTTTGTACAGCGCCGTCAGCTCCATTCCATCTTCCGGAAGTTGCAAAGCGCCTGTTGCAATCGGATGCAGGTTGGTCAGGGTATTCTGCACATAAGCGCGGACTACGGCATCATAGATGCGGTTGCCCGGTGCCGAGAAAAGCAGATCCTCTTCTTGATATTTTCCGTACAACAGCCGGTATGTCTGCAAAGGCATCATATCGCCGCTGAAGGCATAGCACTCCTCAACCGGATATTTCGGAACGTTCAGAAGGCGAATGTAGTTTTCCTTCTCTGTCTCCACATAGATTGCTTCTCCAAGCCTTGTAATCGACTTGATCGGGCTGGTTTTTCCCTGATAGCTGATCTCGCCATCCTCCTGGAGAAGTTTTTTCAGATACAGGTTCTGCGCAATCGGTTTTTGCGTCAACGTAACTTTTTCCGCGTGGCAGGTCAGCGTATATACATCGGTCGCATTAAAGATTGCGAAGGAGCGGGAGATTCCCCGGATCCGGCTTTCAAAATGAGAGACCGTTTCACGTCCGTTGAATTCGCGTCCCACATAAATCTCCATCACCAGATAGTTCTCGTCTTCCAGCAATTTTTTGACCTGTTCATCTTTTTTTGCAATATTATTCAAAAAAGCAGTTGTTTCTTCGTCCATCTGGTTATGCAGAACCTTCCGGAGTCCCGTCAGCGGCTTCGGATTCTCTCCGGGATCTTTGCCGGAATCCGTCGTCAACTCGTCGGATTTTGATGTCAACTCGTCGGATTTTGATGTCACCTCGTCGGATTTTGATGTCTGTTCACCGCTTCCGCTCAAATCTTTTGTGCCGTCTCCCGAAGGCGTTGTCGGTTGGCAGGACGTGAGGCAAAGCGTGCTCAAAAGAGCAATTGCCATCATCTTCAAAACGTTTGCACTTGTCTTCATTTCATAGCACCTCTCTTTTCGGAAATCGAATTTGATGAATCTGGTTTTGACTTCCTGAATTCATTCTTCTGTTTGGTTCCGCTCTCATTTTTGTTGCTTTCGGGTCATTGCTTTTTTGGAGCCACCGCTTTCTGCGTTTTTCCTTCGCACCGGAGGCTTCCGTTATCCGTATATTTCCCTCCTCGCTTATATTATACCATATAAAAAATAAAAATGGAATAGGTTTTTTATAAAAAATCCCAATAATTGCCGATTTTTCCAAAATATTTTTAAAAATATAGCAAGCAAAGTACATTTTTCCAAGAGAGTCGGAAATCCGACCCCAAAAAGACGGCTTATTTTCCAGGGCAAGCGCAACGATACATCAAACGCTTTCGCTTTCCTTCAAGCAGAACAATCCATAAGCGATTCACAAAATGCAAATCGCTTATGGATCTTTTCAGGTCAGACTACCCCTGGATACAGGGGTAGCCTGAAATCGTACGCTTCAGTTCCAGTACCCGCTGACCGTAATGGTGTCGGTATAATTACCTGTCTTGAAAACGAGCGTTCTCACCCATTTTGTTCCCTGATCATCGGTATCGCTCACCGCGTCAAATACCTTAAGCACCAGATCGCTATAGGTCATTTCCTGGCAGCTTCCCTCACCCACCGGCAACGGATCATACATACGGAAGACAGACACTCCGTCCTCACGGGTGTAATAATCGAAAATCAGGCTGGCATGGATGCCTTTGACGCTTCCGCCGTTATTAAAGGTTGCGATTCCGACATTGACAACATTTCCGGCATCCAGCAAATTCTTCAGATTGCTTTCCGAATAGATCTTCAGCATCTCCCCGTAAGCAAAACCGGAAGCGCCCAGAATATAATCGATCGCAGTCTTACTGTTCTCTATTGTTCCGCCCTTATTGTACTTGCTTTCAGACGAGATCTCCGCGTCATTTGCCGCATTGTAATCCGTGGTGTAATTGCCGTGCACGTACTTTGCAACCATCTCCTGCGTGATCGGAGAATCCATCAGGGTCGAGCACATCATTCTTGCACTTGCCGCCCAACAGAAGTTGCTTTGATGCTGCGCCTCTTGCTTTACCTTTCCGTCAGAAACCTTTGCAAAGAACCAATCATCGTCATAGGCGGAAGAAACACCGGTAACACCATTGATCGAACCGGTTGTCGGTGTGCAGTCGGCGCTGAGCCAATAGGAAGTACTTCCGACGGCGTACTTGGATTTCAGTGTAAACGAACCGTTCCCCGACATTTCCGGCTTCCAAAGCTGCCGATTTGCATCCGTACCGGAAAGTGCTGTGGACTCACCGACCATAACCGTATTGCCGGTACGCAAAGTCAGATATTTCCCGTTTCGCGGGTTGATGATCTTATAGTAGGAATCGCTGTCATACTGTACAATCCATTGCAATTCGTTCGGCGCATCGCCGTTTTCAAAGTCATAAGTGAAGCGGGACGTAAAGCAATAGTTGCTTCCCGACTGTTGATATTTAATATAAGAAGCAAGAATCGTCTCACCGGAAGTAATGTTCTTGTTTCTGATATAATACGTACCGTCGGCAATATACTGAACCCGGATCGACTGACTGGTCGAATAGCAGTTCACCGTTCCCTTGCGGATTGCAAGATAAAGAACAAAATTTCCGAGCTGTTGACCGTTCAATGTCAGCACGCCGGCGGTCGCATCCCATGTCATCGTAGCATGGGAAGAGCCGCTGATGCTGGGTACAATCGTATTGTAATCAATATAGGTCGTCCAGCCAACCAAAGGAATCTCCGTTGCCTTTTGATACGTCAGCGATGACGGAATTGCGGAAAAGCCGCTGCGATGGCTTCCGGTATAGCGTTTGACCTTCCACTGCGTTCTCGCGGATTCAGAATCGTATCCGGGGGTCATGGTAACTTCCTGACCCTGCTGTTCTTCGCCGGAGGAGGCTCCTTCCGCATAAGCAACGCTGAAACTGTTGGAATACCCAATATTATATCCGTTAGAACCAAGCACAAATTCGGCTAACATACTGTCGTCTGCGTTGGCATCCAGTGCAGGCAGCTCTTTCATTGTCATACTTCCATAGCCGCTGTTCTCGTCCACGTCAAAGGAAATCCCCATCTGCGTGTTCAGCATAGAACGAATCACATAATTGCTCCCGGACACCCGGTGAATCTTAAACAATGCCGTTCTTGCGAAAGAGGTGCTCGGAGCCAATGCATCGCCATAATACGACTGCACCAAAGAAGCGCCGGCTTCTGCAGATGCGTTCTCAACGGACAAATAGTAATTGTCGTAAGCTACATTCTCAAACGAATAGACCCCGTCCGGAAGATAGCCGTCGTAGTTGATGGTCGCCACGGGTCCGTAGTTGCTGTCGTTAAGATACATGGTCACAGCACCCGACGGCGTATATTCCTGATAGGAATCATAGTAAAGCGCGACACCGTAGTTCTCCTGCGTTCCGTTGAACCACATCTGCGCCTGCTCCAGGATGCTGAATGTTTTCCGGCTCATACCGTTAAACGGCTGAATGACAGTGGTCGCCGAATCATAATCCCGAATCAGATAACCGTTGTCCCCATTGAAATAGTTTGCGGTTGCAGTCCCGGTTTCCCAATCCTTGTAGATCGTGTGTACTCCGACGCTTGTCGTCTTATTGTCCGACGGCTTGTAGGAGCAGAAAATGCCCAGTGTTGCCGACGTAATCGTCGCTCCCTCCGGAAGCATTGGCATCTCAAATTTGAACAGTGCATACACGCTGCCGTTCACTGCCGCAGTAGACGCTTGCCCATAGTTCGTGTTCGGGCTGGTGCTCTTGATATAGGTTGCCGTTACGCTGCCAATCGGTTTCGTCACCGTCGGATCAATGGTCACAGGAAACGCTCTGCCGCTCTCGTTGATCCACTCCGGAGAAGCGATCACGGCAATATAATATTCCCCGTTCCCGCGATCCGCAAAGTTGTAGTGCACATCCTCAGAGAGGTTCCCCTCCGCGTCATACATGTACGGAGCCGGCATCAGATACTTCGTCTCGCCGCTCTCTGCGTCCTTCAGTTCAATCGAGCCGTCTGCGCAAAGCACTGCGGCAAGACCCTCCAGGCGGAGCGTAAACGCATACGAATAACTCTCGCCTCTGGTGCTGACAATGATGTTCTCCTTCACATCGTTCCCGTCCAGCACATATTCCAGCGCCGCATTCTGCCGGAAAGCGTTGTATTTCACCGTCGTCCGGTTCTCCACCGCCTTCAGCTTCGCCAGCTTTTCCTCTGCCGTGTCATCGTCCGAAATCTGCGCACGTCCCGCGTGATTCAGAACCTCCGCAAGGCTTGTCATATCGTCCGTGACCACCGTTCCGACTCCCTGCGCGGATGCCGTTCCGCCAATGCTCGCCACCTCGTGACCGCCATTGGAGACCGGAGTAAGCGTAATCTCATAGCCGTTTTCCGAGATCGTCAGAAGTGTCCCGGCGCTCAGACCCTCGCCGACCCGAACCCGTCCGTCTGCCGTCGCATAGCCCGTCTCTCCGAGACGGCTGTTGCTCAGATACAGCCGGTTGTCGATGTCCTGCCAGTTCCCGTTCCGATCCTTTCTATGTACCGCTCCCGGATAGACCACTGCCTGAGTGCTTCCGTCAGGCAACTGAAAATGCTTGACATTCTCTTCCCGCAAGTCCGTCATTTCTTTGGTTTCGATCTCATCAAGCTCATCGTGCACCGTCGTTTGTTCCGCCGGCTCCGACAGCCGATATCTTCCGGTTTCTGCGGGTTCCCCGACGTCCCCAAAGGCAAATGCCGGAAACGCTCCGAAAATCATGATAAGACTCAGAACAAACGCCGCAAAAGAGAAGAAACGGGTAGACTTTTTTGTTTTCATAATAACATCCTTTCTTATTATATGTTATAGGTTCCTTCGAGGATTTTCTCCTCTGTTTTCATTCTTCCTTTTCTGCCCGGTACGGTTCCGAAAAAACTTTCCCGCTGTCCGTTTCCCTGCACGGAAGCAATGCAAGCTTCCGTGCAGAAAAAAGCAAGAGCAAGTGTCCCATCGGGATCTTCACTGCGCGAATGGTTGTTTTCCAATCCATTATTTTGCCCTCCTTGTGTTTTATAATCTATTTTCTTCCATTTTTCGCTTCCATTTTTTTACATGTCAATAATAACATATTTTCCAATATTTGTCAAGACGTTTTTGTAAAAAATCAATCGACACATTCCGACATCCAAAAATGCAGAATCATGTCGATAAACGGCAAAATACAACAAGGGAACCGGTGCCGGGCACACCGATTCCCTCAAAGGTAATCTCATTTTTTGCGTTTGATTCCGAAGCGGTCAGGCATCGGATTTCTATATCTTCTCCGTCTTGCTTACGTGGTCGGACGATATTCCTCAGACCGCCAGACCTCCTGATCCCGAACCTGCTTTGTTTCAAATACCAAACGATACCCGTGCTTTTCCGAAGCGGTTCCGTCCTTGCGGGAGACCTCGATCCAGACGGTTGACATCACGGTCGGAGCGTTTCCGGCTCCCATAAAGATTCCGATTTCCGGCTCCCCATAGACCGTCGCCGCACTTTTCCAAAGCTTTTTCACTCTTTCAAGAGCTGCCGCCTTCAGCTCCGCCTCCGGAAACTCCGGCAATACCGTATCCGACGGAACGGTTCCAAGCAGATCTCCCTCGTATATCCGGATGACGCCATCCTCCCGAAGCACCAATCGGGCAGCATCCAGCGTAGGAACCTCCCCAAGATACTTCTGAATTGAGACCTCATATTCCTGTGAAGATACCTGCTTCATTGTCACACGATAGTCGGAAGGATCGGCAAACTCCCCCAAAAATGCCGTCGCAAGACGCAGAATTTCCGTCTCCGTTTTTGCCTTTCCCAAATTCGGAAAGCTGTGCGGCTGATATCGGGCAAGCGCTCCGTCCGGACGCAGAGCAAAAGCGCTTTCTTCACCGGAATACAGGAAAGAAGGTCGGTTTGAAAAATTCGCATATTCCTGACCATAATAGTCTCCGGAAAGCTGCAAATCTCCGATCTTCAACTCTGCATGACTTGCCGGGTCATATTCGCCACCTTGCAAAGAGGCACTGAACGCCGCCCATCGCTCCAGGTCGGTCATGTTCTTCCCGACCCACCCACTCACGTCATCCGGAGCTTCTGCGGCAATGATTGCTTCCGGAACCGCTTTCAGAGAATAAATTTGGGTTCCGCAAATCATCCATTGCCCCGACCCCGGCGTGACTCTGGCATCCATCCAATATCCGTCCAACCGATAAGCCACATAGGTCAAGCCTGACCCAAAAACCATTTGCGGCTTTCCGACAAAAGCCTCTGCTTCCGTCAGAGTCATTCCCGGCTGCACCCGTAAGGCATCTTCATAGGATGGAAAATCTGTTTTGTCCGGCTCCAGCGCAATTTCAGGCGAAAAAATATCGCCGCTTCCGCCAGCCGTTGTCCCCTCCCCCGGTCTCCACGCAGGAAAACAAGAGGATAGCATCAAAACGCCGGATAGCACTGCCAAAAGCATCAAAGCCGAAATGCGTCTCATTTTTCTCCTTTCTCTGCAAACAACCGCAGAAGGAATCGCTCATCCTTCCCGCCCCACCGGAAAAAACTCCGGTGGGGCTTTTGGATGTTCTTCTTCAAATCCCCTTATTTTGCACGTCCCGGGATTCCCTCAGGAAGCTCCACCGGCACCTTGCTTCTGAGAATGCTGAAACGTTCTTTCGTACTTCCGTATGGGTGAAATGTCTTGGAAACAAGAGAGTAATCCGACAGATAAGCCATATCTCTTTCCTGCTTTTGTGAAAAATCCGATTGAAATTCAAGTTCCAGTACACCGTCACTCAGCAAAAGCCAGCAGACTGTCGGAGAGGCGGGGGAGGAGACAGAAGTTGCAGGAAACATAAGATGTTCTCCTGCTCTTGCCAATTCAAACCGGACGGATGGCTCAAGCTCTCCCACTTTCGTTGCGCTGTCGCCGACCTGTACCACGTCAAAATCTTTAGAAGAAAGCGTCTTGGTACACATATAGTATTCAGTAGTCAATACCCACTGTTCCTCTGCGGTTCTTCTGAATACAACATAACAATATGCTTCGTTGAATTCTTCCCAATCCGGACGCGCTTTTTCTATAAGATCACGCATTCCAAACACCAACAAAAGATGGGAATCATCAATTTTCTGCATATATTCAATGGTCAGCCATTGCTTTTGTTGTTGCAGATTATAAATCCTGACATGGGAAGCCAATTGATAAGAGTCCCGGATGGAATCCAATACCCTTGAATCATGCGTTAAAGAAGAAGATAGGAAAGAGCTTGAAAACGTCAGATTTTTCAATTCTTTCGTTCTTTCACTCTTCGGAAGATTTTCCAGCGTAATCTCATTCACCAGTCTCATCTCATAAGGGTTCGGAGGCTCCGGTGGATTTTCCTGCCCTGGTGTCGTTACTTCCTCCCGGATAGAAGTCTGCTCCTCCCCAGGCTTCCACGCAGGAAAGCAGGAGGAAAGCAGCAAAACTCCGGAAAGCGCTGCCAAAAGTATCAAAACCGAAATGCGTCTCATTTTTTCTTTTCTCCTTTCTCTGCAAACAACCGCAGAAGGAATCGCTCATCCAGCCCGCCCCGCCGGAGTTTCTTCCGGCGGGGCTTTTATCTCCCAAAGACAGATCAGTCAAGCATCAGTTTTCTATATCTCTGCCCTTTGGAACAGCCTTTTTCCGCTTTTTTCGAATCACCGTAACAACCACTGCAAAAATTATACTAAATACCAAAAGCGGAAGCATTACATAGACCAAAATTCCCATCAAAACCGCAAATGGCCCGCCATTCATAAAGAATTGGAACCCGTCACAACCGGACGACTCCTTCCGAATCCGAGCTTCATAAGCACGACGCTCCGAAGCATATACCCCAACGGAGCAAAAATTCGCTTTGTTCTCTTTCTGTCCATTTCCCGTATGATCGAAATCATAAACAAAATTACCTTTTTCAGTTTGAACCAAAAGAAGTCTTGCCCGCCCATTCCAGACGGGGGTGGATGAAAGCCGTACACATATTTTTTCAAGACATGCGCCGGCATCCATTGCCGAGCATACCGCATCCACCTGACCAAAAGCATCAAAGACGGAAACATTCTTTCCGGATTCCGAGCGATCAAAAATCTCAAAGGTTTTGGAATACATGCCCCCACCGCCGTCGTACACGCAAACAGTTCCGAAAATCACCCCACCGGTATCAGATTCTCCAACCAGCGGGACCAGAATCTCCAACTCTTGTCCCAGCAGTTCCCTGCAAAAACCATTGTCGGAAAGTCGTTCCTCCATAAACTCCGCAAAATCCTCCGGAACGACAAAACATACGATCGGAGAGGAACGCTCCACCCGAAGATTGGTAAGTCCAGAATCGGAAAGCTCCGGAAACACGGAAAGAAGATACCCCGCCGTAATCTCATCCAGATGTGCCGCCTCCAAAATTTCCGGAACCGTTTTCCCATTGTTGTCACACAATTCTTCCGACGGATTCCAAGGCGCCGTATCGGCAAAAACCGACACGGTAACCATTGAAAAAACCAACAGGAGCAACAATATCACTAAATACAAATAGTATAGTACCCGTTCATACCTCATTTGCTTCATAGCGTCATTCCTCAATTCTGGTATTCTCTTGCTGTAATGCCTTGCAACCATGTTTCAGTACTATACTCGTTCTTCCTAACCACTGAAGGAAACCAGAAAGACGTTGTATATTGGCTACCATTCTGAACACAGTTACATAGCAATTCATTATAAGTATATTCTTCACTTCGACTTTTTTGTGGATCAAGAACTGTATATTTATAACATCCTTCAGGTTCTGACCATCTGGCTCCACAGATAATCGTAACATGTCCACCAATATCTGGAACCAAGTTTTCCAAAACATTCAATATTCCACTGCTAGATGGACGAGCGGAAAAATCATATCTTGCCCAACCATACATGCGGACGACTGGATTTCCATCCAAAATTAACCTGAGTAACACATCCTCTGTATAAGGCGAAGCGTACCCAACGTACGTATCATGAACATCTTTACATGAGGAAAAATATGCCGCCGCTTTGGCTACATCAGAGTATATTCCTTTTTTTTGGTTAAGATTCTGTGGATCATTTACCCAATCATAAGTATCAGCAGTTGCAGAGGGATCCCCAAAAACATAGTATACTGCTCGGCGTTGCTCTTCTAATATTGACTGTGTGGAACCATCGTTTGCCTGAGTAGGTACATATGTTCTTGCTAACATTTGAGCACAAGCAACCCAACACCATGATCCAGTTACCTGCATAATATGCGGCGTATTTAATCTAATATTTTGACACTGCAAGGTCCACTCAGCCATATAGCCATCATCCGCATTACGATATCGTTGTTCTACATCGGTTCCATTAGTGGATAAAGCAAAACCTGCACACAAGCAAAAATCTTTTTTATCCCCTCTTGCCGAAAGCGGTCGAATAACCCACCTTCCGTTATCCAATCTTTCAAAATTCCATTGTTGCCGGTCGGCACCAGTATAAGGTTCCTGCAAAATTGCCTTATCGGAAACTGTTAGATACTTTGCATTGACAGAAAGAACTAACCCGCTTTTGCATGACACGATTTTGTAATACCCATTTCTTACGTGCTCCAATCGCCACTTTTGCTGTGCTTCCCCGCTGAAACCCCACAGTTCCATAATCGCGCCGGGAGTGGAATAATCATGACTACCGTCATTATTATTAATCTGCATATACGCATTTTGGTATCCGTAATTCTTAAAGAAATAAACTTCTTCTGGGATCGGCAATTCAACAGCAACGGAATGTGTCGTAGTATAATAAACAGTATTTTGATTGGAAAAGCCCACCAATTTAGCGCAAATCTGCACACTTCCCGGTAGATGAGGCATTACGTTCAACCCGGTATCGGTCTTTTCACTGGTCGCATCCGCAGAAACGGAAGAATTGACTTCCAAAACGGGCGCATTGATGCCTTTGACCGTTGACCATCCAATTCCGGTAACTTCAAAATCCTTCCCAGTACACGTTGTTCCATTTGCTGAATCCCACATCTCAATTCCATACCGATCTATTCCGGTATACCGATGTGGCTTCCATTTTGAATGCGAAGATGTTACGTAATCGCCAACCAGATCGGAATTGGAATTGGAAGTATTCGCTATAGCAATAGCGCGATTACTCATGGTGTAGGAACGTAGGGCTGTTCCCCCAATTTCAACATCAATGTAAAAAGTATCAGCATCGGAAACCAAAGCATCTTCTGCTGGAATCCGTTTAGTAACAAATTTTTGCACGCCAAACTCATTTGAAGCTACCGAACCAATGGTAAGTGTATTGTCCAACATAGAGCGGAGAATATATCGATCCTCACCTATCACGCGGGATACCTTGAACAGCCCTGCACGATACTCCTCCTCTGTAATGTTTTGGTGTGGATATTTTGCGAAGCGATGCTTCTCAATTACCTCTCCTTCCGGTAGGTAAACCGCATCCTTCACAGATATCCAGTACGCTCCTTTTGCAATACTACTAAACGAGTATACACCGCTGGCAAGGTATCCGAGATAGTTGAACTCCACATACGGCTTCAGAGAAGTGCTGGTGTTGGAAAAATACGTGTAGCATTTTACGGACGGAACATAAGTCGGATAATTGATATAACGCACTGCAACTCCATTATTGTTACAGCTTCCGCGCATCCAGCTTTCCACAAACGGAAGAATATTGAATTCTGCCGGTTGCGGATTCAAAAATGGCTGCAATACCGTTGTCGTCGTCTCATAATCCCAGATGGCATCAGAGGACTTGGCAAAAAGCGACCTTGCCGTCACGGTTTCCGGCTCCCATTCCTCGTAGATATAATAGGTTCCGATCTCCGCAGGATTGCTGTCAAGTGTAGGAGAATATTCCATATATACATACAGCTTTGCACTGTTAATCGTCACCACTTCCGGAAAATACGGAAGATCAAACTTGAACAGTCCGAAATCCGTCCCGTCAATTTCCCCTTCGCCGAGGTTTCCATAGTTCGTATCCGGATTCCGCTGGCTGAACAACGTGCTCTTGATCCCCGTATTCGGTATCGTCACCGTCGGATCAATGGTCACAGGAAACGCTCTGCCGCTCTCGTTGATCCACTCCGGAGAAGCGATCACGGCAATATAATATTCCCCGTTCCCGCGATCCGCAAAGTTGTAGTGCACATCCTCAGAGAGGTTCCCCTCCGCGTCATACATGTACGGAGCCGGCATCAGATACTTCGTCTCGCCGCTCTCTGCGTCCTTCAGTTCAATCGAGCCGTCTGCGCAAAGCACTGCGGCAAGACCCTCCAGGCGGAGCGTAAACGCATACGAATAACTCTCGCCTCTGGTGCTGACAATGATGTTCTCCTTCACATCGTTCCCGTCCAGCACATATTCCAGCGCCGCATTCTGCCGGAAAGCGTTGTATTTCACCGTCGTCCGGTTCTCCACCGCCTTCAGCTTCGCCAGCTTTTCCTCTGCCGTGTCATCGTCCGAAATCTGCGCACGTCCCGCGTGATTCAGAACCTCCGCAAGGCTTGTCATATCGTCCGTGACCACCGTTCCGACTCCCTGCGCGGATGCCGTTCCGCCAATGCTCGCCACCTCGTGACCGCCATTGGAGACCGGAGTAAGCGTAATCTCATAGCCGTTTTCCGAGATCGTCAGAAGTGTCCCGGCGCTCAGGTTCTCGCCGACCCGAACCCGTCCGTCTGCCGTCGCATAGCCCGTCTCTCCGAGACGGCTGCTGCTCAGATACAGCCGGTTGTCGATGTCCTGCCAGTCCCCGTTCCGATCCTTTCTATGTACCGCTCCCGGATAGACCACTGCCTGAGTGCTTCCGTCCGGCAACTGAAAATGCTTGACATTCTCTTCCCGCAGGTCCGTCATTTCTTCGGTCTCAATTTCATCAACGTCCTCATGAATCGTTGAAAACTCCTCAGATTCTTCCGGTGGTAATTCGTAAGTCCCATCGGAGTCCATACCACCGATTGCTTGGGCAGGCAGACTTCCAAAAATCATCAAAAGGCTTAAAAGGAACGCAAGGGTGGAAAACCATCGGGACAAGTACTTTGTTTTTCTCATTGTTCTTTTTGTTTTCATTGTAATTTGTGTCCTTTCCGTAAAATGATTGATTCTCAGTTGCAAAAACATTCCTATAACGGCTACACAAAACGCGGAACAAATTTTTCGAAAAATCCTCTTGTATCCATCCGACGGCACGTAAGGGCAGTAAAGCCGCACCCGCTTCCTCCTCTGTGCAAGCAGTCCCTTCCGGCTTTCTCCTTTTGCAGAAAGCACGCCCTCACGTGCTCAGAAAAGTAAGAGCAGAACCCTCACTCTGCGCCTTTCCTCCCTGCGTTGCATTGCAAATGACATTTTCTGCCCTCCTCCCTGTGACAAAAAAGCGGCATATTTCTCCCCATCTTTCCGGAAAAAACATGCCGCTTCTCTCCGGTTTTTTCTGTATTGCGCCGGAAAAATCTGCCTATCATTAAGAGTATACCATATAAAGAATTTATTGTCAACCCATCCGATTATTTTTGTGCATTCCGACGAATTTCGACAAAGCTTTTTACTTTCACCCCAACTCAGGTAAAAAAAGAGGCGCACACCATGTACGCCTCTTTTTGCCTGATCAATTTTTCCGCGTCAGAAAATCGCCGCGATTCCGTAACTGATTACCGTCATAATCACGCTTGCAATCAGAACCCCCGCTGTTGCGGACAGGAAAGATTTTACCGGATGCAGCTCCAAAGCCGCCGCAATCAGCGATCCCGTCCACGCGCCTGTTCCCGGAAGCGGAATCGCCACAAAAAGCATGACTCCGAGATAGGAATATTTCTCAATCTTCCCTTTGTTTTTTTCCACCTTGCGGTTGAGCCATTGCCCGATCGCCCGGAAAAAGCGCACCCGGCTTCTGCAAAACCATTGCAGGATCTTTCGGATCAAAAGAAGGATCAGAGGAACCGGAAGCAGATTCCCAGCAACACTGAGCAGAAACGTCTGCCAGAACGGAAGTCCGAGCGCCGCTCCCAGCGGAACGGAACCGCGGCATTCAATGATGGGGAGCATTGAGCAGAAAAAAATGCATAGCTCTTTTCCGACCGTCTCCAGGAAAAAGGTTTCAATCGCCTCTACCATATCTCTCCTCCGCAATCCGGATTTTAAAGAGCCTCGCCGCGTAGTCTTTCGCTTCCGCCTCAGCGCTTCGCATTCCGCACCAGCTCTTCGGTATCTTTCGCAATCATCAATTCCTCGTTGGTCGGGATCACCAGCACCTTCACCTTGGAGTCGGGAGCGGAAATATCCACCTCAGCCGCCCCGCGGATTGCTTTTTGGTTGGCTTCCTCATCAATCTTAACACCCATGAACGCCAGATTTGCCGCCAGACGGCTCCGGTAGTGCGGGTTGTTTTCCCCGATACCGCCTGCAAAAGTAATCGCATCCACACCGCCCATGGCAGCCGCATATCCACCGACCAACTTGGTGAGCTGATGCACCAGCATGTTTTCCACCAGCTGGCAGCGCTTGTCTCCCTCGCGGGCGGCAGTCTCAATGTCGCGGTTGTCGCTGGTTCTCTCGGTCACGCCGAGCATGCCGGACTCCTTGTTCATCATATGATCCACCTGATCGGGAGTCATATTCTCTTTTTTCATGATCAGAGGAACAATAGCAGGATCAATCGACCCGCAGCGCGTTCCCATCATGATGCCCTCCAGAGGCGTCAGACCCATCGAAGTATCAAAGCACTTGCCGTCCTTCACCGCGCAAACGGAGGAACCGTTTCCGAGATGGCAGGTCACCAGCTTCAAATCATTCCGTCCCAGCAATGCCGCCGCACGCAGGCTGACATACCGATGGCTGGTTCCGTGGAAGCCGTAGCGGCGGATATGATATTTTTCATAATAACGGTACGGGAGCGCATACAGGTAGGCGAAGTCGGGCATGGTCTGATGGAAGCCTGTATCAAACACGGCAACCTGCGGAACACCGGGCATCGCCGCCTCGCAGGCGCGGATACCGGTCAGATTGTGCGGATTGTGCAAGGGTCCCAGTTCACAGCACTCCTCAATCGCGGCAATGACCTTTTCGTCAATGATGACCGAACCGGAGAACTTTTCTCCGCCGTGCAGAACCCGATGTCCGACCGCAGCAATCTCAGAGAGCGAGGAAATCACGCCCTGCTCTGCGGAGGTCAGCGTGTCCAGAACCAGACGAACCGCCTCGCCGTGATTTTTCATCTGCACGTCGATCTTGTAGTCCGCCCGTCCGTCCACCTTCTGCTTGAAGTTGCCGCCATCAATACCGATTCGGTCTGCCTGTCCCTTTGCAAGAACCTTTTCGTTCTCCATATCAATCAGCTGATATTTGATGGAAGAGCTTCCCGCGTTGATCACCAGAATTTTCATGTTTGTTCTTTCCTCCTCAATTTCTCTGCCCGCGGCAGAGAAAAAATTCAACCCTTGCCCACATTGGCAGAGGGAATCATCGTTAACTTCTCTATTATAAACGAAACCTGCTCATTTTGCAAGACCTTCGACTAAAAAAACTGTTTTTGCGCGAAAAAGAAGCGTCTTGTTCCATCCGACCGCACACCGTCTTTTATTTTCGCTTCTGGACTTTCAATTTCGCCACTTTTTCGGCAGAAGTATTGAAAGAAGCGAAAAAAGCCGCTATAATGAAAATGAAGAACGAAACGGCAAAAGAAAGAACAGGAAAATACGGAGGGATAGGATTTGAAAACGGAAGAAAGAACCTATCGCGAAGCCGAAATCCGGTTCGGGACCGGCGGCTGGCGCGGTGTCATCGGCGATGATTTTACCAAGCGGAACATCCAAAGGGTTGCACGCGGAGTCTGCCTTCTGGCAAAGGAAGAAAATAAAACCGATCAACCGATCGTCATCGGCTATGACCGTCGGTTCCTGTCGGAAAGCGCCTCCGCATGGATTGCGGAAGTCATGACCGCCATGGGCTTTCCCGTCATTCTGATGGAGCGCAGTACCCCGACTCCGCTGATTATGTTCCTCGTGCAGAACCGGAATTTGCATTACGGGCTGGAAGTCACCGCAAGCCACAATCCCGCCTCCTATAACGGCATCAAGCTGATCGTGGAGGAAGGCAGAGACGCGCCGGTGGAAACCACCGAACGGCTGGAGGCTCTGATCGCGGCGGATGCCGGCACCGCAATCCAGACGCTTTCCATCGAAAAAGCGCTTCAGGCGGGACTGGCACAGTATCTGCATGCCCCCTTCAACGGCTTCATCGATCATATTCTCGGCAAGCTCAACGGAGATGCCGTCAAAAACCGTGCCCTCCGGATTCTGTTTGACCCCATGCACGGCTCCGGCATCTACCCGCTCATGGTCATTCTTCATACCCTCCGGTGCACGGTGGATATGATCAACGACAACAAGGACGCCTATTTCGGCGGCGGCATCCCGGCGCCGACCGAAAGCAGACTGAAGGATCTGCGCGGACGAGTGGTGGACGGAAAATACGACCTCGGTATTGCTTTTGACGGCGACGGCGACCGTCTCGGTGTCGTGGACGAGAACGGAAGATATATCGACGCCAATGAGATTCTCTGCCTGCTCTATTACTATCTGCACGCCTATAAGGGCTGGGAGGGACCCGTAGTGCGAAACCTTGCCACCACGCATATGCTGGACAGAATTGCGGAATCCTTCGGAGAGGAATGCTATGAGGTTCCCATCGGCTTCAAATATATTTCCTCCGCCATCGACCGCTACCACGCAGTGCTTGGCGGGGAGTCCTCGGGAGGGCTGACAGTGCGCGGGCACATCCACGGAAAAGACTCCATTTACGCGGCATCCCTCTTCATCGAAATGGTTTGCTCCACCGGCTCCACCCCCGCGCAGATGCTGGAAATGCTGGAGAGCCGGTTCGGTACCTTCCGGATGGTGGAATCCAACCTTGCCTTCCCCGCAGAACGAAAGGAAGGAATCGTAAAACTGCTGATGACCGACCGGCGGCTCCCCGATTTCGGAGCGGCAAAGATTACACGAGTCAATTATGAGGACGGCTGCAAGGTCTATTTTGCGGACAACTCCTTTGTCATCTGCCGCTTTTCCGGCACCGAGCCGCTCCTGCGCATCTTCGCGGAAGCTGCCACCGCAGAACGGGCGCAAAGCTATATCACGCCCTTCCGCACCCTTCTGAACCTGTAACCCCCAACAGCAAAATCATGTATGACAAAACGGCGCTTCCGACCGCAGGAAAATTTCTTCCGCGGCAGAAAGCGCCGTCTTTTTCTTTTTATTCCGCACTTTCAAAATCCGACGGAAAATGCACCGTAATTTCCGTACCGACCCCCAGCGAGGACTTCAACGTCAGCTCTGCATGATAAATGGAACAGATGTGCTTGACAATGGCAAGCCCCAAGCCGGTGCCGCCTGTTTCCCGTGAGCGGGACTTGTTCACGCGGTAAAAGCGCTCAAAAATACGCCCCTGATGCTCCGCGTCAATTCCGATGCCGTTGTCCTCCACCGTCAGAAGAAGCCCCTTCCGACCCGAAAGCGTCACCCGGACAAAACCGCCCGGACGGTTGTAACGAATGGCATTTTCGACCAGATTCTTCATCAACTCCAGAAGATGCTCCCGCTCGGCAAAGACCTTTCCGTCGCCTTCTATGGTGAGCTGCACTTTTTTCTCTTCGGCAAGACCGGAAAGCATTTCCGCCACCTCGTCCGCAACCGCGCGTGCATCCAACCGCTCCGGGTGAAGCTCTTTTCCGCTCTCCAGTGAAGAAAGCTCCAGCATATCCCCGATCAGCGCAATCATGCGATCCGCTTCTTTTCCGATGCTGCCGGACATCTTCCGGATTTCTTCATCCGTACTCTTCATTCCGATGATCTCATTGAACCCTTTGATCGCCGTCAGCGGCGTTTTCAGCTCATGCGAGGCGTTTGCAAAGAATTCACTGCGCATCCGGCTGCTGTTCCGCTCCGCCGTAATATCCGAAAGAACGATGACCGCCGTCCCGTTTTCCAGCACCTGCATACTGTAGGAAAGAATCTGCCGCTCGGTTTTCAGCTCTCCCGCCACGTTTTTCTTTTCCGCCAGAAGCACCCGGATATTTTCGTTCCACTGCTCATTGGCGGAAAGCACCGTATAGGGTTTGGAAACCGGCTTTTCCAGCTCAAAGATTTGTGTTGCCGCCTGGTTGCACAGCCGGATCATCCCGCTCCCGGCATCCAGCACCACAATCCCGTCCGAAATGTGATCCAGCAGATAGTCCAGCCGGCGTTCCCCCTCCTGTGCCGCCGTCAGCGTTTCCTGAAGCGTCCGGCTGATATCGTTGATTTCCGAAATGACCCCGTTGATTTCCTCATCCCCGGTGTCTGCCAGCACAGGACGGTACTCCCCCGTCCGTACCTGCCGCAGGGATGCTCCGATCCGCTTGATCGGATCGAGCAGACGCATGCCGAGGAAAATGCAGAGCATCGCCGTTGCCAGAATCACGCCGAGCATTACAATCACCATCAGAGGAATGGTCTGCACCACATAGCTCCGGGTGCTCTGCACCGGAATGGCAGTGCGGATAAACACATATCCGTCACCTCTCTCTACCCGTTCGGCATAATACACCATGTCCACGCCGAGGGTCTCGCTCCTGCGGATGACCGTTTTCGGCGTTCCGTTCAGCGCGGCAAGGATTTCCTCCCGGTCGATGTGGTTTCCCATCCCGGCAATATTGACCTCCTCACTGTCCGCAAGAACTTTTCCGGAAGCGTCAATCACCGTGACCCGAATCTCCTCCGAACGCTTCTGCGCCGTGATTGCCGGATCCGAATAGGTGCCCGCGTAGATGTCCGTCACCTCAATGATCTTCTTCTTGGCTTCTTCATAATGGTTGCTTTCGGTCACGGCAATTCCGAACCCGAAAAAGATCAGAAGTGCCAGCGCCACAACCGCGATATTGAACCATACATATCTCTTTTTCATTCCAACATATACCCCACACTGCGTACTGTTCTGATCTCGGCACCGGAGCCATGAATCAGGCGGCGTACCTGCGCGATGTGCAGATCCAGCGTCCGCGTTTCTCCATAGTTTTCTCCCCACACGGTATCCAGAAGCCGGTCCCGCGAGAGCACCGTTCCGCGGTTCCGGAGCAATACCTTCAAAAGCTCGTATTCCTTCGCCGTTGCGGAAACCGCCGCACCGTTGACCTGAATTTCGTGCCGGCTCTCGTCCAGCACAAGCCCGCGGCAGACATAGCGGTGAACCTCTGCCGACGGTGTGCTCCGCCGCAGGTTCGCACGGATGCGTGCAATCAACTCCAGAACCCCGAACGGTTTTGCAAGATAGTCGTCGGCGCCGAGGTTCAGCCCTTTCACCTTGTCGATCTCGCTTCCCTTTGCGGAAACCATAATTACGGGAAAATCCGCTCCTTCCTGCCGCCGCAGACGCTCAAGGATCTCATAACCGTCCATTCCGTCCAGCATAATGTCCAGAAGAAGCAGATCCGGCTTTTCCTTCCGTACCGCATCCAGAAGAGACTGCCCGTCCGGAAAACAAACCGCCTCAAAACCTGCATCCTCCAGAGCATACCTGTACAGCTCCCGGATGGCTTCCTCGTCGTCCACTGCGTAAACCCGTTGTTTCCCGTCCATTTCCGTCTCCTCTCAGCCGATTTTGTGATACCCCGTTACTGCATATTCGACCCATTCGCCGATGTTCACCGCGTGGTCGCCGATCCGCTCCAGATACTTTGCGATCATCATAAACAGAATCGCCTGATCGGCGTTTTCCGGGTTCTCACGGATCAGCCCGATCAGATCCCGCTTGACCGTTTCAAACAGCTCATCCACCCGGTCGTCCCGCCGATCCAGACCGCGTGCCGTTTCCAGATCCCGGTTGATATAGCTCTGTACGCCGTCCTTCACCATCGCCCCGGCAAGCTTCGCCATCTGCAGAATATGCTCCGGCTCCTTGATAAAAGCTTCCTTGCCGAACTGTAAAGAAATCTCCGAAATGTCCGCCGCCTGATCGGCAATCCGCTCCAGATCCGTAATCATCTTCAGCGCCGCAGAAACATCCCGGAAGTCGCTTGCCACAGGACGCTCCATTAAAAGAATCTTGAGGCAGTCCTGCTCAATCTCCCGCTCGGTGTTGTCAATGTTCTTGTCCTCGTCCATAACCTCATGGGCAAGCTCCGCATCCCGCATCTGCAACGCCGTCACCGATTTTTCAATGGCGAGCTCGGTGGCATGGCACATCCCGATCAGCTTGGTAAACACCCGCGAGAGTTCCGACTCATATTTGCTTCTGATACTCATTATAACATATTCTCCTTCTTTTTGCAATCCCGCAATCAGCCGAATCTTCCTGAAATGTAATTTTCCGTCCGCGGATCACGCGGCGTGGAAAAAATCTGCTCCGTGTCACCGTACTCCACCAGCTCTCCGAGAAGGAAGAATGCCGTACGGTCGGAAATCCGCGTTGCCTGCTGCATGTTGTGCGTCACAATCACCACGGTCATATCCCTTTTCAGCTCTTCCATCAATTCTTCAATCTTTCCCGTGGAGATCGGATCCAGTGCCGAGGTCGGCTCATCCATCAGAAGCACCGCAGGCTCCGCCGCAAGCGCCCTGGCAATGCAAAGCCGCTGCTGCTGACCTCCACTCATTCCGAGCGCACTGCGGCGCAGCCGATCCTTGACCTCCTCCCAGATGCCTGCCCGGCGGAGCGAACGCTCCACAATCTCATCCAGCTCCGCTTTTTTTCTCACACCGAAGGTTTTGGGGGCAAATGCAATGTTCTCGTAAATGCTCATCGGGAACGGATTCGGCTTCTGGAATACCATTCCGACCTGCTTGCGAAGCAACGTCACATCCGTTTCCTTCGCAAAAATATTCGTCCCGCCAATCCGGTAGCTTCCCGTAATCCGGCATCCCGGAACCAGATCGTTCATCCGGTTGAAAATTTTCAGAAACGTGGACTTTCCGCATCCGGAAGGACCGATCAGCGCCGTAATTTCCTTTTCCGGGAAATCCGCATTGATATTCTTCAGCGCGTGAAATTCTCCGTACCACAGATTGCAGTCCCGTACCGAAATTTCCGTGCTTTTGCTTTCTTCGCTCATAACTGTCCTCCCGCTTTCTTCTTCATGACCTTTCCGATCCTGCCGGCAAGAAAATTGATTGCCAACACCAGCGCCAGCAGAACCACCGAGGTCGCCGCCGCCTGCGCAGGATAGCCGTAAGAGTAAAAATAATAGATATCCAGAGCCAGACTGGTACCCGGAGAGAACAGCCCGCCCGGTACCCGATCCACCACCATTCCGACGGTCAGAATCAGAACCGCGCTCTCGGAAACGACCCGGCCGACTGCCAGAATCACCGCCGTCACGATTCCTCCCGACGCCGCCGGAAGCACGATCCGGAACACCGTCCGGACCTTTCCGGCACCCAGCGCATAAGCGCCCTCCCGGAAAGAAACCGGAACCGCCAGAATGCTCTCCTCCACCGACCGGACAATCCCCGGCAGAATCATCACGGCAAGCGTAATTCCGCCGCCCAGCATCGTATACCGCCATCCGAGCGCGACCACAAAGACCAGATACCCGAAAAGACCGTACACAATACTCGGAATTCCCGCCAGCGTCTCGGTTGCCACCCGGATGATCCGAACCGCAATCCCGTTGCGGTTGGCATATTCCGTCAGAAATACCGCACTTGCCACCCCGAGCGGAACCGCAATCAGACCCGCAATCAGAACCAGCTCCAGCGTCCCGACGATGGCAGGAAAAATAGAAGGTGCCGTACTTTCATATTCGCCGAAGAGCAGATGATAGGAAAGCTCCCCCGCTCCGTCCGCAATCACCGTCACAACAATGAGCACCAATACCGCAACAGATACCACCGTCATTCCGACGGCAACATAACGCAACCCGGAGAAAAACCTGCGGGAAAGCGTCTTTTTTGGTTTATTTTGCATTCCGCCGCCCCCTCTGTTTTCCGTCTCCGTCCGGCTCCCGCTTCAGAAGTGAGAAACTGACATTCAGAAGCAGAGCAAACACAAACAACACCACACCGGAAGCAATCAGCGCCTTCTGCGGATCTCCCTTCAGCTCCATCGCGCCGAGCGCAATGTTTGCAGTCAGCGTCCGCACACTCTGGAAGAGGCTGTGCGGCATCTCCGGGCTGTTTCCGATGACCATAATCACCGCCATCGTCTCCCCGAGCGCCCGCCCGGTCGCCAGCACCACACCTGCCATAATTCCGCTCTTTGCGGCAGGAAGCATAATCCGGAAGGTTGCCTCCTCCCGCGTCGCACCAAGCGCCAGAGCTCCCTCGTAATAGCTTTCCGGAACCGCCTGCATCGCGTCCAGACTCACACTGACCACCGTGGGAAGAATCATGATTCCCAGCACCAGCGCGGCGGAGAAGATTCCGTAACCAACGCCGCTCGGAGAGAGATAATCCCGCACGAACGGAACAATCACGGATACGCCGAACAGACCGAAAATGACCGACGGAATGCCTGCAAGCAGGTTGATCAGATGCCGCACCGGGGATGCCAGCCTCGAAGGGCAGAACCGATAAAGGCAGACCGCCGTAAAAATACCGACCAACACCCCGATGAGCACCGCAAGCGCCGTCACATACAGCGTCGCGACAATCATCGGAAGAATTCCGTAAGAAGGCGGCTCCTCCAGCGGTGCCCACACCTTACCGAACAGAAAGTTTCCGGCGCCTTCCTTTGCAATGAAAGGAAGACCATTGGCAAACAGAAAAACCGTAATGGTCAGAAGTGCCGCAATGGAGAAAAGCGCAGAGAGCAAAAATCCCACCCTTGCGCCTCTCTCCGAGAGCTTTGAGAAGCATCTGCGGCGACTCATATTCCCGTCTATCATCATCTCATCACTTCTCCGCGTCTGCCCATGTTTTCACAGCAGCGTCGCCCGCGTCCACATTATAGATGTTTTTCAGTGTGGCAAGCGAAATGTTCTCGATCGGGTTCTTCGGATTGACAATGATTGCAATGCCATCCTTCGCTACCTCATAGACCTTGCACCCCGGTGCCTTTTCCTCATGAAAGACTTCAGAGATCATACCGAAATCGCTGACCTTGTTGGAAGCGTTCGTATAGCCGACACCGCTTCCGCCGCCCTGAACGATCACTTCAACATTCGGCTGAAGCGTATGGAACTTTTTTGCCAGCTCCAGCATCAGCGGCTGCAACGAGGTGCTTCCGGAGATATTGATGGTTCCGGATAGCTCCGCATTCACAGTGTACTTTTCCGCGTTGTCAATCAGAGCGATGTAGCCCTGATCCTTGATCATCGACTGCGCCGTATCACTCTTCAGGAAGGCAAGATATGCTGTGCAGAGTGCGTCATTTTCCTTTTCCGGCTGATACACCACCTGCAAAGGTCTCGAAATTTTATAGGTACCGTTCTTGATGTTCTCCACGGTCGCTTCCACACCGTCCACCTTCAGCTTCTTGACGTCCGAGGTCACATAGCCGAGACTGTCGTAAGCAATGGCAAGCGGGTTGGAACGCACCTCCGCAAGAGCCGCGGCGGTACCGGAAGCAACCACCACACCGGAAACATCTTTCTTTCCCTTCAGTCCAAGCAGTTCCATGAACGCGGACTTGGTTCCGCTTCCGTCCTCACGCGCCACCACACTGATGTTCTTCGTGTTGTCAAATTCCGACGACTTGCAGGACATTGCAAACATCGCGCTCAGTGCCATCAGGAGTGCCAGCAAAAGCGCCCACGTCGATTTTACCGTTCTTTTTGTCTGTTTCATTTTTTATTTCTCCTTTTCTTAGGTTCGCCAACAGTATAACGCTTTTTGCCGTGCATTACCTCCCGTTTTCTGTCAGACATTTGTAAGGCTTTTGTAAGGTTGCAAAAAAGCGGAAATTTCCCAATGGTCTTCCCAATTTGTGAACAAAATTAAAACAATCCCTTCCCGCGCTTGACAAACCTCCGTTTCGCGATATAATAAATTTAATTGTAGTATTTTTCCGGGAGGCGGGAATATACAGAGCGGAAACAAACCATCCCCCGTAAACTCCACCCCTTCCCGCTTCCCCTTTGACCGAAGGAAGGTACCGAGCGATTTCCTCTCCGGAAACCGCTTTTTGTTTTTTCTTTTTCAAAAAGGAAGGAACCAATCAAAAAACGAAAAGGAGAACCTCTGTGATGCATCCGCTGGAACAAAGCCGAAAAGAAATCGACCGGATTGATGCCGAAATGGCAAAGCTGTTTGAGCGCCGGATGGAAGCCTCCCGGGAAATTGCCGCGTATAAAAAGGAGCACGCACTCCCCATCTCGGATCCGGAACGGGAAGCAAAGGTTCTGGAAGCGGGATGCAGCCGCATCTCCGACCCGCTTCTGCGGGAATACTACGCCGCCTTTCTGCGGGATACCATGAAGACCTCCCGCGCCTACCAGTCCCGCCTTTGCGAAGGAATCCGGGTCGTCTACAGCGGAGAAACAGGTGCATTCGCTTCCGCCGCCGCGCAGAAAGCATTTCCGAAAGTCTCTCCCTTCGCCGGCGGAGACTTTGCCGCGGTTTACCGCTCGGTCGAGGACGGCACCTACGACTGCGCCGTCCTCCCGCTGGAAAACAGCTATGCCGGTGAGGTCGGAGCCGTCATGGATCTGATCTTCTCCGGCAGTCTCTACGTCAACAGAATCATCGAACTTGCGGTGGAACACTGCCTGCTCTCCGTTCCGGGCGCTACGACCGATACCATAAAGACCGTCGTCAGTCACCCGCAGGCGCTGGAGCAGTGCGCGGAATTTCTCCGCCGGCACGGAATGCAGGAGATTCCCTACTCCAATACGGCACTCGCCGCCGGGTATGTCGCGGAGCAAAAAGACCCGACCGTCGCCGCCATCGCTTCCCGGGAATGCGCCGACCGTTTCGGACTGGAGATTCTGGAAAGCAGCGTCCAGACCGCCCGCACCAACACCACCCGTTTCGCGGTTCTGAGCCGTGCACAACAGCTTCCCCCCGCCGGGGAGAGCGGAAGCGGGAACTACTTTCTGCTGGTATTCAGCACCCGGAACGAAGCCGGCGCGCTTGCACAGACCCTTGACATCATCGGTGCCCATCACTACAATCTCCGGAGCCTGCGGAGCCGTCCGATGAAGGAACTGATCTGGAGTTATTATTTCTTCGCCGAAGCGGAAGGAAATATCAATACCCGGAACGGTCAGGAAATGCTGCGGGAGCTTTCCGCCCTCTGCGACCGGCTCAAACTCGCCGGCACCTATAAAGGAGAAGAAAGATGAACCTTTCCGTTGCCTGCGGTAGCAGTTCCTATCCCGTTTATCTGGAGCGCGGCATCCTGTCCCGCGCGACCGGAATTCTTTCAAAAAGCGGAAAATCCCTGATCGTCACAGACGACGGCGTGCCCGTAAAATATGTTCGGAGTATCGCCGCGGCATGTGCCGATCCAACCGTTCTCACGCTCCCGCACGGAGAAAAGACCAAAAATCCGGAATCCCTCTTCTCCCTGCTTTCCGCTCTTCTTTCGGGCGGATTCACCCGCTCCGACTGCGTCGTCGCCGTCGGGGGCGGCGTCATCGGCGACCTTGCCGGACTTGCCGCCGCACTTTATTTGCGGGGAATCGCGTTTTACAACGTCCCGACCACCCTGCTTGCCCAGGTGGACTCCTCCATCGGAGGAAAAACCGCCATCGACCTTGACGGCGTCAAGAATGCGGTCGGCGCTTTTTATCCGCCGCGTGCGGTGCTCATTGACCCGGAGGTGCTTTCCACATTGGAGCCGAGACAGTTCTCTGCCGGATATGCAGAGATCATCAAGGTCGCGGCAACCTCGGACGCGGAACTGTTTGAGCGTCTTGAGAACGCCGTCCCGACAAAAGAAGAGACCGACCATGCCATTCTCCGCGCCCTGCAGATCAAGCAGGACGTTGTGGAAAAGGATCCCGCGGAAACGGGACTGCGCCGGGTGCTCAACTTCGGTCATACCGTCGGACACGCAATCGAGAGCCGGATGGACGGGAAATGGCTGCACGGCGAGTGCGTCGGAGTCGGAATGCTTCCGATGTGCACCCCGCCGGTGCGGGAGCGAATCCGGAAGCTGCTTGCAAAATACGGACTGCCGACAACCTGCGCAAGAAGTGCAAAAGACCTCCTTCCCCTGCTCTTCCACGACAAAAAAGCCGACGGAAACGGCATCGTCGCCGTCCTGGTCGAACAGGTCGGGAGCTATACCTTCTGCCGGATGACCCCGGAACAAATTGCGGAAAGGATCGGTGATGCCCTGTGAAAAACACCTTCGGAAACGCGCTTACCCTCACACTGTTCGGCGAAAGCCACGGAGAAATGATCGGCGCGGTACTGGATGGGCTTTGCCCCGGACTTTCCGTGGAAAAAGAAGCGATAGACGCTTTTTTGCGGGTGCGCCGTCCCGCCTTTGCTACCGACACGAAAAGGCAGGAAACCGACGAATACCGCATCGTCAGCGGTGTTTACCGCGGAAAGACCACCGGAACCCCACTCTGCATTCTCATCCCGAACCGCGACTGCCGCACAGAGGACTATGAAAAGCGGTACGGACAGGCACGTCCGTCGCACGCAGACTATACCGCATATTGCAAATATCACGGCTTTGAGGATCCGCGCGGCGGCGGGCACTTTTCCGGAAGAATCACCGCCGCACTGACCGCCGCCGGAGGCATTCTTGTCCCCGCACTGAACCGTCTCGGCATCACGCTGGGCACTCATATCAAAAGCTGTGCGGGCATTTCCGACCGGGCATTTTCCGATGAGGAGCCGGATCTCGCCGCGCTCTGCAAAAGCCCCTTCCCCGTGCTGAATTCTGAGGTGGGGGTTGCCATGGAGCAAGCCATTCTTGCTGCACGGGAAAAGGGAAACAGCGTCGGCGGCATTACGGAAACCATGATCTCCGGCATCCCCGCCGGCATCGGGGAGCCGTGGTTTGACAGCGTGGAGGGGTTGCTTTCCCACGCGCTGTTCTCCGTCGGCGGCATCAAGGGCGTGGAATTCGGCGACGGGTTTGCCTTTGCCGCGTCGAGCGCCCCCGCCTGCAACGATGCTTTCCGGATGGAAAACGACAGAATCGTGACCGCAACCAATCACAACGGCGGCATCAACGGCGGCATCACCAACGGAATGCCGGTGCTGTTCCGCTGTGCGGTCAAGCCGACCCCCTCCGTCGCCGCAAAGCAGGAGACCGTCGATTTTCTGAAAAAAGAGAATACCGAAATTGCCGTGTCCGGCAGACATGACCCCGCCATCCTCCGCAGAATCTGCCCCGTCATCAACAGCGTGACGGCGCTGGTGCTCTGCGACCTTCTGACCAGCCGGTGGGGGACCGACATCTTTCTCCGGGGGAGGGACGCGCTCCGATGGAATACGGACTGATCGGAAAAAAACTCGGACACAGCTTTTCCCGCGAGGTGCACGCGGCAATCGCGGACTATCCTTACGAGCTGTGTGAGCTGTCGGAGGACGGGGTGCGGAGCCTGATGGAAAGCCGAAGCTTCCGCGCCGTCAACGTCACCATTCCCTACAAGGAAACCGTGCTTCCGATGCTGGATGTCCTCTCGGACAGCGCCGCAAAGATCGGTGCCGTCAATACCGTGGTCAACCGGAACGGAAAGCTGTACGGCTATAATACGGATTACGCCGGAGCGGCGGCACTGCTCCGGCACGCAGGGGTCAGTGTGACCGGAAAAAAGGTGCTCCTGCTCGGCAGCGGCGGAACGGCAAAGACCCTTCGTGCCGTCGTGCGGGACGGGGAAGCACGGCAGATTCTGACTGTCTCCCGCCGTCCGGAAAACGGCGCGGTTTCCTACACGGAAGCCGCAGCGCGCCACAGTGACGCGGAAATTCTCATCAATACCACCCCGGTCGGCATGTTCCCGGACAATGATGCCCTTCCGATCAACCCGGACGCTTTCCCCTCCCTTTGCGGCGTGATTGATGTCATTTACAATCCCCTTTCCACCCGCCTCGTTCTGCGGGCAAAGGAGCGCGGCATCGCGGCAGAGGGCGGACTTTATATGCTTGCGGCGCAGGCGGTGTACGCCTCCGCATTGTTCACCGGAAGCGCCGCGGAGGACGCGGCAGTGGATCGGATCTGCCGAAAGGTGCTTGCGGAAAAGCGGAATATCGTTCTGATCGGTATGCCCTCCTCCGGAAAAAGCAGTGTCGGAAAGCGTCTTGCAGAAAAAACAAACCGCCCGTTTTTCGATACCGACGAGATGGTTTCCCGCACCGCGGGAAAGACCGTCCGGGCGATCTTTGAAACAGAAGGAGAGCAGGCGTTCCGCAAAGCGGAAGCCGAAGCGGTTCTTCGCGTCTCTTCCGAAAACGGAGCCGTCATCGCCACCGGCGGCGGAACGGTACTTGACCCGCGCAATACGGAGCGCCTGCGGCAAAACGGACTTCTCCTCTTTCTCAACCGCTCTCCGGAACTTCTCACCCCCACCCCGGACCGACCGCTTTCCCCGGATGCCAACGCCATGCAAAAAAAATACCGGGAGCGCTTTCCGCTCTACCGCGCGCTCTGCGATATGACCGTTCCGGGAGACGGTACGGTGGAGGAAACCGCCGCTTTGGCGCTTTCCTCGTTTGCATCGCTTTCCCAATGACCAAAAAGGAGAACCGCAACATGAACATTCTTGTCATCAACGGACCGAACCTCAACCTGCTCGGCATCCGGGAACCGGAGATTTACGGAACCGGAACCTATGACGACCTCTGCCGCTTCCTTTCCGCAGAGGCGCAGAAGCGCGGGATTGAATTGGAGTTTTTTCAGTCCAATCACGAGGGCGCCATTGTCGATAAAATTCAGGAAGCATACTTCTTTGCAACCGACGGAATCATTCTCAATCCGGCGGCATATACCCACACCAGCATCGCCATTGCGGACGCGCTGAAAGCGGTTCGGATTCCGTTTGTCGAGGTGCACCTCTCCGCCGTGGAAACACGCGAACCCTTCCGACGCGTCAGCTACCTCCGCGATTTTGCCGTAAGAACCATCTCCGGACACGGATTTGAAGGATACGCAGAAGCCATGGACGTACTGGCAAAGGTCATTCCGTCATGAAGGTACGGATCGAGCCGGGAACGGCACACGGCACCGTCCGCGTGCCCCCGTCAAAAAGCCTTTTGCACCGGATGCTGATCTGCGCCGCACTTGCCGGCGGAGAGAGCGTCCTTTGCAACTTTTCCGGCGGCGAGGATCTTGCCGCCACCGCCGACTGCCTTCGCGCCATGGGAGCGAAGCTGTGGCAGGAGGAAGACGGCTTCCACGTGTGCGGCTTTGCCGGAGCTACGGCGGAAAAGCGCGGAACGCTTCCTGCGCTCCCCTGCCGGGAGAGCGGAAGCACCCTGCGCTTTCTGTTCCCCGTTTCCCTGCTCTCCGGCGGCGGAATCTTTACAGGCTCCCCGCGCCTTCTGGAGCGCGGTGTCGGTATCTATGAGTCCCTTCTTGCCAGCTGCGGCATTACTTTTTCCAGGGACGCACACGCAGTCACGGTACAGGGAAAACTGACGCCCGGCAACTACCCTATTCCTGGTAACCTCAGCAGTCAGTTCATCTCCGGAATGCTCCTGGCACTTCCGGCACTGCCCGGCGACAGCACCGTCACGGTGTCGGAGCCGTTCGAAAGCCGCGCTTATACAGCACTGACAACGGATGTCCTGAAAACCTTCGGCGTCACCGTCGAACACCCGGACGAATTGCGGTTCCGTATTCCCGGATGGCAGCACTTCCGACCGGCAGACGTTTGCGCGGAGGGAGACTGGTCACAGGCGGCATTTTTCCTCGCCCTGAACACGTTCGGCGGAAACGTCGCCGTTACGGGACTCTGCGAAAGCTCCCTTCAGGGAGACCGCGTCTGCCGTACGCTCCTGGAAAAAATCGCACACGGTGCCACGGAAGCGGATCTTTCGGACTGTCCGGACCTTGCTCCGATGCTCTTTGCCGCCGCAGCGGCGCACGCCGGGGCCCGCTTTACAGGCACCCGCAGACTCGCCGTCAAGGAAAGCGACCGCGCAAAGGTCATGGCAGAGGAGCTTGAAAAATTCGGCATCTCCGTCAGCGTCGCGGAAAATTCCGTGGAGATTCTGCCGGGACGCTTGCACCGACCCAAAACAGATCTCAACGGGCACGGAGATCACCGCATTGTGATGGCGCTTTCGGTTCTTGCCACCATTACCGGGGGCACCGTTGCAGGAGCCGAAGCCGTAAGAAAGAGCTATCCGGACTTTTTCCGGGATCTTTCCGCCCTCGGCATCCGCATCCGGACATCTCCGGAAGGCTGACCGGCACATTCCGCCGCCGGAAAAGCAAAACCCGAAACGCCCGACATTGCATCAAAAACAAACCAACCGAAATCAGAGATATATCACCTTCTTGGAAAGGTACAGGAGAACTTTTATGAATATGGAATTCCGGCGGAAGCTTCCGATTCCGGAGGATGTCATCAATCGGTACCCGCTGACGGAAGAGCAGAAACAGAAAAAGGAGGAAAACGACCGGGAAATCCGCAGGATTTTCACCGGAGCGGATTCTCGCCTTCTTCTCCTGATCGGACCCTGCTCCGCAGATCGGGAGGATGCCGTTCTGGAATACACCGCCCGGCTCCGGCGCGTGCAGGAAAAGGTACGGGACAAAATTCTCATCGTCCCCCGCATCTATACGAACAAACCCCGGACGACGGGTGAGGGCTACAAAGGAATGCTTCACCAGAGTGATCCCAGCGCTTCCCCGGATATGCTGCGGGGTCTGATGGCAATCCGCCGCCTGCATGTCCGCGTACTGGCGGAAACCGGCTTTTCCGGAGCCGACGAAATGCTCTATCCGGAAAACTACCGTTACCTTGCGGACGTACTTTCCTATGTTGCGGTCGGGGCACGCTCGGTGGAAAATCAACAGCACCGACTGACAGCCAGCGGACTGGACATTCCGGTCGGCATGAAGAACCCGACCGGCGGAGACCTTTCCGTCATGCTCAATGCCATCCGTGCGGCACAGTCCGGACACACCTTCAGCTACGGTGGCTGGGAGGTGGAAAGCCACGGCAATCCGCTCGCGCACGCGGTTTTGCGCGGCTCGGTCAGCCGACACGGGCAATCCTTCCCGAACTACCACTATGAAGACCTGCAGCATCTCGTCTGTATCTACCGGGAAAGCGGGTTGCAGAACCCTGCCGTCGTCGTAGATACCAACCATTCCAACTCCGGGAAGCAGTACGAGGAACAGAACCGGATTGCAAAAGAGGTTCTGCACAGTACCCGCCACTCCGCCGATATCGCCCGCCTTGTCAAGGGACTGATGATTGAATCCTACCTGGAGGACGGCTGTCAGAAGCCGGGCGGCAGTATTTATGGGAAATCCATCACCGACCCCTGCCTGGGCTGGGAAAAGACGGAACGGCTGATTCTCGACATTGCAGAACTGCGCTGATCCCCCTATCCCCCGTAAAAGAACAAAAACATTTTTCGAACATGCAAAAAGCAGACCGTCCATTTCCGGACGGTCTGCTTTTCCTTCAGGACAACACCGTGCAATTGCACCGTCGGAATTGCGGTGTTGCCTTGAAATTTTCTTATAAATATTTGGTGTAAGCGGAAAACGCCGACGGAATGGCATATTCCGCATGCAAAACATCATTCGGAATCAACAGCATCCCCGGCTCCCCGCAAACACCGTCAAAATCCGGTGCAATCCGCACCGCAAAGGCGATCATCCGCCATTCAATATGCGTAAAAATATGCTTCGCATCCTCCAGATGGCTGACCTGCAACGGCTCAAACCCAAAGCTCCGGATGCGCTCCGGCACCTCTTTCTCCGAAAGCCAGCCCGACACGTTCGGAAGCTCATAAAGACCTGCCAGAAGCCCGCGGGATGGACGGCGGCAAAGCACCGTGCGGTTTCCGTCACGGATCAGGAGCACCGTGCGCTCTTCCACCCGGCGCTCCTTTTTCGGAGCGCGTACCGGAAGCAATTCCGCAGTGCCCGCCGTGCGGGCACTGCAATCGCCCGAAAGCGGACAGCGGTCGCACTGCGGCGCGCCGTTCGGCACGCACACCATCGCCCCCAGTTCAATCATTGCCTGCGTAAAATCCCCCGCAGATGTCGGAATCACCGGGCAAAGCGCCGCCCGGAATGCCTTTTTGGTCTCTTCCAAAGAAATGTCAGACGGATCGTTGCACAGCCGCGTCAGCACGCGCAAAACGTTCCCGTCCACCGCCGGCACCCGGACATCATAGGCAATGGAAGCAATCGCCCCCGCCGTGTAGCTTCCGATCCCCGGCAGTGTGAGAAGCTCCTCGTAGCTCCGCGGCATCTCTCCCCCGTACCGCTCCGAAACCGCCTGCGCCGCCTTTTTGAGATTCCGCGCCCGGCTGTAGTATCCAAGCCCTTCCCAAAGCTTCATCAGACGTTCCTCCGGAAGAGCGGCAAGCGCCTTCACCGTGGGACAAACCTCCAAAAACGCCGCATAGTACGGCTTGACCGCCTCCACCCGGGTCTGCTGGAGCATGATCTCCGAAAGCCAGATCCGGTACGGATCCTTCGTGCGCCGCCAGGGCAAATCCCTGTGCCCGGCACGGTACCAGGTAAGAAGCCGCTCCACCGCCGCCGGTGTCAGAACCTCCTCTGTGCCGACCTTTTCCATTTCCCTTCCTCCTTCTGCACGCCCAAAGGAAGAATGCCTGCCGCGCATTTCCTCCGGCTTTATTTTTCTTCCTCTTCCGGCTCCTCCAACAGATTCACCGAAAGAAACGCACCGTCTTCCGTCTGTTTCAGCGTCCGGATTTCATACGGCGCAAGACGAACCGGACAGGATTTTCCTTCTACCCGAAGAATCGCGTCCTGCACAGAGCCTTCCCCGTTCACCAGCCGGAAAACCGTTCCGCTGTCCTCCCCGTACTTGACCGCCGTCAAAGATACCGCCGCGCTTCCCTCCAATGCGAAGATTGAACATCACATCCTCCCAGGCGTGCGTCAGCTCCTCCCGGTGCGGACGTCCCGCAATCCGGGATGCTTTCTCCGCATTGAGCAACAGATACTCCGCCCGGCGGTTGTTCTTTTTGACCTCCGCCCCGTTGCAGAAAACGCCGAAGTCTCCCGTCATCAGTTCCCCCTGCCAGACCATGTCCGGCACCGGCTTGCGACACGTAAAAAAGTGTCGGACCGTGGAAAAGACCGCATCCGGGTCCGCATGAATCTGTCCGATGGATTTTTTGGTGGGAGCACCGCCGTGATCGGTCACGCCGTAAAACAGGAGCATATCCCCCTCTGACTCCTTCGCCGTCTGCATTGCTTCTGCCGTATCGTACGCCCACGCGCTGCCTGCCTTTCCGCCGATGCGGAATGCCTCCACGGTGCTTCCGTCCGGAGACCGCCAGAGGAACGACGGAGACCGGAGCGGCACATGCTTTTCCCCCGGGCGGCAGAAGCAGTAATACCGGATGCCTGCTTTGGACAAAATCTGCGGCAGCATGGCACTGTGCCCGAAGCTGTCCACATTGGTTACACTGACCGCACGCATCCCAAACGTTTTCTGCAAATACCGCTGTCCGTACAACCCCTGCCGGACATAGCTCTCCCCGGATGCCGTCCACAGATCCGGCTGGTTCCACCAGCCCTCCGCCAGCTCCCAGCGTCCCTCCTTCACCCGACTGCGGATTTCCTCAAACATCCCCGGATCGGTTTTCCGGATCCACTCAAACACGGGAGGAGAAGAGAACGAATAACAGAACTCCCCATCTTCCAGCATCCGGTCAAGCGCCGAGCGGAAGGTGGCACGGATCGATGCCATCGCCTCATCCCAGGTCCAGAGCCAGACCGGATCAAAATGTGTGTTCCCGACCATATATAAAGTTCCCATACAACGTTCCTCCTGCCTCCGGTACCCGGAGCATACTGTTTTATCCGGAAAAGTTTATCCTTCCGTAATCTGACGGACGACCTCCCCTGCCAGAATCAACCCGGCAACGCCCGGAACATACGGAAGCGACCCCGGCGAAACCTTTCCTCCGACCGCTTCCATCCGGGGAGCATCCGAGGGACGAGGCGCCGCACTCTCCGTGGAATAAACCACCTTCAGGTGCAGAATTCCGCGTGCCCGCAGCTCCCGGCGCATCACACGAGCCAAAGGACACCCGGAGGTTTTGGAAAGATCGGTCACACAAAAGCGGGTCGGGTCCAGCTTGTTTCCCGCCCCCATGGCTGAGATCAGCGGTACTCCACAGCGGTTTGCCCGCACCGCAAGCTCAATCTTCGCACTGACGGTATCAATGGCATCCACCACATAGGAATATCCGTCCAGCGGATACTCGTCCGCATTTTCCGGAAGATAAAAGACCGGATAGGTCCGTACCCGGCAATCCGGGAAGATGTCCAGGATCCGCTCCCGCATGACCTCCACCTTCGCTCGCCCGACCGTGCTGTGCGTCGCAATAATCTGCCGGTTGATGTTGGAGAGTGCAACCGTATCCCGGTCAAACAGATCCATTGCGCCGATTCCGGCGCGCGCCAGCGCTTCGCAGACATATCCCCCCACGCCGCCGACGCCGAATACCGCCACCTTTGCCGCCGCCAGCTTTTCCAAAGCACCGTTCCCAAGCAAAAGCGCCGTCCGCACCTGTTCCTCTCTGCACTCCATGTTCCAGTCCCCGCTTTTCTTTTTGCTCATTTTCAATTGCAATTTTTCCCATCGCGTTTTTCACAAGACCGCAATTGAATCAACCTCCTACAGTATAGCAGAAAGTCCGTATTTTTGCAAGTTCTTCTTTACAAAGCACAAAAAGCGGAGTATAATAATACAGTTGCTGAAATACGACACACCAAGGAGGCAGAGAAATGAACGACCAAGAGGAAACCGAACGCCTGCGGGAGGACTGCATCGACTCCAGGCTCGTCTTTGAAGGAAAAGTCCTGCACCTGTATGTGGACGACATCCGGCTGCCCGACGGCACCACCGGCTTCCGGGAATATATCCGGCACATCGGAGCGGTCGCCGTGCTCCCTCTGACCGAAAAGGGAGAAGTTGTCTGTGTCCGCCAGTACCGCTATGCCGTAGGCGCGGTGCTGACCGAGATTCCGGCAGGCAAGCTGGATTTTGCGGGAGAGGACCCGCGCGATGCCGCCCTGCGGGAACTGAGAGAGGAAACCGGAGCCCGCTGTGAAAAGCTGACCTACCTCGGACGCTATCTCGGCTCCCCTGCGATTCTGAACGAGAAAATCGAATTGTACCTTGCAGAAGGACTCCGCTTCGGAAATACCGATTTTGACGACGACGAATTCATCGACATCGTGCGGATTCCCCTCCGTGAACTGACCGACATGGTCATGGCAGGGAAAATTCCGGACGGAAAAACACAACTCGCCGTGCTCAAAACACAAGAGCTTCTGCGACAAAGGAACAAAGAAGGAGGAACCAACCCGTGACCAAAGAAAAAATCATGATCCGCATGCTGGTCTCCCGCACAGAGCTGTCTACCCCTTTCCCGGAAGAATGGCAGGACGACTGCAACCCGGAGGAGGATGAGGAAGAAGAGGATACGGACGGGGAAAACGCACCGTACGCAACCGATCCGGAAGAACTGCCGGAGCCGACCGAACTTCTTTTGGAGGGAGAGCTGGTCACGGACGGGAACCGGACGGAGCTGGTTTATGAGGAGGATGAATTCTCCGGCATGGCAGGCTCCCTTACAACCATCGGCTTTGACCGCACCCAGCCGGAGATTGTCACCATGATGCGAACGGGCATCGTGCGTACCGCGCTGGTATTTGAAAAGGATCGGCGGCATATGTGCCTTTACAATACCCCCTTCTCCGATTTTGAAATTTGTGTCCATGCCCTGCGCGTGGAGAACCGCATCCGGGAAAGCGGGACACTGGAGCTGGACTATCTGATTGAGATTCACGGAGCCTGCGCCGAGCATTGCAAAATCTCCGTCGACTTTCATCACATCGACGAATAAACGCCGGTCGGTTCCTTTCCGTATCAACATACAGTCATAACCGCCGGCTAAGCCGGTGGCTTGCACAGCCCTGTAAGGGTATGGTGCCGGCAGGGCTGAAAGTTCTCTGAAAAAGTCTGCCAACCGCAAGCGGTCACAAGCTGCCGCTTGCTTCGCAGGCTCTGCCTCGTCTTTCTTTCATCAGACCTTCGGCTCCTTCTTCCAAGTATATGCGTTCCCACCCTTTTACTACCTTTATGTACTTGCAATCTTCTGAATGTGTTTTCGTTCCCCAATGCTTTCTCACGGTTTCATGATAGCTCAATCGGTGTTCTCGCATATCTGTTATAACACGAATCTTGAATTCCGGCGAGTAGTTTTTGTTCTTTCTTGACATAAAAATATGCACCCCAAAAGTGTCTAACTTTTGGGGTGCATATCACAAACGGGTGGTTTTCAAGAGAACTCCTCTTTCGCCGTAGCTATCTATACAAAAACAGGAAGGGCTGCCAAAAACGATGTTTTCAGCAGCCCTTCCGCCATGAAAGAGGTATACGGCAAGGCATTTGCACGCCGTTCCGCTACGATTGACAGACGGACGGATTCTTTTGTACCACCAGCTTTTTATAATTGACCGTGAAGCATATGATTTCCGCAATTGCCGTGATCGTCCACGAAAAAATGTACAAAAGATACAGCGACGGAATGGTGCGGAAATGGGCGAACACGGTATAGATCCATGTCACGCGGAACACACAGGAGCCAATAATCACAATGACGGTAGGCGCAAGACTTTTGCCGATACCGCGGCAGGCTGCAATGGTACAATCCATGAAAGCACTGACGGCATAGGAAAAACACATGATCCGCGTGCGCAGAAGTCCCGCTTCAATGACCGCTTCATCATTGGCAAACAAAGACAAAAACGTTCTGCCGAACAAGAACAACGCTCCGCCGAGTATCGCACCCGCCGCAAAAGAATAGACGATACCGATAAAATAGCTTTTCAGCACACGATCCCGTTTCCCGGCACCCAGATTCTGTCCCATGAAGGTGGAGCAGGCAGTATAAAACGCCGCCATGACATTGTATATAACGGCATCTGCATTGGCGGCGGCGGAATTTCCTTCCACCATGACGGAATCAAAGGAGTTGACAGCCCCCTGTATGAAGAGGTTTGCGACGGCAAAAATGGCATTCTGCAGTCCGGCAGGAATTCCGAGTCCGAGAATGCATTTCCCCTCCGGCTGATCCAATCCGTTTTTCAGATCCCGGAAATGAAAAGCAGAACTGTCCTCCTGCCGCCCCATATGTAACAGAATGAGCACTGCGGACACATACTGCGTGATGATGCTGGCAAGTGCAACACCGTCCTCCGCCATGCCGCAGACGATGACAAAAAACAGATTGAAAAGCACGTTCAGAATTCCGGCAACCATCAGATATGCAAGCGGGCGCTTCGTATCTCCGTTTGCGCTGAGTATACCGTTGCCGAAATTGAAAATACCAAGCGCCGGCATACCGAGGGCATAGATCCGGAAATAAAGCACCGCGCCTTCTATCAGGTCATCCTTGGTGCCAAGCAGCTCCAGCATAAATCGCGCGGACAGAAGACAAAGCACCGAGATGATGCAACCGGTTGCAAGACAGATAACAAATGAAGTGCGGATGGAAGCAGATGCACGTTCCCTGTCGCGGGCACCGAGATGCTGTGCAACCCGGACATTGACCGCGCTTCCCATCCCGATCAGAAAGCCGGTGAACAGTGACACAAGGATTGTGGTTGACCCGACCGCTCCCAAGGCTTCCGCGCTTGAAAACTTGCCGACAACCGCCACGTCCGCCATATTGAACAGTACCTGCAAAAGCTGAGACAGCATCAACGGAATGCTGAAGAGAAACATATTTTTCCACAGAGAGCCTTGCGTCATCTGAATCTCGCCCTTTGCTCTCTTGATATTGGGAGACCGGCCAGCCATGTAGATTCCTCCGAAAACCAGACTGCCGCATATTCCGGATATTTTCCGCTCTGCGACAATTATTTATTATATCATGGAGGACATCGACTTTCAATACAAAAAAGCAAAAATTTTTCCGTACACTGTAGTGTTACAATTGATGTGAGACTAAAAACGAAAAAAGGTCCGGATGAGACCGGAGCCAAGCACAATTCTGCCCGGAGCATATGCATCTGGAATACGTGACCACAGGCAGAAACGGTTACAAGGGATACAAATGTAAGGGCGGCAGATGTGCAAATGGTCCGAGACGGGGGAATGTTTCAGTGCGAAGCAGGAAAGAAAGAACTTACGCCGCCACATATGGGAAGATTTCAAGGATATGGCGTATACCTTTACCCACACGGAAAAGGGTAAAAATATTTACAGAGAAGAAAGAAAACGGCGGAGCGCAGCTTTGCCGTTTTTAAAGGATTGCATGGTTCCTGTTATTGCCGTATGCGGGGGCTTTCCAGCCATTCCGCTTCGAACAATGGGACATCCGCCATGCTGATTACATTGACCGATGCGTCCGGAGCGGTAGCAACGGAAACGAGTTTTGGCTCTTGTTTTCTTCTGCATTGATTGATTCGTTGCTCATGCTGAGACTCCTTTCTTTGAATTTTGAAATAAAAAATAACCACTTCACATGATGTAAAGTGGTTATGATGTAAAGTGGTTATTGCTATAAAACGAGGTTTAATTGACACACACCTTTTCCATATAGCAATCTAAAAACTCCTGCGTTCCTCCGTGCAAACTTCTATGCGTGCAAATGTAGTACAATTCTTCAACAGATGAAAGGGAAAAGCATCTTGCATCAAGAAAAAGAAACTGTTGTCTGTTAGCTTCTTCAACTACTTTCTCGCGATCGTTACCAGGAGCTACAATATCATAAGTCCTTAATTTATCTCGCTCTGCTTTACATTGCGTAGTTTTTTTAAGTTTTCCAAAACGAACGGACTGTTTGTTGCGATGCGTCCCAGCGTCGGACATCCGTCCATCTGCCCGCAGTCGGCGCAAGTATCTAATTTCTTTTCTCTAACGCAATTATGTACGGGGCAAAATTTGTCGCAGAAAGGCGTTTTTGCACCTTTGATTCGGCATCC
>CAKSPO010000008.1 GCA_934481515.1 uncultured Eubacteriales bacterium
CTTATAGACCATCATTTTTGCATTTTCAGGGGCATTTTCGCCCCTTTTTAAGCAATTTCATAGCAAATCAATAGACCGAGTAACGGAAAAAATTTTGTACTTTAAAAGTATTATTCACAAATGGATAATTGCAGGATAATAGCTCAATCCTGCGGGATTTTAATATTCAAGCCTTCAGAATTCTTGCTTCTTTATGATGTCTGGTGTATATTATGTATATTATGGAAAAAACTTGATTTTTTACACAATGCATGTTATAATAAACACGAATAAAAATTTTGGGGGGCAATTATAATGAAATGCACTTTTTGCGGCAATGAGAATATTGTTAAAACATATTTTCCAATTATAAGCTATGGTGATGGCGGAGCGGATATTTCAAAAGAAGTAGATGTTTACTTTTGTTTAGATTGTGGACATTATGATTTTTTCTCAAAAACAAAGGTAAACAGATATTATGAAACCATAACTTGGATTAATGATACTAAGAAAAAAATTGAAGATTTGCATCTCAGGTTAGCAGAATTGCAAAATCCCATGGTTGCGCAGCAAATCAAAGATAAAATGCAAAGTGTGGAAACAAAACTCGAAAGCGTAGATATAACAATTCGTCAGCAACAAGCATTGAAGCTTAAGTTATCCGAATTGGATATTGAGTTACGCAATATTCCCTATGAAATCAAAAGAATTGAAGAAGAAATTCGCAGTTTAGAATATGGCTTGAAAACAAAAACGAGTAATTTTGAGCATGAGTATACAAAAATATGATTCGGTACGGAATGTTAAACATTATTTATGAAAAACAACATTAACCGACAAACCCGCAATATTATCCATCAAGCAGATGATTTTGCAGAAGCTTATCGTCGTTGCATGGAAGGAAAGAATCAAAGAAAAGAAAATGATCGTTTGTGTTTTTCAGTCGTGAGTATTCCTGCCATTGTTAATGCATCTTTAGCATGTGAACTATATATGAAAAGTTTACTTGAAACGATACCTCAAGAACACAATTTAAGGCAACTTTTCAATTTGCTTTCAGAAGGTAATAAGAGGATCATAAAAGAGTATGTAAATGATAAGTTTAATACTCACCCTATCTATTCCTTTGATTTTTGTATTGAAAGAGCTGCTGATGTTTTTGTAAAGTGGAGATATATTTATGAAAAAGAACATACAGAAGGGTTTTATGGCTCGTATATAAATGAATTTCTAATGTTTTTTGAGTGTTTGATCTGCATTTTACAAAAGATGACACATGAAGTTTAATGTAAAAACTACTTATCGTCCGGCACACTTCCGAAAATGACTTGAAAAACGAGATTTTGTCGTACACGCACAAAAGAGAAGGGGCACGCAAAACGTGCCCCTTCTCTTTTGGCTTTTCCTTTTGGATTTGCTACCACGCAGCGTGCTCCGACGAAGGAGGAACAGGGGGAAGAATGGGACGCGAAGCGGAACATTCTTGTTATGGTTCAAGTAGGGCAGGGGGAGCCATCTTTGTAGTACGAAAAAGCTACAAAACACAAAAAGCACAAGATTTAGTATGTCTTGTGCTTTTTTGTTACTATATTTTGTGGTTTGCGCACTTTGCGGAATATTTGAATTCAGGAGCTGCATTTTGACCTGTTTTTCAAAAAACAGGACTTGAACTGACGACCTTGCTTTCTTTCATATTGAATAAACAAAAATAATAGAAGAATACTCTCAAAAATACTTGACAAATATTCGTCAATGGTTTATACTCATACTAACGAACGTTAGTTAGCATGAGGCGAATATGAAACAAGAGGACATGAAAAAGAAAATTTTAGACAAAGCACTGGAGCTTTTTGCCGCTCAGGGATATGATTCGGTAAGTGTGGGTAAAATTGCGCAGGCGGTAGGGATTAAAGCGCCGTCGCTTTACAATCATTACCCGAGCAAACAGGCGATTTTCGATGCGATTGTAGATGCAACGGCAAAGCAATACGAAGCCGATACCGATAAAGTGGATATTCACGTGCAGAATTCCGCGCAGGATATTCCCGTTTTCACCGAGATAACAGAGGAGGCGCTTTTTGAAAAAGTAAGGCAGATTTTTGAGTATTCTCTGCACAACGAAACCATAAGCCGCTTCCGTAAAATGATGACGATAGAGCAGTTTCGTTCGTCCGAGCTTGCGGCGTTATGCTCGCGGCGTTATGTGGAACGTTTGGTTGAATATCACGCAGGCATTTTTAGTACGCTGATTTCTGCCGGCGAAATTATGGCTGCAGACCCTGAAACTTTGTCTATGATGTACATCGCGCCCGTGCTTACGTTGATAGGCGTGTGTGACCGTCAGCCCGAAAGGGAAAGCGAATGCCTGGACAAATTAAAACGGCATGTGTATCTGTTCTATACTATGGTTCACGGCGGAAATCTGAACGGGGGCGAGAACAAATGAAAAAAACATTGACACAAAAGCTGGGACTGCTCGGCATTGTCAGTTTTCTTTCTTATACGGCTGCTGTTATATTTGCTCCGCTTGCATATCCCGGTTACAATTGGCTCTCGCAAGCCGTGAGCGATTTAAGCGCGGCAAACGCGCCTTCTCTTGCGCTATGGAATCAACTTACCGCGTTTTATAACGTGTGCGAAGTGGTCTGTGTAGCGGTCGTTTGTATCGGAATACAAGGGCAGAAAACCAAACTGCTAAGAATCGGTGTTTATCTGTTTGCGGTTATGGGATGAATTTCCGCCTTAGGTTACAGAATGTTCCCGCTTTCGGACAGCGGCTATGCCGGTGCGTTTCAAGATGTTATGCACATGGTGGTAACCGTGGCTGTAGTACTTTTATCCATCGCATCGCTTACGATTATCATAATCGCGGGCGCAAAGAATAAAGATTGCCGTTCTTATGGTATCTGTGCCGCGATTGCCCTTGTTATGATGCTTATCGGGGCATTTGGAATGAAAATCGTGTCGCCAAAATATTTCGGTGTTGTCGAACGTTTCAGCGTGTTTGCTGCGACGGGCTTCAATGCTGCACTCGGTATTCATATTTTTTTAAGGACCGCTGCTAAGAAAAGCGGCGCGTTTTGACGGAAACACTCCTTTGTTTTGAAAGCGTGGAGACGAAGAATATATCGGAAGGAGTAAAATAATATGAACGAATATATAAATTTAACATCGGAAAACATTGACGATGAGCATATTTGTTGTGCTATAGGAGATAAAAAGCATCAAATAGGTGTTAATAGCAAAAAAGAATGGATAAAGAGTAAATTGAAGGACGGACACGTTTTCAGAAAACTAAATGTCAGAGGAAAAGTATTTATTGAATATGAGCCGATAGAAACGGCTTGGGTGCCTATCAGCGGAAAGAATTATGAATATATATATTGCTTATGGGTGGCAGGAAGTTTTAAGGGTAACGGAATTGCAAAGGAATTACTGGAATATGCAATAAATGATTCTGAAGAAAAAAGAATGAGTGGTATTTGTACTTTAACTTCTAAAAAGAAAAAGCCTTTTATTGGCGAAAAAGAGTTTTTTATTCACTATGGCTTTGAAGTTGTTGATGTAATAGGAGATTATGAATTATTGGCACTTCGATTTGACGGTAGTGAAACACCTGAATTTAATGACAATGCCAGAAATATGAAAATAGATAATCAGGACTTTACAATTTATTATAGCAATGAGTGTCCTTATGTAGAATATGAAGTAAAAGAACTAATCGAATATGCAAAAGAAAATAGTATTACGATCAATTTCATCAAAATCGATTCTTTGGAAAAGGCGAAAAATGTGCCTTGTATATTCAATAATTGGGCTAACTTTTATAAAGGAAAATTTATATCGAGTGCTATAGTAAACGCTAATTCTTTTGAAAAGATGATTCGAAAGTGAGGAAATATGATACACTCGGTATTCATCTTTTTTGCTCGGAGACCAACAAGAATCAATTTAACGATAAAGGAAATTAACCATGACAGAAAATAATATGATCATAAGAAACGAAACAAAAGAAGATTACAGAAAGGTCGAAAATTTAACACGTGAGGCATTTTGGAACATCTATCGCCCCGGGTGTACGGAGCATTACGTGTTGCATTGCTACCGTGATGATCCCGCGTTTGTGCCAGAACTTGATTTTGTGATGGAATTCAACGGTGAGTCTATCGGGCAGGTCATCTATGTGCGGTCGAAAATCGATTGCGACGACGGAAGAAAGGTACCGATTATGACTTTCGGACCCATCGGCATTGCGCCGAAATATAAAAGGCGGGGTTACGGAAAACGCTTACTTGATTATTCTATGGAAAAAGCCAGGGAAATGGGTGTCGGCGCGCTCGTGATTACGGGCAATATTTTGTTTTACGGTAAGTCGGGATTTGTTCCTGCAAAGACGAAAGGTGTGCGCTATGCAGATGACCCGGAAGCGGATTATCTTCTCATCAAAGAGTTGATTCCCGGCTTCCTTGACGGTATTTCCGGTACTTATAAAGACCCGGACGGCTATTTTGTCTGTGAAAAGAACCCGGAAGACTTTGAACGCTTTGAAGCGACGTTCCCGAAGAAGGAAAAGAAGAAACTGCCGGGGCAGTTGTTCCAAGCGGAAGAGTTACAACGATGATCGGGTCAAGAAGCGGGCTTCTGTACGGCGAATGCGGCTTTCGGGAAGCAACGGGTGGCAAAGGATGCGTGAATATGGCGGAAGCGATAACGGAGCAAGAATCAGGCAATGCAAAAAATGGTGTAAAGAAAATGGCTTCGAGGAAAGATTTTCTTCAGTTCATTTCGGAACAGTTATGCGGTTTGGACGATATATCTTACAGACCGATGATGGGAGAATATATCATCTATTATCGCGGGAAAATCGTCGGCGGAATATATGATAACAGATTGCTTGTAAAGAAATTGAAATCCGCTTTGGAACCAATGCCTGCCGCCATTTGTGATTTTCCGTACGAGGAGACGAAAGAAATGCTGCTTGTAGAAGAAGTTGACAACAAAGAGTTTCTTAAAAAACTATTTGAAGTAATGTACAAAGAATTATCTTTACGTTTTTGAAGCGTATCATATATGTACACATGTATGTAATAAGAACGCATAGACCGGAGTGAGGACGGAATATGAAGATCGTCGAAGTGAAGAACAATAAAAAGCAGTATCTTGATTTATTGCTGCTGGCGGACGAGCAGGAGAATATGATCGACTGTTATCTGGAAAGAGGCACAATGTATGTGCTTGACGACGGCGGTGTGAAAGCGGAATGCGTCGTTACCGATGAAGGAAACGGAATTCTTGAAATCAAAAATATAGCCGTAGAGCCGGAATTCCAGGACAAGGGCTACGGTAAAGCCTTGATCAATTTTCTCGTCGGAAGATACGCGGGTACATATACCGTTTTACAGGTTGGTACGGGAGACAGCCCTTTGACCGTGCCGTTTTATGAGAAATGCGGGTTTTCACGCTCTCACAGGATTCCGGACTTTTTTATCAGGCAGTACGACCATCCGATTTTTGAATGCGGCGTTCAGCTCATCGACATGGTATATCTGCAAAGGCGGTTAACCCTTCCGGGCACTCGAACTGCGGAGCCGTGATCTCCGCCCATCGTACAAAAATGTCCCCGCCATCGCCCGAAAAAGAGACTTCGGGGGACAGCCGCCGTTGCGGAATCGGTCAAAAAGCAGAAAAAGCGCAGGACTTCAAGGGGCTTGCGCTTTTTCGGATGCGGCAGGCGGTAAAATGTTCCATGATTCCTTTGCAAACACCTTGACTTTTGGAAAGCCGGATGGTATACTAAGTATTGGGAGTATTTATCATTCAAAAAAATGGATGATCTCCCGGAAAGGAAGCGCCATGGAACAGGAAAGCGGATTGAGCTTGAATCAGGAAGCAAGGCGTAAAATTTTTACTACGGTTTACGCCATTGCCCTCGCGGCGGCATTGCTGAATGCCGTAATCATTCTGTATAATTCGATCGATTTGCAGCGACACATTTTGATTGGAGAAACTACCTTTCAAAAACTTCAGAGACCGTTCGGGATCGTTCTGCGGATTGCGTTTTTTGTTTCTATTGCGGGACTCGTTTCAGGCGTGATGCTCACACTTCGGAACGGCAAAAAAAGAACGCTCGTTCTGAAAATAATTGCTTTGCTATGCTTTGTATCGCTGATCGTTCTTACCTGTGTGACATCGGAAATATGGAACCATTATATCGACGATTATTCTGATTGGTTTTTTAGAAAAAAGACTACGTTGCCATATGTAGGTGGTTGCGTTCAGTATACCATGTTTTCGGCGTCGATGGGAAATCTGCTCCCACAGATTGTATATTTGTTTATCCTTGCGGCGCTGCAGAATGTTTCCACGCTTGTTGCAGTTGTGACGAAAATTTCCGCGCTTGCCGCAGGCGTAAAGAACAAAGCCGGAAAAAAGAAGGGCGAGGAAGCTTTTTTACCGGAGAAGAATGACCAATCAGAGACGGATGCACCCGCGGAAAACGACAGACCGGAGCAGTCCGAAATCGAAGTAGACGGCAACCGGGAATCCAAAGATTCCGGGTCGGAGCGCACGAATTCCTGATCAGACAGTCGGCATTTTTTCGGCGCAGATCGCGGGAAACGACGGGAGTGGCTTTGTAAGGAAGCGGCATAACCTGATTCCGGCCAAAGAGAGACAGGGCGGCGGAAAACGAATGTTTTTCGCCGCCCTGTTTTCCGCTTTTTCCGGTTCTCTTTGGCGGCAAACAGCGGCATCGAAAGCATCCGGATGCAGAAAAACGGGTACGAAAAGATTTCTTTCGACTCTTTTTTCAAATCCACTGGTATTTTTGCCGAAACCATGGTATAATAGCTCCGTTGCAAAGAATCGGATCATCGTAGTTTGGGAGGTGCAGACATGAAAAAACTGCTGTTCAACATTCGCTGCTATCTGAAGATGACAAAGCTCGGCTCCGGACTGGCAAGGAAGAGATACGACCGGGCCCGCTTCAGCCCCGACCGTTTCCGGGCTTGTTCTGCCGCAGCGGAATGCTCCGGCGCAGAGCGGGAGACTCTTTTGCAGGATATGCAGAACGAGGCGAAGGCGCATCTGATTGCTCCGGAGGAATACGTCTATTTTCATTTTGAGAACAAGAACGAGCAGGAGCGCAGAGCGTTCATCGGCGACAGAGAGCACATGGATATCGTGGAGGCGCTGAACAAACCGAAAAATCAGAAATACTTTGACGACAAGGGCGAGACCGCAAAGGCGTTTGCTCCTTATTTTCACCGGGCGTTTTGCGTGGTATACCGGGGAACCGAAAGAGAAAGAACCGCTTTTTCGGAATTTACCGGAAAGCACAAAAAATTTATCGTGAAGCCTCTGTTCGGTGCGATGGGAAGCGGCGTCCGGATCTTTGATTCGGCGGAGGAGGATGCCTCCTTGGATCGGATTCTTTCGATGTACGCCGGAAAAAACGGGCTTGGCTTCATTGCGGAGGAGCTGATCGTGCAGGACGACCGGATGGCGGTTTTTCATCCGAAGTCGGTAAACACGGTTCGCGTTCCGACCTTCGTTACCGCACACGGCGTGGAAATCTTTCATCCGTTTATGCGACTCGGCAGAGGAGACAGCGTGGTCGACAATGCCGGTGCGGGAGGATTGATCTGTCTGTTGGACGGAGCCACCGGGCGGGTGATTGCCGTTTCCGACGAGAACGGGAATTCTTATACGAAGCATCCGGACACAGGTCTGGAGATGGTCGGCTTTCAGGTGCCGGAATGGGAGGAGGCGGTTCGTCTGGCAAAGGAACTGGCAACGGTTGTCAAGGGGAACCGCTATGCCGGCTGGGATCTTGCCCTGACAAAGGACGGCTGGTGCATGGTGGAAGGAAACGCCAGAGGGCAGTTTATCTGGCAGATTGTCGCGGGGCGGGGATGCCGCTCCGAGCTTGAGACACTTTTAAAAGCGTAAATCCGGGCACCCTGCGTCCAAAGTCCTTTGCGCGCAAAGCCGGTGGGCGTTGCAGTCATAGACAGGATTGATCAAGCCGCTGTGTGCAGGAGAATCCGCGGATGCCGGTGGTATCCTTTTTCCCCCGTTGAGGTGCTTTTTTTGCGGTTGCAATCCGTGCAGAGAGGAGATATAATAAGAATGCAACGGGCACCGTTGCAGACACCGGTTTACAGAACGGAGGCTTTTTCCATGATGAAGCATACGGACGCGGAGATTCAAAAACTGTTTGAGCAAAAAACGGTTTCCAATCTGGCAATAAAGGTAGGTATCGGAAACCGTATTGTATATGAAAAATATGTTTCCGATGGCGGAGTGGATGAAAACACACTGTTTGATATGGCATCCGTAACCAAGGTGATGGCGACGACACAGATTGCGTTATACGCTTTGGATCGGGGACAAATTTTTTTGGAGGATCCGGTTTCCAAATATTTTTCCTGTAGCGGGGAGAAAAGGAACATCACGGTTTTTCATTTGCTGACACATACGCTCGGCATCGGCTATAAGCTTTTATGCAGTCCCGGTACAACCTACGGCAATGTTGCCGAGAAAATTTTGTCCATTCCGCAGGATATTCCGGTTGGGAGCGATGTAAGGTACAGCTGTCCGGGATTTATTTTGCTCGGAAAAATTCTTGAAACGGTTTACGGAGCCGGGTTGAATGATCTGTTTCGTAAGCTGGTCGCTTTGCCGGTCGGTCTTGATGACACAACCTTTTTACCGGACAGAAAAAAGAAGATTGTAAATGCAAATACGGACGACGCTTTGCGCGGAGAAGTGAATGATTGCAATTGTCGTTTTCTTGGCGGAGTTGCCGGAAACGCGGGGATATTCTCCAACATGAAGGACATGACGCGCTTTGTAAAGTATCTGCTCCGGCATGGTGCGGGGGTGATGTCCGAGAAAACTTTTGCGCTTGCGACGAAGAACCTTACACCCGGTATGAGCGAATCCCGCGGTCTGGGCTTTCTGTATGTGGATAAGAAATATGATCAGACAGGAACCCTGTTTCCGGACGGCTCAATCGGTCACTGCGGACATACCGGTCAGTCCGTTTTTCTCAGTCCTTCCAGCGGATTGTACGTGATTGTGCTTTCCGATGCGACAAAATGTACGGTAGAGAAATACGGAAGCGAGGTTTATCATGAGGTAACCGACATGAGAAAGCGGTTGCATACGGCAATCAAAGCGGATCTGACCGGTATGCTTCGGTAAAACCGGGTCTTCTTTTTGCAAAATCCGCTTGACAAATCCGCCGTAATCTGCTTTCATAATGGTGTTCCGTACGGAAACCCTGAACGGCTTACTCCGGCGGAATGAAAAGAATCAATCAAAAACCGCCACCGGGCAGAAAGCGTTTGCTTACACGTCGTTAGGTCTTTGAAGACGTGGGCAGGCGCTTTTTTGAGTTTGGAGGGGAAAATGAAACAGCAAAAACAGAAAGAACGGTATTTTTCGGCAGGAGAGCTGGCGTTGTGGGGAGGGTCTCTGGCGGTTGCATTCCTCTCGTCGCTGTTTTCCGGCAACGCTTTTTGGTTGCCGGAAAACCTGCTGACGCTGACCGATTCCCTGATCGGCGTCACTGCACTGATTTTCAATGCCAAGGGGAACCCGTTCGGGCAGGTACTGATGATTGCATTCAGCATTCTGTACGGAATCATTTCCTATTCCTTTTCCTATTATGGGGAAATGCTGACCTACCTCGGTATGAGTATGCCGATGGCGGTGTGCTGCCTGATCTCGTGGCTGCGGAACCCATACCACGGAAACAAATCCGAGGTCAGGGTCAACCGCATCCGCAAAAGGGAGCATGTTCTGATGTGGGGGCTGGCGATTGCCGTCACCGTCGGATTTTATTTTGTTCTGCGGTATTTCAACACGGCAAATCTTTTGCCGAGCACGCTGTCCGTGACCACCAGCTTTGCGGCGGTCTATCTGACCTTCCGCCGAAGCCCGTATTATGCGATCGGCTATGCGGCAAACGATCTCGTGCTGATCCTTTTGTGGCTGTTGGCAGCAGCGGACGATCCGTCCTACCTTTCCGTAGCGGCGTGCTTCTTTGCTTTTCTGGTCAATGACATTTACGGCTTTGTCAGCTGGAGACGGATGGAAAGAAGACAGAATGCTGCTTTCCGGCAAAAGGAGACCGCAGAAGCGGACTGCATAAATCCGCCAAACGGATGAATATATACATTTTTATAAAAATGTTTACATTATAATAAAAATATTGGTTGATATTTTGGCGCCTGAAGCATTGACAAAAGCGAAATTATGTGATATTATACATTATTATAGCACTTTTATCCGAGCCTTTCCGAAGCCGTTTTGAACCGGCTTTTTCTGCAAGAAGAAAAAAGCAACCTGCAAAAAGAAGCCGGAATTTGTCGGAAGAAAGGAAAGGAAGCGTTTTGCTTGCGGTGTTTGCGGGAATGATGTTCCGGATTTTTCTCCGGTTCTTGCAATTGCCGGGAAAGAAAAATGCAAAAAAACAAAATGTTCATAATTATGCGCTTTATTTTCGCATGAAAATGAAGTATAATCATTGGCGTTATAAAATTCAGGTGGAAAACAGAGCCCGCCGCGGAGCGGGTACAGGAGTTCAGATGAAGTTATACGGAAAGAAAACAGGGTTGCTTGCAATATTGGTTCTGAGCCTTTTGCTCCTTCTCTCGGCATGCTCCTCCAACCGGGAGCAGGAAAAGCTGGATCGGCTGGAGCAGGATGGATATGTCTGCAAGGTCACCATTGATTTCTGCGGCGGTACCGCCGGCGGAAAAGAGAAGCAGCTGTACTATACAAAGCTGAATTCTCTCATGTTCACCCCCGGGGCAAGCAACACCAACACCGAAAGCCCCGTCCGCAGCGGCTATCATGTAAAGGAATATTACGTCAGGGAAAAGGCGACGGACGGAAGCGAGACCGAACGGGTTTGGAATTTTGATAAAGACCGGATCACGGAGGATCTGACGCTTTACTGCCGGTGGGCAAAGAACTACAGCGTGCGGATTCGTTACGGCGAGGATTTTGCCAAGACATCGGAGGTGTCCGTCTCGGACGAGGATCCTTCGGTTTCCAGATTCACCGCTCCCAAGTGGGAGGGACATACGCTGATCGGATATTATTATGATGAAGCGTACACCCAGCCGGTGACCTTCCCGTACATCCACGCGCACGATGACGCGAACCCGGACGAAACCGTGTATGCAAAATTCATCGAGGGCAATTACCGCGTCATTTCCAAGCCGTCGGATCTGAAGAGCGTGAGCGCCGGCGCGAACTATTATCTTCTGAACGACATTGACATGAGCGAAGCGGGAAAAATCAGCTTCCCCGACACTTATTCCGGACAGTTCCTCGGAAACGGGCATAAGATTCTGAATCTGACCGTGGAAAAGAACCAGAGCAAGACCGGAACGATCTACGGACTGTTCAACCGGTTGGCGAGCGGAGCGGTGCTCCGGGATGTGACCTTTGAAAACCTTCAGGTGAAGGTAAACCTGAACAACCTGCAAAACCAGATGCTTTTGCAGATGGGAGCGCTTGCGGGGCTTTGCGACGACGGCGCGACCGTTGAGAACGTAACGCTCAGCGGCACATTTACTTACGACTGCAACAACCGTCAGGATCTGGTGGGCAAGATTGAATCCGCGAACAATGCTTTCGGAGATGCCCCCGCCGCGGCAAGCGAGGCAGTGACCTCCACCGTAACGGTTACGGCGGTCAACGAATACAAAGAGGACAATTGACCGGACAGATATATCAGCGAAACCAAGAGAAGAAAGGAAGAACCACAATGAAGAAAAAGAAGTTTTTGAAGATCCTCTCCATGCTGCTCGTGATTTGCACGATTCTGCCGCTGGCAGTGGCGTGCAATGGTTGCGGCGGCGACGGCGGCGACGAGAGCGGCACCGGAAACGGCGGCGGCAACAAGCCCACCGGTATCTCCAATGAGAATACGCCCTTTGCAATTGCAAGCGAGGCGCTGGACGGCGTATTCAATCCCTTCTACTACACCAGCGGTGCAGACGGAAGCGTCATCGGTCTGACACAGATCGGCATGCTGACCACCGACAAGGACGGCAACATCACCTGCGGTAAAAACACCGACAGCGTGGCGCTCAACTATTCCTACATCACTACGGGAACATCTGCAGACTATGAGAGCAGCGGCAACTATGACAACTACTACACCGAGTATTATTTTGCCATCAAGAACGGCATCAAATTCTCCAACGGAGCAACGCTGAGCATCAAGGACGTTCTGTTCAACCTGTATGTTCTTCTTGACCCGATTTACACCGGTTCTTCCACGCTGTATTCCACCAACATCCGCGGACTCGGCGCATATCGCGCACAGACGGCAGACGAGAACCAGCAGAAGGAAATGGACAGCTACTTCCTCAAACTGGCGGCGGACCGTATCAATGCCGTTGTGGCATGGTGCGACGATGAGAAGGCAGAGAAGTCCGAACTGACCGCGGAAGCAAAGGAAGTCATCGCAAAGGCAGAGGAGCTGTTCCGGGGCGAGCTTCAGAGCGACTGGGCAAGCGCAGACTCCACCATTGATTCCTATGCAAAATACGGCTTTACCGAAACATGGCAGGTTTTCCTCTACATGGAGGGCTTGATCACGGTCAAGAGCGAGAAGGATCGCGAGACCGGCAAGATTACCTACGAGGTTGACATGAACGGCTACGACAAGGTTCCGGATCATTCCAAGGAAGCCATGGTCAAAACCGTTTATGATGCCAACCTGAATGTTTCCTCTCTGGCTGCATACAAGACCAAGCTCAAGGCAGTCGTTGCCGGCGGCTGGACCACTGCATCCAACGTGAAAGAGTACTTCAAGGGTGTGGAGATTTCCAAATACTTCTCCGATCCTTCCAAGAAGCAGATCAAGAGCATTTCCGGCATCACCACCTATAAGGCAGATTCCATTCCCGGTGCAGACGGCAGCAACATTGCCCTCGGTGAGGAGTGCGACATCCTGAAGATCGTCGTCAACGGCGTTGACCCCAAGGCAATTTACAACTTCTCCTTCACGGTGGCTCCGATGAGCTACTACTCCACGGAGGAGGAAACCAAGAAGTTCTCCGTCGAGGACGGCAACTTCGGTGTTGCTTTCTCCAATCAGGCGTTCTTCGATCAGCTGCAGGTCAAGCAGGTTCCTGTCGGAGCAGGTCCCTACAAGGCTTCCAACGCGGAGACCTCCTGCGAAGCGGAATCCGCCATTCCTTCCAAGAACGACTTCTTCTCCAACAATATCGTTTACTACGAGAGAAACAATAACTTCTACACGGTGTTCGGCAACGATACCTCCAAGAATGCAAAAATCAGAAAGGTTCGTTACAAGGTCATTTCCACCGACCAGATGTTCAATGCCGTAACCGGTTCCAACCCGGAGGTTTACTACTCCGAGCCGCAGGCAACCAACACCAACATCAATAAGCTCAAGGATGCCGCCAACACCAAGTACGCGCTGGCGAACAACATGGGTTATGGTTACATCGGTATCAACGCAAGCAAGGTCAAGGATATCAACATCCGTCGCGCCATCATGTATTGCATGGATGTCGGACTGTGTCTGGACTACTACGGCGGAAGCACCTTCGCAAGCATTCTGAACCGTTCTATGTCCAAGAACTCCTGGGCATATCCGGAAGGATGCCAGCCTTACTACGGCGAATATTCCTACGACGACTGCGAGTATGACGATAAAGGAAACCTCATCAAGGTCGGCAAGTTCAACGACGAGCTGGCAAAAAGATCTGCAAGAGCGGCAGCTGCTGACGCAGGCTATAATACGCTGGATCCCAAGACCGGAAAGCTGAAGAACGCGAACGGCGAAACCCTGACCTTCACCTTCACCATTGCAGGTGACTCCAACGACCACCCGGCATATGCAACCATGCAGAAGGCGGCAAATCTGCTCAACGACATCGGCTTTGACGTAACGGTAACCAAGGATGCAAGCGCACTTTCCAAGCTGGCTGCCGGCGGTCTGACCGTTTGGGCGGCAGCATGGTCGTCCACCATTGACCCGGATATGTATCAGGTTTACCACAAGGATTCCAGTGCGACCTCCATCAAGAACTGGGGCTTCCCCTACATCATGGAGGAGGGAACCTCCGAGGAGCAGGAAATGCTGGATGCGCTGGCACTGCTGATTGAGGATGCCCGCGCCACCATGGATCAGGCAGAGCGCAAGAAGGAATACGCGGAGGCGTTGGATCTTGTTATGCAGCTTGCCGTGGAGCTGGCAACCTATCAGAGAAAGAACCTCTTTATCTGGAACTCGGCGGTGATTGATTCGAGCACGCTGTGCGAGGCGACAGCATACCAGTCTCCGCTTTCAAAAATCTGGGAGGTCAGTCTGGCAGAGTCCTGACGGATACTCAGGCGAAAGGAGAGCGCCGCCCGGAGCGGCGGTCTCCCTTTGCTTTTCCTTGGCGGGAGACCAGTGGAAACCGTGTCCCCGTTGGTTCGTTTTGCAATAAAAATCCCTCTTGACGGGGGATGCGGTTCCAAAAACAAAAAAGCCGCCGTGAAGTGCGGTGTGGGAGAGTAAAATGGCACAATATATCATCAAACGGCTGCTGCTTGCAGTGCTGATCCTGTTCTTCGTGTCACTGATCATCTACGGGCTTGTTCGAATGCTGCCCAACGATTATGTGGATCAGAAGTTTCAGTCCCAGCTGGAGCAGGGGACGGTAACACAGGAATACATCGATAATATGAAAGCACTGTACGGCCTTGACGATAATTCCTTCGCGGGAATCATCAAGGGCTACTTCAAGTGGCTTTCCAAGGCACTGCGAGGAGATCTCGGAATTTCCTTCAAATTCAACGAGCCGGTGGCAGATGTCATTTCTACCTACATGTGGATTTCCTTCATCATTTCGCTGGTTGCGCTGGTGCTGGAATTCATCATTGCCATTCCGCTGGGGGTCATTTCCGCAACACACCAGTACGGCGTTTCGGACTATGTGGTCACGGTTTTTGCTATGGTCGGTATCTCGTTGCCTTCCTTCTTCCTCGGCTCTCTTCTCATCAAGGTGTTTTCCGTAGATCTCGGATGGCTGCCGATGCAGGGCCTGACTGATGCGACGAAGGACTATGTCGGCTTCCGTGCGGTGCTGGATATGGCGCGCCACTGCGTGCTTCCGATGATTACGCTGGTGGTGCTTTCCGTGGGAGGCATGATGCGTTATACCAGAACCAACACGCTGGAAGTGCTTAATTCGGATTACATCCGCACCGCGCGTGCAAAAGGTCTTTCGGAACACACGGTTATCTACAAGCACGTGTTCCGCAATACCATGATCCCGCTCGTCACCACTATGGCGGGAATCCTGCCGAGCCTGTTCTCCGGTGCAATGATCACAGAGGAAATTTTCTCCCTGCAGGGGATCGGACAAAAGGCATATCAGGCACTGATGGCGGGCGACATTCCGTTCATCATGGGCTATAATATGTTCCTTGCCATTCTGACGGTCATCGGAACGTTCTTCACCGATATTGCTTATATGCTGGTTGACCCGCGCGTCAAGCTGAACAAATAACGAAAGGAAGGATTTGATTTCATGAACGATAATTTCGCGGATGGAATGAACCGGATTGAAGACATCGAAGAAGAAATCCTTCCTCCGGTAGAGGAGAGCGAAAGCGAACGGGAAAGCTTTTCCGACAGCGTCAAGATCGTTTCTCCGATGCGATTGGTGCTGCGGCGCTTCTTCCGGTCCAAATTGAGCATGGTTGGACTTTGCACCATGATCGCGCTGTTGCTTTTCTGCTTTCTCGGACCGATTTTTGTCGGATGGGGAGAAGATGAGGTAGATAACAATACCGGAAATTTCATCATCACGCCGATGGAAAGAACCTTTACCGGTGCCGACGGCGAAACGTACACGGTTTATTATGTGGATCAGTACCAGCAGCAACAGAACATTTACGCTCCCTGCTTCTCCTCCTCCACCGATGAGAACGGAAACGTTCGGTACCATATTCTCGGCACCGACAACAAGGGTATGGACGTGCTGACCCGGCTGATGTGCGGCGGAAGAGTTTCGCTCTCCCTGTCGCTTTTGGTGGTCGTCGTCAATACCCTGCTCGGCGTTCTGCTGGGCGGCGTTGCCGGATTCTTCGGCAAATGGGTGGACATGCTGATCATGCGGGTGGTGGATATCATCAACTGCATTCCGACGCTTCCGATCCTGCTCATCATCGGCGCAATTCTGGATGCCTACAGTAAGGTTATTCCCAAGGAGTACCGGATTTACATTCTGATGGCGGCACTGACCCTCATCAGCTGGACGGGCGTTGCAAGACTGGTGCGCGGACAGATTCTGTATCTGCGCGAGCAGGAATATATGACCGCGGCGGAGTCGCTCGGACTTCCCACCGGACATAAGATTTTCAAGCATCTGGTACCCAATGTCATGCCGCAGCTGATCGTTTCCATGACGCTGTCGCTTGGAAGCATGATTCTTTATGAGGCAACCCTCGGGTATCTGGATCTGGGTGTTCCGTACCCGAAAGCATCGTGGGGAAACATGATCTTCCTTGCCAAAAACACGGATATTCTGAGCTTTTACCCCAACATCTGGGTTCCCAGCGGCGTCTGCATCGTGCTTGCGATTCTGGCATTCAACTTCATCGGCGACGGTCTGCGCGATGCGCTTGACCCGAAGATGAAACGGTAAGGAGGAACAGAAAAATGGCTGAAAACAAACACTATCTGTCCTCCCGGGAATTGCGGAAGATCGCAAAGGAAAACCGTCGGCAGACAAAGCTTTACGAAAAGAAAAAACGCCGCAAGGTTTCTCCCGAAACGTATACGGCGCAGATGAAAGACCCGAACAACATTCTGGAAATCGAGGATCTGCACACCTTCTTCTTCACCGATGCGGGAACGGTCAAGTCGGTCAACGGCGTTACCTTCAGCATTCCGCGCGGAAAGATCGTCGGCGTGGTTGGAGAATCCGGCTGCGGAAAGAGCGTTACCTCTCTGTCGGTGATGCAGTTGGTGCAGGCGCCGCAGGGACAGATCGTCTCCGGCTCCATCCGGTTTTCCACCTCCGACATTGTCTATGATGCGTCCGGGAAGGCAGTTCCCGTCTACGAGACCGAGACCGGAGAAGACGGAAGAGAAAAAATCGTCACAAAGCAGGTCACTTCCAAAAACGGCAAGACCAAGGAAGTTCCCGTGCAGAAGCTCGGTGAGGACGGCTTGCCGATGTTCAAAACCGAAGAAAAGGTGTTCGACATCGCCAAGATGCCGATTGCCGATATGAGAAAGATTCGCGGAAGAGAAATTTCCATGATCTTTCAGGAGCCGATGACCAGCCTCAATCCCGTCTTTACCGTGGGATATCAGCTGGACGAGGTTATTCTCATCAACAATCCGGGAGCTACACGCGAGGATGCCAAGCGCCGCAGTATCCAGATGCTGAACGAGGTCGGAATCGCTATGCCGGAGGCGGTGTACAAAAAGTACCCGCACGAGCTGTCCGGCGGAATGCGCCAGCGGATTATGATTGCCATGGCGGTTGCCTGCAACCCTAAGCTGATCATCGCGGACGAACCGACCACGGCGCTGGATGTAACCATTCAGGCGCAGATTCTGGATCTTCTGAAAAAGCTGAAAAACCGGATCAACGGTTCCATCATGCTGATTACCCATGACCTCGGTGTCATTGCCGGAATGGCAGACTATGTGGTCATCATGTACGCCGGACGGATCATCGAGCAGGGAACGGTGTTTGACATCTTCGATCATCCCTGTCATCCGTACACCATCGGTCTGCAAAAGTCCAAGCCGGTGGTCAATAAGGATACCGAATGGCTCTACAGCATTCCGGGCAGAGTGCCGAACCCGATCGACCTGCCCAATACCTGCTATTTCAAAGACCGTTGTCAGTACTGCAACAAGTCCTGCAACCAACCGTACCCGGAGCTTGTGAAGCTTTCGGATACGCATTACGTCGCTTGCTACCGGGCGGCTGAGATCGAGGAGGCGCGTTCAAAGAACCATGGAAAATCAAAATAAAATTCCGGTCGGTCAGAACGGGACTCCGGCAGAAGAGACGAAAAAAGAGGACATCCTTCTGGAGGTCCGGCATCTGAAGAAATATTTCCCGGCATCCAAAAACTTTTTCGGAAAGCCGAAGAGCTTTCTGAAAGCGGTGGATGACGTTTCCTTCACGGTACCGCGCGGTTCCACCCTCGGCATCGTCGGAGAATCCGGATGCGGCAAGACCACCCTCGGACGCACGGTGCTTCATCTGCACGAGATCAGCGGCGGACAGATCATTTACGACGGCGTTGACATCACCAATTACAATTCGGCAAAATTGCGCCGGGATGGACTGCGCACCCGGATGCAGATCGTGTTCCAGGACCCGTATTCCTCTCTGCCTCCCCGGATGACCATCGGAGACATCATTGCCGAGGCGGTCAAGGTGCATAAAATCGTACCGGATAAGGAACTGAGAGAATACGTGCTCGGCATCATGAAAAAGTGCGGATTGCACGATTACTATTACGAGCGTTATCCGCACGAATTTTCCGGCGGGCAGAGACAGCGTATCTGCATTGCCCGTGCCCTTGCGGTCAAGCCGGAGTTTGTCGTCTGCGATGAGCCGGTGTCCGCGCTGGACGTTTCCATTCAGGCACAGATTGTCAACCTGCTCAAGAAGCTGCAGCTTGATATGGGACTGACCTACCTCTTCATTTCGCACGACCTGTCGGTGGTAAAGCATATTTCCACCCACGTCGGTGTCATGTACCTCGGCAGTATGGCGGAGATCGGAACCAAGCACCAGATTTTCGACAATCCGTTGCATCCTTACACGCAGTCGCTGTTGTCGGCGGCACCCGTACCGGATCCGCACGCGCAGATCAACCGGATCGTGCTGACGGGAGACGTACCGTCCCCGGTCAATTGCCCGCCCGGCTGTAAGTTCCACACCCGTTGCCCGAAGTGCATGGATATCTGCCGCGAAAAGCGCCCGGCACTGAAGGACGTGGGAGACGGACACAAGGTTGCATGCTTCCTCTGCGGCTCGGAGCCGGAGGAGACAGGCAGTGAGAAAAATGAAAAGAAATAAAGAAGAAAAAAAGAAAATCACTCCGGAGGACGACGGCAGAACCGTTGTCAACATGAATGTGGAAGGATTCTCGTGGTATCAGCCGAATCTTCCGGAGAAGAAAAAGAAGAATGACCCTGACAAGCCGACCCGAAAAGAGACTTTTGCAATGATCAAGGCAGCGTACCGAACGATGTTGCCGTATGCACTGATTGCCATCGGGGGGCTTGTACTGGCTTTTGTCGCAGGAGCACTGTGGCTGAAGTAAGCACCAACAGAACACCAAATAGTACCGCCAAGAGGCGGAAATGGGAGAAAGATATGAAAAAGAGCATCAAGCGACTGCTTTGTCTGCTGCTTGCCTTTGTTTTTGTTGCCGGCGGGCTGGTATTGCCGCTCAGCGCGGATAACAGCGGCATGCCGGGAGCAGATACCGGAAACGGCGGCGGCAATCTGACGGCGGATACCTCCGGAAAGACGGAGCTGAGCGCTTCGGTCGGAAAAGAATACAAATCCGACGATGAAATCACCGTGATTGTGCGTCTGAAGGGCGAATCCCTGCTGGCTGCGGCGGAAGCCGCCGGCAAGGATGCCTCCGCATACGTACTGACTGAAGAAGGGAAGCGGTGCGTCGCAGATATTGAGAACGCGGTCAACGAGGTCATCGCTTCGTTTGACGAGGAGATTCTCTCTGTCAAATATCACTACAGCACACTGTTTCCCGGCTTCTCCTGCAAGATCAAATACAAGGATCTTGCCAAGCTGGAGAAATCGGATGCAGTTCGCAACGTCATGATCTCGGAGCGGTACAACCCTGCCGAGGTGGCAACCGACAACGCGCTGAACGCTTACGGAACGGGTATCTACAACTCTTCCGGAACGGGACTGACCGGAAAGGGCATCATTGTGTCCGTGCTGGATACGGGACTGGATTATACGCACAGCGCATTCCAGCGCCTGCCGGACTGTGCGCCTGCCCTGACGGCAGACATGGTGGAGGAACTGTTCCCCCTTCTGACGGCATCCACGCTGAACGAAGAGGGAAGATGGCAATCCACCTACCATAGCAGCAAGGTTCCCTATACCTTTGACTATGCCGACAAGGATTCCGATGTTTACCCAGTCAACGACCACGGAACGCACGTCGCCGGTATCATTGCCGGAAAGGACGATGTCATCACCGGCGTCGCGATTGACGCACAGCTGGTCATCATGAAGGTATTCGGAAACAAGGATCAGGGTGCCGAACAGGAGGATATTCTTGCCGGTCTTTCCGACTCGGTTCTGCTTGGTGTGGATGTCATCAACATGTCCCTCGGGTCTTCCTGCGGATTTTCCCGCGCAGCCGACGATGAGGGAATCAATGAGATTTACGATTCCGTCCGCGAGGCAGGCATCAACCTGATTGTGGCGGCATCCAACTCCTCGTCCTCTGCAAAGGGCTCCGAGAACGGTGATACCAACCTGGTCAGCAATCCGGATTCCGCCACCATCGGCTCTCCCGCAACCTACCCGTCGTCCGTCTCCGTTGCATCCGTAACGGGAGCCAAGACGCACTATCTCCACGCCAACGGCGAACAGCCGATTTACCTGATCAAGGCAAAGCGGAACAACGGCGACGAGATTGAGTTCTACGACCTGATGCTGAACGGCAAAAAGACCGCGGAGCTGGAATATGTTCTGGTTCCCGGTATCGGTAACGACGGCAACTATGAGACCGTGGATGTCAAGGGAAAAATCGCCGTCATCAAGCGCGGCGTTTCTACCTTTGAAGAAAAGGTCGATACCGCAAAGAACCACGGTGCCATCGGTGCTATCATTTATAACAACGTGTCCGGTACCATTACCATGACCATCGGTATTTCCACCCTGCCGGCATGCTCCATTTCGATGGATTCCGGAAAGTATTTCGAGGCACATCCCACCGGAAAGCTGGTGCTGGATGCCGAGAATCTGGCGGGACCGTTCATGAGCGACTTCTCCTCCTGGGGACCCAACTCCGATCTGGAGCTCTCCCCGGATGTGACCTCTTACGGCGGCGACATCAATTCCGCGGTGCGCGGCGGCTACGATATCCTTTCGGGAACCTCCATGGCGTGCCCGAACCTTGCAGGCTCCGCGGCGCTTGTCCGTGAATCCGTCAAGGCAAAGTATCCGACGCTGACGGCAAAGGAAACCATGGTTATGGTCAACCGCCTTCTGATGTCCACGGCTTCCATCCTGCGGAACGAAGCCGGCAACCCCTATTCTCCGAGAAAACAGGGTGCCGGACTTGCCGACGCGGAGAGAGCCATCAAGACTCCCGCATACCTTCTGGTAGAGGGAAACGACAAAACCAAGCTTTCTCTTGGCGATGACCCGAAAAAGACCGGCGAATACCGCCTGACCTTCCATCTGGTCAATATCTCCGGATCCACCCTTTCCTATGCACTTTCCGTCATCACGATGACGGAGGGCGTTTCTTCCGACGGTAAGACCGTGGCGGAGCAGGCATACCTGCTCTCTCCGTCCGTCAGCTACGAGGTGGAGAACGGAACCCTGCGCGGAAACATGGTAACGGTCGGGGGCTACGGCGATGCCACCATTACGGCAACGGTGAAGCTGAGCACGGCGGACCGTAAATATCTGGACGAAAAATTCAAAAACGGCATGTATGTTGAGGGCTTCGTGACGCTGACCGCACAGGACTGCGACACCAATCTGACCATTCCGTACCTCGGCTTCTACGGCGACTGGACCAAGGCTCCGCTTCTGGATGTTACCGAGTTTGAGGTCGGTGAGGAGCAGAAGGACAGCTCCATTCTGGAGGACGAGAAGCTGAAGCCGGACGTGTTCGCCACCATCCCGATGGTCGGCTACTACAACGGTACGGGCAGAACCGAGGACGATTTCAGCTATTACTACATGGGTAAGGTCGGCTTCATTCTCGCCGACGGCTATGAGCAGCCCGCAACCCTCGAGAAGTATTGTTCACTCACCTCCTCCAAGGACGGAAACTTCAAGCTGTATTACATCGCGGCGGGACTGTTGCGGAATGCAAAGACCGTCAGAATGAAGATTACCGACTCCGTGACCGGTGAAGTGGTTTTCGAAAAGGAAACGCAGAACTGCCGGAAGTCCTACTACAACGGTCAGCAGACCGGCGGCTACGTGATGGTCGATTTCGACGCATCGGAAGCGGGACTTGCCAACAATACCAAATACGACTTTACCATGACCTGCTCTTTGGACTGGGAGGGCGAACAGCACAACGAGAAGGACACATTCAGCTTTTCGTTCTACATGGACGACGAGGCACCTGTTATCCGCGAGGATCTCAACACCCTGCGTGTCAAGACTGACAAGGCAGGCAACGTGACCGATTACCTGCTGGATATGCACATTTACGACAACCAGTATGTGCAGGGCTATTTCCTCTACACCTATGACTATCTGGACGAGAACGGAAACCCCGTCAACGCCGAGCCGGTCATCAAGGGAATGATTCCGGTGGATGATTTTGAGGGCGGAAAGGTCAACAAAATCACACAGGATCTGACCGACATCTGGTATCGTCTAAAGGACGGAGAGGAAGAAGGCTCCAAAAACATCGGCATTCAGGTTTACGACTATGCAAAGCACAGCACCAGCCTGTATTACACCCTGAAAAAGACCGATGCTGAGACGGTGGCGTTCAAGAGCGGGCGGAATTCGACCGCCGACGGCAAGGTTATCACCTTCACCATGGCGCCCTATACCCAGAAGAACCTTTTGGAGAATCTGGAAACCACGCCGAAGGACGTTTACACAGCTCCCATGACATGGACCTCCTCCGACGAGAGCGTGGCAATTGTCAAGAACGGAATTGTCACAACGCTCAAGGCGGGAAATGCAACCATTACGGCAACCTCCGGGACAGGCGCTTCCGCGTCGGTGGAGATTTCCTGTAAGGGAACGGCAAGCAGTACCAACATTCCTCTGTCCGGATTGCAGCTCAACGAGACCTCTGTTACATTGGAACGCGGCGAAACGCTGGAGCTGTATGTGGAAATGTTCCCGTACAATATGACAGAGACACCGGAGATCGAGTGGAAGACCGCGTCCTCCTACGTCACGCTGACGGTGGATCCGAGCAATCCGCTCCACTGTACCGTGTACGCAAAGGAATCCGGCTCTGCCAATGTGACGGCGGCAGCAAAAGGGAAACTTTTCTCCGCCACCTGCCGTGTCCGCGTCAAGGAAGAGTTTACGATTGAAAGCATCTATCTCAAATCCTATACCGGACGGGGAGACGAAAACGGCGTTGTGGAAATTCCTGCCGAAAAGGGAATCACCACCATCTACCGTCTGGCGTTCGCAAACAATGAGAATATCACCAAGGTCATCATCCCCGAGGGCGTGGAGGAAATTCAGTACGCCGCTTTCTACGGATGCGATAACCTGAAGGAGATTGTTCTGCCCTCCACCATCAAGCAGATTGACGAATGGGCATTCGGACAGAACAAAGCACTGGAGACCATCAATCTGGAAAAGGTGCAGACCATTCAGCGCCTTGCCTTCTACGGATGCACCTCACTCAAAACGGTGAATCTGGAAAACTGCCACACCATCTGCGAATATGCGTTCGGCTTCTGCGAGTCCATCGAGTCGCTGGATCTGAGCCGGGTCGGTCAGCTTGGTGAGTATTCGTTCGTCGGATGCTCCGGCATCCGTGACCTTACGGTCGGCGAGCGGATTTACATTCCGGAATACTGCTTTGCCAACTGCTCTTCCATTCAGGAGCTGGAGCTGTCCACGCAGTTTGTCGGCAGACTTGCTTTCCTCGGATGCTCCCGTATTACCACCGTCCGCTTCACCTCTGACGTGACCGAAATCGGCTACGGCGCCTTCAACGGTTGTTCGTCGCTGGTCAACCTCATTTTTGACGGTTCTCTCCAGTATCTTGGCGACTATGCATTCGCAGGCTGTGCAAGCCTGCCGTCGGTGTTCATTCCGGCGGGATGCGAGTACCTCGGGAAATTTGCATTCGGTAACTGCTCCTCTCTGGAAGCAGTCACCTTCAGCGCGGATGCCGTCATCCGCGAAATCGGCGAGGGTGTTTTCTACGGCGACTATGATGTGACCGCATTTACGGTTGAGCCGGGAAGCAAATATCTGACGGTTTCCAACGGTGTCCTTTACAGCAGAGATATGACCAAGCTGATTCTGATGCCTGCAGGAAAGGTCGCCGGCGGCTTTACGGTGCCTGCGTCCGTCCGCGAGATCGGAGATTATGCTTTCTCTTACAAGGGCGGTGTCAATAACGTCTACCTGCCCAACGTACGTAAGATCGGCAACAATGCCTTTATGAACTGCACCGTGCGCAGCGTTTCCTCCATCGGAAATCTGACCGAGATCGGTGACAGTGCTTTCTACAACTGCCTGTACCTGAGGGTATTTGAAATGGCGGAGGGACTTCGGACCATCGGAGCCAATGCTTTCTACGGTTGCGTTGCCCTCGCATGGGGCGACTTTACCCTTCCCGCGTCGGTCGCGACGGTCGGGGAATACGCTTTCTGCGGGAACTACGGAATCACGAGCGTTACCATTCCCGCACAGCTCACCACGCTTGCGGACGGAATGTTCGCACAGTGCAAAAATCTGACAAAGGTCACCCTGCACGATCAGGTGACGGAGATCGGCGGTTATGCGTTCCGGAAGTGCGAGGCGCTGGAGGGAATCAACCTTCCTGCATCGGTCACGACACTCGGTGAGGCATGCTTTGCCGAGACCGGACTGAAGAAGATCGTTCTTCCGTCGGCACTCACCAAAATTCCGGACTACTGCTTCTACGGAGACCGTGCACTGACCGAAATTACCGTTCCCGCGTCAGTTACAGGCGCCGGCAGTTTTGCCTTCTATCAGACGACGGCGCTGAAGAAGCTTGACCTTGTCGATGTCCGGGAGCTTGGTTCCTATGCACTGGTCGGCTCTGCCGTAGAGACTCTGCGCGCGGATCATCTGGAAACCGTCGGGAACCACGCCTTCTTCGGCACGGCGATCGCATCTCTGTATCTGCCTGAGCTGCTGGAGATCGGCGACTACGGCTTTGCAAACATGCGGATGCTGACCGACTTCATCGCGGAAAAGACCGAGACCATCGGTTATGCCGCCTTCTATCGTACCGCTGGGCTGAAGGAACTGAACCTGCCGGCATGCACGGATATCGGAGATTATGCATTTATGCTGGCTTCTTCTCTGGAGAAGATCAGCCTTGGAAAGCTGGAAAGACTCGGTACCTATGCCTTCTATGCCACAAGACTCACGAAGGTTTCGCTCCCTGCCACCGTGGAGAGCATTGCTCCCGGCGCGTTTATTACCAAGGCATTCCATTCCACTGACGACGGCATTCTCCGGATTGCCGAAATCAAGATTGATGATGCCTGCGAGATCTACTTCACGGATGACCACGGAGCGGTTTACCGTAAACTGACGAACGGAATGTACGAGCTTGTTGCATATCCGTCCGGGGCCGCGGAAACGAGTTATACGATTCTGGAGGGAACCGTCCGGATTGCCGAGGAGGCATTCTCCACCAACGTTTTCCTGAAGGAAATCACCGTTGCGAGAACCGTTACCAACATCGGCGCGACGGCATTCTACGGATGCGCGGCACTGGAAACGATCAACTTCCTGCCGGTGGAGGCGCCGGTACTGGAGAGCAGATATTATACCAACTCTCCGGATGGCTGGACGTACAACAACTTTGTGGATTTCATTCCCGCACAGGGAGGAACCAGGATCGACCTGACCGTTACGGTTCCGAAGAACGCGGTTCGCTATGACAGCTACACATGGGATCGCTATCTCGGCGAGGTTACAAAGACCGACCGGATTTCGATGACCAACAGCACCGAGCTTCTGATCCGGATGATCGACGAGCTTCCCGATACCATCACGCTTGCGGATGCGGAGCAGGTCGAATACCTGAACCGCCTCTACAATTCCATGGACGAGGAGCAGGTTCCCTTTGTCACCAACAGCGAAAAGCTGAAGGCGGCGGTCAAGGTTGCGGAGCAGCTGCGCCGCGACAATCCGCCGGATGATCCGGGAACCTCGGATCCCGACCCGTCCGATCCGGGAGACTCCTCCGATACGGGCGAATCGTCCGAGACCAAGGATCCTTCCGAAACAACGGGAGGAGAAAATACGGGAGAGACCGGAAACTCCGAACAGAGCGGCTCCGGCTTCAACTATGTATGGCTCATCCCGATTATTGCAGCAATACTTGTTCTCGCAGGCGCGGCTGTGCTTGTAATCTATAAGAAGAAAGGAGGAAACGCAGATGCGTAAATTCAATCTGTTCCTGATCGTCCTTGCGCTTCTGTGCGTTGCTCTCTTCGCGGTGTCCTGCGACGGAAACAACCCGGACGACACCACCGGAGAGACCGGAACCTCCACTCCGACGGACGAAAAACTGACTGTGACGTTTGATTACCGCGACGGCAGTGACCCTGTGGTATTCCGGCTGGATGCCGGAGAGACGGTTTCGGAGCCGGAGGCTCCGAGCCGTCCCGGCTACAGCTTCGGTGGCTGGTTCGAGGACGAGGCGCTTTCGGTTGCCGCCTCCTTCGGCACGGTCAGAGCGAATGTCGCCTACTATGCCGCATGGGTTCCGGACTCCGCATACCTTGTGCGTTTTGACAGCCGCGGCGGAAGCGCTGTGGCAAGCGCCGTGACCGAAAAGGGAACTGCGGTTACGGCTCCTGCCGACCCCACGCGGGAAGGCTATACCTTCGCGGGCTGGTATACCGATGCGGAATGCACCAAGGCTTTTGCCTTTTCTGCGAAGGTGAACGGGAACATCACGCTTTACGCCGGCTGGAAGGTTGCCGACGGATACGCAGAGGTGAGCGGCTACATTGACGGCAGCCTTGCCGCAACCACCGTTGTCAAAAAGGGAGAAACCGCAAAGCAGCTTTCTCCGGACAGCGAAAACCGCTACCTGTGGTTCACCGACAGCGCCATGACCGTGCCGTATGACTTTTCGGCGGCAGTGAACGAAAGCCTCCGGCTCTACGGCATCGCCTACAGCGACGGTCTGGAGATTCGCGACGGAACGGTAATTTCCTATACCGGCGGAGCGAAGCACGTTATCGTGCCGGCAAAGTGGGAAGGGAAGAATGTCACCGCCATCGGCGACAGAGCCTTCCGGGGTAATCGCACGGTGCAGACCGTCCGCCTGCCGGAGGGAATTCAGAGCATCGGCGTATCGGCATTTGCCGATTGCGCAAAGCTGACAAAGGTCAATCTCACAGCCGCATGCAAGACCGTCGGCACCTATGCCTTCGGCGGATGCGGACGCCTGACGGAGGTCGGAAGCATCGAATCGCTGACCGCGATTGCCGAGGGCACCTTCCTCGGTTGTGCAAGCCTCACAGAAGCGGATCTCACGGCAGTGACAGCCGTCGGAGCGCATGCGTTCTCCGGCTGTAAGTCGCTGAAGAGCGTTGCCCTTGGGGATGGCATCACCGCCATCGGGGACTATGCGTTTTCCGATTGCGCGGCACTTGGTGAATTCCATCTTCCCGCAAAGCTTGAAACGCTCGGCAACGGCGTTCTGACCGGATGCGCACCTACCCTGACCATTACTGGCGGGAACAATACCTACCATACCATCAACGGCAGTCTCTACTGCCGGACAGGGAGAAGTGCGGAGAAGCTGCTTAAGTATCTCCCCGGAAGCAAGGACGAGACGATCCTGAGCCTGCCCAGCGGTGTGACTGCAATCGGAGCGAACGCGTTCTACGGAAACACCAACCTGGTCACCGTCAACCTTACCGGATATACGCTGGAAGCCGGCTCCCTCGCGGGACTCCGGGCGGTGCGGGAGCTGACCATTGACAGCCTGCCCGCGGCACATCCGTATCTTGCGTACTATTTCGGAGCCGCCAACGGCTCGGCAAACGGAGCCACCGGCATTTTCGTTCCCTCCACACTGGAGAAGGTGACCTTCCGCACCGAGCAGACCGTGCTTGCGGATTATGCATTCTACGGATGCACCGGACTGAAAACCATGGAGGGCATTTCCAAAATCCGTTCCATCGGAGCGTATGCGTTCGCATATACCGCACTGGAAACGCTGAAGCTGCCTGCCGGCGTTACCACAATCGGCGAAGGTGCGTTCAGCCGGTGCGAAAAGCTTTCGGCATTTGAGGCAGAGACGGGGAACCCCTCGTATTCCGTTTATGACGGATGTCTTTACAACAAGAGCTATTCCGAGCTTCTGATCGTACCGAGACAGAAGGAGACCATCGAATTCCATGCGGAGGTCCGCAGGATCGCGTCTGGCGCATTCTTCAAGAGCCGCATCAGGGACGTAGTCGTTCCCGACAGCGTGACGGAAATTGCGGCATCTGCGTTTGCAAACGCAGACCGTCTGGAAGCTCTCACCGTTCCCTTCATCGGCGGTTCCGCTACGGAAAACACCTACATGATCTACGTTTTCGGCGGCAGTATCATTGAGACAGAGACGGACGGCGAGACCGAATACCGCGTCAGCAATTCCGGCGCGGCACCTGCGTCTCTCCGAAAGCTGACTGTCACCGGCGCTATCACGGCAATTCCGGATTTTGCATTCGCATATCTGGAAAACGTGGAGGAGTTTGTACTGACCGGAGATGTGGAAAGCATCGGAATATACGGCTTTTATGACACAGGTCTGAAGGAGGTTGTCATTCCTTCCACCGTGAAAAAGGTCGGCAATTATGCCTTTGCAGCCATGGACGCACTGGAATCGGCTACGGTTCCGGGCAGTGTCGGAGCCGGACTCGGTGTTGCTGTCTTCTACGAAAACAGAAACCTGAAGGTGCTCCGCTTTGAGGAAGGCGTCACGGTCATTCCGGATGCGACGTGCTATCCGTATTCGTCGTATGACCGGATCACGGGCAACACCACCTATTCCTCGGCGCTGGAGGAGCTGTACCTGCCTTCCACACTGGAAAAGATCGGGGATCTTGCATTTGCCTATGCGGGAACCGTTACCTCCGGTCCGGACAGCACCCGGTTCATGGAGTTGAAGTTCGTGATGACCGCCGGAAACGCGCTGACCGAAATCGGCAAGAATGCCTTTTATATGTCGGCAATCAAGGAGATGAACCTGCCTGCGTCTCTGCGGACGCTCGGCGAGTTCTGCTTCGCCAACTGCCGCCGGCTTGCAAGAATTACCTTCGGAAACAAAACCAACGGCTCTGCGCTGGAGAAGATTGGCGGAGCCTGCTTCACCGGATGCACGGCTTTGAACAGTGTCACCATTTATAAGAATGTGACCAATGCCGCAGACGTTCCGACGCTGGAGCAGTACCAACCCACCGATGATCAGGTCGCGTACAACGTATTTGAAGGCATTGAGGTACCGGCAATCTACGTTTACGGATCCTCCTTCTACCGGAAGACACCGTACTGGGACAGCTACGACAAGCAGATTTACGAAATCAATGATTGATTTCCCACAAACAGGGGGCGGCGAAAAAATTGCCGCCCCTTTCACAGCTTTTTTCAATGCACTGCTTTTTATGTTCACCTGCCATCCTGCGGAAGCACAAGCGGTCGTCATTTGCCATCGGGAATGCGGCAGAGCTGTTTGTTTGCATTTTTCGGGGGGACAGCAACCGCACAAAGCCCGCCATCCGCAGGATTCCCTCAAATATTTTTCACAAAAACTACATTTTTTTCATAAAAAGGGTTGCAAAGGCAGAAAAAGTGTGGTATACTGTAAACAGAGTATAGTAACGTGTGGAGTGGGTTTGCAAAGACCCGCTCTTCATTTTTGAAAAGATAAAAAAGAGGAAAAGTGTATGAAAAAGAACGGCGGGAGCGTTGTCAGCGCAGTACGGAAAATAGCGGAGCCGCTTGCCAAAGAGCTTGGATATCTTCTTTGGGATGTTGAATATGTCAAGGAGGGCGCGGATATGTATCTGCGGATCACCATTGACAGCGAAGACGGAATCACGATTGACGACTGCGAGCGGATGCACCGCGCGATCGACCCGCTGCTGGACGAAGCGGATCCGATTGAGGATTCCTACCATCTGGAAATTTCGTCTCCGGGATTGGAGCGGGAACTGAAGGAGGACTGGCAGATCGCGGCATGCCGCGGGAGCAACGTAGAGGTGCGTTTGTACGCCCCGATGGACGGAGCCAAAAGCTACCTCGGCTGTCTGATCGGGCAGAACGAGGCAGGCGACATCGTCATTTCCGACGGAGAGCGGGAACGGGCGTTTCCTGCCGCGGCGGTGGCTTCCTTAAAGACAAGATATGAGTTCGACCCGGAAAACTGATCCGGAAAAAGTAGAAAGGATTTAGATCTAATGAACACAGAGTTTTTTACCGCGCTGGAGCTGTTGGAGAAGGAAAAGGGCATTCCTGCGGATTATATGATGGAAAAGATTGAGGCGGCACTGGTATCGGCATACAAAAAGGAGTATGGAAACAATACCAATGTCCGTGTTCTGATCGATCCGGCAAAGAAGGATGTCCGTGTCTACCAGCAGAAGGAAGTCGTGGAGGAAGTGGAAAACCCGGAGACGCAGATTTCTCTTGCGGACGCAAAGGCGATCGCAAAGAAGTACACGGTCGGATCCGTGGTGGAGACAGAGGTCAAGACCAAGAACTTCCGGAGGCTGAGTGCGGCGGCGGCAAAATCGGTCATCATTCAGGGAATCCGGGAAGGGGAACGGCGCGTGATGCAGGAAGCCTATGAGACCAAGCATGAGGAGATCATCACGGCAACCGTCAGCAAGGTGGATCATGAAACCGGAAACGTACTTCTGGAAACCGATACAAGCCGTGCGGTTCTTTTGAAATCCGAACAGATTCCGGGGGAGACCTTCACGGTCGGTGAAAAGATCAAAGTGTTTGTTATGGAGGTCAACCGCGAGAGCCGCGGACCCATTGTGACCCTGTCCCGCGCCCATGCGGGCTTGGTGCGCCGGATGTTTGAACTGGAAATTCCGGAGATTGCCGAGGGGATTGTCACGGTCAAGGGCGTTGCACGGGAAGCCGGTTCCAGAACCAAGATTTCGGTATATTCGCAGGATCCGGATGTCGATCCGGTCGGCGCGTGCATCGGAAACCGCGGAGCCAGAATCAGTCCGATTCTGGAGGAGTTGCGCGGAGAGAAGGTTGACATCATCAAGTACAGCGAGAAGCCGGAGGAGTACATTGCCGCAGCGCTGGCACCTGCAGCGGTTCTTTCCGTCACCATGACGGCAGACCGCGCGGCAAGAGTCATTGTTGCTCCCGATCAGCTTTCGCTTGCCATCGGCAGAGAAGGACAGAACGCCCGCCTTGCCGCCCGCCTGACCGGATGTAAGGTTGACATCAAGGCAGAGGGCACCGAGGAAGAGGAAGAATAAAAAGGAATGGAAAAAAAGATCCGGAAGACGCCCGTGCGCCAGTGCATGGGATGCAACGAACATAAACCGAAAAACGAGCTTTTGCGTGTTGTGCGAAGCCCGGAGGGAGAAATTTCTCTGGACTTTACCGGAAAGAAATCCGGACGCGGAGCATATCTTTGCCGCAATGTTGCGTGTCTGCGAAAAGCGAGAAAGAGCCGGCGGATCGACCGGATTCTGGAGTGCGAAATTCCGGATGAAGTCTATGGTGCAATGGAGCTGGAGCTGGAACGGAATGGAATGTAAAAAAACGGCAAAGGAACTGCCGGCAAACGCTCCGGAGGCTTGGCTTGGAGCGATCGGCATCTGCGCCAAGGCAGGCAGAATCGTGTGCGGCACGCAGATGATCTGCGAGGCACTGAAAAAAAGAGAGAAACCGGTTTTGGTCGTTGCCGCCGCGGACAATTCGGAGAATACGGAAAAGCGTCTGCGGGATCGGTGCACCTACTATCGCGTACCGTTGTATGTGACACAAACGGACGGCGACCGGCTTGCAAAAGCGGTCGGGAAGGGAAACAGGATTTCCGCCGTTGCAATCACCGAGGAGCGGCTCGGGCGTATGGTGGCGGAAAAACTGCCGTGCGAAAAAGAATCGGAGTAAGGAACGGAACACAGAATCCGGAAGTTGCGGCTTCCGGGTGTGGAGTATATGAATTTGCGGGATCTGCGGTTCCGCAGAGGAATCTGGAGGAAATATGGCTGCTATCATGAATCAATTCAAAATTGCAAAATTTGCAAAGGATCTCGGGATGAAGAGCAAGGAGCTTGTCGAATTGCTTGCACAGAACGGGATCGAGGCAAAAACGACCCAGAAGGCGCTGGAGCCGGCAGAATTCGACATTCTGTTCGAGGCACTGACCGGCGCAAACCAGATCAGCGACATCGGAAGCTATCTGGACGGGGCAACGTATATTCCCTCCAAACGAAAGGCGGCACCGGTCAAAGTGGCTGAAGCCACGGCAGAGCCTGCCCCGGAGCCGACCGAAAAGAAGCAGGATACGGCGGCAGCCGCCGAGGGAGCCAAGCCGGAAACACCGGCCAAAGCGACGGAAGCGAAGAAATCGACCGAAGGTGCAAAAGCAACTCCTCAGAAGAAGGAGCCGACCAAAGCGGCTTCTGCCACGGCAGAAGCCGCAAAGGCAGCGGAACCTGCAAAGGCAGCGGAACCTGCAAAGACCGCGGAACCCGTAAAAGCCGCGGAGCCGGTCAAACCAGCAGCACCTGCAAAAACGGCAACTCCGCAGCAGCCCCGTCCGCAGACCAGACAGCCCTATACCGGAAATCCGTACCGCCCGCAGCAGAACGGACTCCCCGGAAACTACGGAATGCAGCAGCGCCCCGCAGCGTCCGGCAACCGTCCGCAGAACGGTACCGGCACCTATGGAAATGCTTCCGCCGGAAGCTCCGGCACGTTCGCAAACCGCCCGCAGAGCGGGTTCGGCGGACAGGGGGCATCGGCGGGACGACCGTTCCAGAGCCAGCGCCCCTCCTCTTCTCAGCAGGGCGGCGGTTTCCGTTCCGGGCAGAGACCGGAGCGCGGCGGACAGAACCGCGGCGGCAACCGGTTTGACCGCGACAAGGGTGACTTCGTGCAGAACGCACCGAGAGAGACCTTCAAGGCACAGCCAATCGTGCGCGGCGCATCCACCAATGTCAACCCCGACGGAACCCTGAAGGGACCCCGTGTCATTGATACGCACGGATCCACGGTGGACTTGTCCAAATATGATGAGAGATTGGATAACTTCGTTTCCGACCGCGACCGCAATCTGCAGGGCGGAAACCAGAAGGTCAAAAAGCAGAACAATTCCCAGACCGGCGCCGGAGCCTTCGGCGGACGAAACAATAACAACGCACGGGGCAAAAATGCCAAGGGTCGCCGCCCGGCGGCACAGGCACAGCCGGTGTCCTACAAGCCGACCTCCGTGGAACTGCCCGCCGAGATTGTCGTCGGACAGCTGGCATCCAAGCTGAAGGTAACGGCAGGCGAGGTGGTCAAGAAGCTGATGCTCATGGGCATGATGGCAACCATCAACCAGGTCATCGACTTTGACACCGCAGCACTGGTTGCCGACGAATTCGGCATTGAAGCCAAGCCTGAGGTCGTTGTCAGCATTGAGGAGAAGCTGTTTGACGATGCGGAGGACAAGGAGGAGGATCTTCGGCCGCGCGCACCGGTGGTGTGCGTCATGGGTCACGTGGATCACGGCAAGACCTCCATTCTGGACGCCATCCGGAACACCAACGTCACCGCCGGAGAGGCGGGCGGCATCACCCAGCACATCGGCGCATACCGCGTAAAGATCAACGGACGCGACATTACCTTTTTGGATACTCCCGGGCACGCGGCATTTACCGCAATGCGCGCCCGCGGAGCCATGGCAACCGACATTGCCATCCTTGTGGTGGCGGCGGACGACGGCGTCATGCCGCAGACCGTGGAAGCCATCAACCATGCCAAGGCGGCAGGCATTGATATTGTTGTTGCCATCAATAAGATGGATAAACCGACGGCAAACCCCGATGCCATCAAGCAGGAGCTGACCAAGTACGGACTGGTGCCGGAGGAGTGGGGCGGAGACGTCATCTGCGTTCCCGTATCCGCACTGACGCATCAGGGCATTGACGACCTGCTGGAGAGCGTGCTGCTCGTGGCGGATGTCAAGGAGCTGAAAGCAAATCCCAACCGCCGTGCCAAGGGTGTCGTCATCGAGGCAAAGCTGGATCGCGGACGCGGACCGGTGGCAACGGTGCTGGTGCAGAACGGCACGCTGTATAACGGAGATACCATCATTGCCGGAACGGCAGTGGGACACGTCCGGTCGATGACCGATTATCTGGGCAGAAAGCTCAAGAGTGCCGCACCGTCGGTGCCGGTGGAGATTACGGGACTTTCCGAGGTTCCGTCCGCCGGAGACGAATTCCAGGCGGTCGAGGATGAAAGAATGGCAAGACTGCTTGCCGACCAGAGAAGAGACAAGGAGAAGGAGGATGTGTTCAAGGCGAACGCCAGAGCAAACCTCAACGATCTCTTTGCACAGATTTCCGAGGGTGTCAAGGATCTCAATATCATTGTCAAGGCAGACGTGGACGGCTCGGTGGAGGCGGTCAAGGCTTCCCTTCTCAAGCTGTCGAACGAGGAGGTCAAGGTGCGCGTCATTCATGCGGCGGCAGGCGGCATCACCGAAGGAGATGTCACCTTTGCGGCGGCATCCAACGCCATCATCGTCGGCTTCAATGTCCGCCCGGATAAGAGCGCACTGGATTCCGCCGAGCGGCAGGGTGTTGACATCCGGACCTACCGCGTCATTTACGAGTGCATCGACGAGATCAAGGCGGCAATGCGCGGAATGCTGGCGCCCAAGTATCGCGAGAACCTCTTGGGACACGCCGAGGTACGCCAGACCATCCATGTTCCCAACGTCGGGACCATTGCAGGATGCTATATTCAGGACGGCAAAGTTACACGCCAGTCGCAGATTCGGGTTCTGCGGGACGGAGTTGTCATCTTCGAGGATAAGATTTCGTCGCTCAAGCGCTTCAAGGACGACGCAAGAGAGGTCGCGGCTGGATACGAATGCGGAATCGGGCTGGAAAAGTTCAACGACATCAAGGTCGGCGATATTCTGGAAGCCTATATCATGGAGCAGATTGAGCCGGATTGAATGGTTTCTCCGGAAGCCGGATCAAACCGGAAGCCGGGTGAACCCGGACGGGAGACATCTGCCGATGGCAACATCCTGTAGGAAAGGAGAGAGCGGATGCAGCACGAGAAATCCTGCGGCGCACTGGTGGTGCGGCGCGACCGGAGTGACGGGAAACTGTATATTCTGATGATCCGTCATAAGGCGGGCGGGCACCGCTCCTTTCCGAAGGGACACATGGAGCGGGGAGAGACCGAGCATATGACGGCAATCCGGGAGGTTTTCGAGGAGACCGCAGTGCAGATTCGCATCGACAGCAGCTTCCGGGAGACGGTGCACTACTCTCCGATGCCGGGGGTAACCAAGGAGGTTGTCTATTTCCTGACCTCCACGGAGCAGAAGGAGATTCATCCGCGCGAGGGCGAGATCGCGGAGGTGGAGTGGGTTCCGCTGGAGAAGGCGGAAAACTCTCTCACCCACGAAAACGATAAGCTCATCTTCCGCGCGGCAATGAAGCGACTGCACAGCGGAAATCCCTTTCCGGCGGCGAAATAAAAAGGCGGAAACCGCAGACCGGTTCACCGGAGTCGCGCGCGAAAGAGAAAAGCGCCCGTCGCCCGGAAATCGGCACACATCAAAGCCCTCTGTCGCATAGAATGGGAATACCATCCGTGCGGAAAGGAGGAGCCGAGATGAAAATGATGATTTGGAAAGCGCCCGGATTTTTGTCCCCTTTGCTGAGAAAACTGTTTTCCGGCGGCGGGAGGAAGAAACGTGCGGCGCCCGGAAAATAAAAGAAAAGTGAAAAAAGGGAGGATTCAGAAAATGGCAAGATATCGGATCAGACTGGATACTATGGCAGACGTCAATCGTTTCGTCGGGATCGCAAGCAAGAACCCGGGAAAGATCGTGCTGACGGATGGTGAGAACTTCACCGTCAACGGAAAATCCCTCTTGGGTGCCATGTACACCTTTGAGTGGGATCGGATTTTCTGCGAGTCCGAAAACGAGATTTACCTGCAAATCAAGGACTTTATCGTAGACGAATCGGAAATCAAGGAGTAAAACAGGGACGGACAGAGCCTTCCAGTACATCAAAAAAAGGGGCTGTTAAAAACATCGGGCTTTTTAACAGCCCCTCAAAATGTCGGTCGGGATTCCGGCATTTTTGAAACGATCTTAGGCGTTTAGCCGCCGAGCCAAATGTCGACGGCGGTGTTAAAAAACTCGTTTTGAGTTTTTTAACACCGCCTTTTTTTGCGTTATTCCGGATTGCTTCCTGCAAAAAAACGAAAAAATGGCTGCGATATGCTGCGACAAAAGAAAAAACAGTGTCATAATTGCAAAACGGCATCGAACTTCCTGCAAAAAAATACCGTCTCGGAGGGGGAAATGGGGCATTCTGATCGAAACAAACCGCAATTTTTTGTACAGACAACCAAAAAGCCGGAAAACCGTTCCATTTCTGTAAATAGTAGTTGACATTTTATGGATTTCATGGTATAATTGCCCTAAAACAAAAAGGCTCGGACGCGGAAAATCCGGGAAGGAGCCTTTTTGAAAACTTCCGGCATTCCGGAATCAAAGAACCAATCACGTTTCAGAAGAAAGGAGAGCCACCATGACCTGCCACGGCAAACGGCTTTTTCTGCTTTTCCTCCCGTTGTTTCTTTTTCTCCTCTGCCTCCTTCCCATGGTCGCCTGCAAGGAGGAGGAACCCGCGCCGCCGCCTGCGGCGGAACAGCTGCCGCCCCCGGAAAACGTCCGCAGTGACATGGGACTGCTCCGCTGGGACGAGGTGGAACACGCGGACGGCTATTGCGTCCGCATCAATGACGGGGAAGCGCTGTTTACCGAAACGAATACCTGCGAAGTGATCACACTCCCTGCCCAAAGCACCCATCATATTCAGGTTTGGGCAAAGGGAGACGGAGAAGCCTACGCCGATTCCGATTGGGTCCCCTTCACCTACCGTCTGGACGATTACCCCGCCGGCGGCTACGACGAAAACGGCTTGCTTTACCGCCTGACCGGGGACAAACGCGGCTACGAGGTCTCCAAAGGAAAATCCGCACTGGTCGGAACCATCGACATCCGGGATGAGGTGTTCGGTCTCCCTGTTCTCCGGATTGCAGAGGGGGCGTTCACCCCGGCAGAAGGGGAGGGAGAGACGGAGCCGCGGACAGGGACAACAATCAACATCGTGACGACCGGGGTGCACCTGCCCGACCGGCTGGAGTCCGTCGGAGCGGGCGCGTTCCAGGCGCTGACCCGTCTGGAGGAGGTCGTCCTTCCGGACAGCGTCACCGAATTGGGAAAGAGCGCGTTCACATACTGCAAACGGCTTGGCAGGGTCGTCTTTCCGAAATCGCTCCGGGAGATTCCGGATCACTGCTTTGCTTACTGCGGACTGGAGGAGCTGAATCTCCCCGAAGGGCTGGAGCGCATCGGGAAAAGCGCCTTTGCCGGAAGCCTTGAGCGGATTTTGCCGAATGGAGGCGGATATGTGAAATGGCCGAATACGCAGCGATTCACCAAGGTGATTTTTCCCGCGTCGGTCAAAAGCATCGGCTTGGATGCTTTTCAGGGATGCGAACAACTGGAGCTTGTCAGCCTGCCGCAGGGGTTGACGGAAATGGGAGCGAGAGTTTTTTCCCAGTGTACCGCACTGAGAGAGGTAATCATTCCGGAGGGGATTCCCTTCATCGGTGAAGGAGCCTTTTCTTATTGCTCTTCCCTGAAGGAAGTGCTGCTTCCTGCAACGGTCACCGAAATTCGGGAACGCGCATTTTATGCTTGCGAGGCACTGGAAGTGCTCCGTCTCCCTGCGGTACTGGAAACCCTCGAAAACCGAGCGCTTGCAGGCACAAGAGTAAAGGAACTCATCCTTCCGGCATCGCTGAAGCAGTTTGACAGCAGTGTGATTTCTTCCTGCGACGTATTGCATTCTATATGGTATGAGGGGACGCTTTCACAGTGGCAGGCGCGGAACTTCCCTCTGGAAAAAAACGGAAAAATCGGGAACAAGAGCACGCCAAATGTAGTGGATGTGTTTTCCTACTCTGCAGAGGAGCCGGAATCCGGGGGGAACTACTGGCACTACGTCGACGGGAAACCGACGAAATGGTGATTTTTATCAAAACAGGAATAAAATGAAAAAACATATTGACAAATAAAGGAAACTGCTGTAGAATATTGGCAGAGGAGCGACATCCTCAAAAGAAAAAATCAAAGGAGACCACTCATGAAAAACACCGTTCGAAAAATCCTGTCCCTCGCCCTTGCCCTGACGTTGCTCTCTGCCGGTATGCTGCTCTTTGCCCCGACTGCGGTGCAGGCGGAACCCGCCGACACCTCATGGAAAAACCAAAGCAATCTCATCTACTATTATACGGACTTTTATCCGTCCCTGACAAATAAGCGCCTTTCCGATGCATACGGCACCACACATGCCATCCGGTATGAATATGGGATGGGGTATCGGCCCGGTCATCCATTTGGTTCCGATCTGGAAGCCATGGTGGACAGCGGCTATTTCAACGGCTTCCGGGATGATGCCATTGTCATCATAGACATCAAGACCGTCACACCGAGTGCCGCAATGCTGACGGAGCTGTTCAATCAGCTGAAGCCGGAGCGCGACGAGGGCTGCACCACGGTGCTCATCACTGCCTGCGGGCAGGACGACATTTCCTCCGATAACAGCTTTCTGGAAAAAGTGGACATCTATCTGAAGAATGCCGATACCGAGCTGCTGCGCCTGTTCTTTGAGAAGGCGCTTGATCACTTGAATCCTTCCACTGCACCTCTGGAAAACACCAACTTTCTTCTGGAAGGAAGATGGGTGGGGGACGTCAGTGCAAACGCCATCGATTTCGACGCGCTTTGCGCTTCATCGCTCTTTTTGCGCCTGTTTGTGCAGGAGCTGAAGCTTGAGGCGGGAGATGACCTGAATCAGGCAGGCATCCGCCTGTTGGCGCACACCTGTGAAAGCGGGAGCTTCCGGGATTTGCTCAATCAGGAAGACGGAAGCAACAAAAGAATCAGTTACAGCACCATCGAAGACCTGACGGAGGGCACCTCCCGGGGGGCGACCAATCAATTGTGCGCATTCGGGTGTCTGGCACTGGAGCAGAATTATTACAACGATTTGTATCGGATAAAGAAGACGGATCTGTACGACATTCCGATCTATGTGTTCCAGATCACGCCGGTTGTCTACGGACCGGACGGCTTATCTGTAATTGAATCTTCTGCGCTTGATATTGACTACCAGGATCAGACTGGAACCGACCTTTTGGGAGAATTGCATCGTAAGTTGTCATAAGACAGAATACACATAACCCTCCGGAACCGCTCCGACAGAAAAGCCGGAGCGGTTCCGAAAATTCTTTGAAACCACTCATTGGAACCACTCTTTGGAAAGGAGTCCCCCCTCATGATGCTCCGCAAAAAATACATTCTTCTGTTTGCTCTCCTGCTCCTCCTCTGCCTTTCCCTTGCCGCCTGCGGAGAGGAGGCGCAGACGCCCCCGCCCGCTTCCTCCGGGACGGAACCGCTGTCCTCCCCGGAAAACGTCCGCAGTGACATGGGACTGCTCCGCTGGGACGAGGTGGAACATGCCGACGGCTATTGCGTCCGCATCGACGGCGGGGAACCGCAGCGGACAAAAACCGCAGTCTACGAGCTGTCCCGCCTTCCCGCAAAAAATACCTACCGCATAGAGGTCTTCGCCAAAGGCGACGGAAATTCTGCCGACTCCGCCCCGACCGTCTTCACCTATCGCCCGGACGACTATCCTGCCGATGGCTACGATGAAAACGGCTTGCTTTACCGCCTGACCGGGGACAAACGCGGCTACGAGGTCTCCAAAGGGACCTCCGCACTGGTCGGCACCATCGACATCCGGGACGAGATGTTCGGTCTCCCCGTTCTCCGGATTGCAGAGCATGCCTTTGCACCAAAGGAAGGGGAGGGGGAGATCGACCGGTTGGGTACAGCGGAGAACATCAACGTCGTGACGACTGCGGTGCACCTGCCCGACCGGCTGGAGTCCATCGGCTCCTTCGCCTTCTCGCATCTGACCCGGCTGGAGGAGGTCGAGTTTCCGGACAGCGTCACCGACCTCGGCAGACGCACGTTTCTGTTTTGCATAAGCCTTCGCAAGGTCGTCTTTCCGAAGAACCTGAAGGAGATTCCCGACGGGTGCTTTGACTTTTGTGCACTGGAGGAGCTGAACCTTCCCGAAGGGCTGGAGCGCATCGGGGACTATGCCTTTGACAGTACATATGATGTTACTAGCAGTTTCGGAAGAGGACATATCGAAAAAAATACCCAGCAGTTTTCGGAAGTGATCCTTCCGTCGTCGGTCAGAAGCATCGGCGCCTATGCCTTCCGGGCGTGCACCCGGCTGGAGTATGTGGCACTGCCGGCAGGACTGACCGGGATGGGCACCGGATGTTTTCAGGACTGCACTGCGCTGAAAGAGGTTCTCCTTCCGGAGGGGATCACCTGCATCGGTGCAAGAGCCTTCCTTGGGTGCAAAGCTTTGGAGAAGGTGCAGCTTCCCTCCACGCTCACCGTCATTGAAGCAAAAGCATTCGACATCTGCAAAAAATTGAGCGAGATCCGGTTCCCCGCAACGTTGGAGTGCATCTATGGCAATGCTTTTTCCGGAACCGGCTTGAGGGAAGTGATCCTTCCGGCGTCGCTGGAACAATTGTCGGAAAAAGCCTTTCATTCCTGCAACTCCATGACGGCGGTCTGGTACGAAGGCAGTCCTGAAGAGTGGCAGCGGTGGAGCATCCCGCTCTGGAAGGGAAAATTGGATTACAGCAAGTCCACCGCAGTTGTTTATTTTTATACCGAAACCCAACCGACCGCCGAAGGAAACTATTGGCGCTACGTCGACGGAATTCCGACAAAATGGTAAACCGATAAAAAGAAAAACTTCCGGCAGTTGATATGCGAAACCGGATATCGCGGCATCGGGAAAATCACAGCAGGAGCCACGCGAACGGATTACCTTGCAAAAAGCGCAGACCGGTAAGCTTTTGGAAAAGACCATAAAAAAGGTCTACCCGAAAAAAGGGTAGACCTTTTTTATATCTGCGTTCAAAGCTTTTTTCCGACGGCATTTTTTGCCGCACGGAGCGTGTTCTGCAACAGCATCGTGATGGTCATGGGACCCACGCCGCCGGGAACCGGCGTTATGGCGGACGCCACCGGCTCCGCGGAAGCAAAATCCACATCCCCGCAAAGCTTTCCGTCCGCGCCCCGGTTCATTCCGACATCAATCACCACGGCGCCGACCTTCAGCATCTCCCCGGTAATAAAACCCGCACGTCCCACGGCAACCACCAGAATGTCCGCCCGACGGGTATGCTCCGCCAGGTTCTGTGTTTTGCTGTGGCAGATGGTCACGGTTCCGTTCGCCTGCAGCAGGAGCATTGCCATCGGTTTTCCGACGATGTTGGAGCGTCCGACCACGACACACTCCCGTCCGGCAATTTCAATTCCGCAACGGGACAGGAGCGCCATGATTCCCGCCGGCGTGCAGGGGAGAAACCGAGGCGTTCCGATCAGAATTTCTCCCGCATTGAAGGGGTGAAACGCATCCACGTCCTTTTCCGGAGAGATTCGGAGAAGCAGCTCTTTTTCGTTCAGATGCCGCGGGAGCGGGAGCTGTAGCAGAATTCCGTGAATCCGCGGGTCTGCGTTCAGCCGGTCGATCAGCGCGGATAGCTCCTCTTCGGAAACCGTTTCCGGGAGCACGTAGCGCTCCGAGAGAAACCCGACCTCCGCACAGGCTTTTTCCTTGTTGCGGACATAAATCTGGGATGCCGGGTCTTCACCTGCCAGAATCACGGCAAGCCCCGGACGGATCCCCGTTTCTTCGAAAAATTCTTCTGTTCCCTTCCGGATTTCGGCGCGGATTTCCGCCGAAATCGCTTTTCCGTCAATGATTCGAGCCATCGTTTCAGTCCTCCTTGTCGGTTTTGCCTTTCTTTTGCTTTTGCAGAACGGTGTCCATTACCCGCCCGAACAACGACCGTTCTTTGTCTGCGATGACAGGTTCTGTTCCCGCCGCGGGAGTATTACCGGAACCGGCAGCCGCAGGTTCCTTTCTTGCAGGCGCGACGCGAACCCTGTCCGGCGCCGGCATCGGGTGATTGTGACGGAACCGAATCGAAAAGACAATCAACAGAATGCTGCCGATGGCAAAGCAGAGCAGTCCCACGCACTGCGAAATCCGAAGCTCCGTGTTGCCGAGATAGAGACTGTCCGTGCGGAATCCTTCCACAAACATCCGTCCGAAACCATACCATGTCAGATACATCAGCGCGATTTGACCATGGAACCGCTTGTGGCGGTAGAAAAAGTGAATCAGCAAAAATCCGCACAGATTCCACACACTCTCATAAAGGAACGTCGGGTGACAGTAAATCCAGCCGGCGGGCGTGCGGAGCCCCATGCGGATCCAATGGTAAAAACTTCCCTCGCTGGAATAAAGAATGTACTTCCGGTTCAGAAAATAGAATTTGGTGGTCTGCGCAATGGAATAGCCGTGTGCCTCCCCGTTGATAAAGTTGCCCCAGCGACCGATTGCCTGCGCCAGAAGTACGCCGGGAGCGATCATATCGGACACCTGCCTCCACGAAAGGCGCTTGACGGCACAGGAAATCAGGATGCCGATACAGCCGCCGAGAATGGCGCCGTAAATGGCAATGCCGCCGTTCCAGATGGCGATCACATCATAAAAGGAATGAAACAGCTCCGGCTTGGAAAGCACGTAATAGAGCCGTGCCCCCACCATGCCGAAAATGACCGTCAGGATACCGATGTCCAGGATATCGTCCGCCGCGATGTTTTCGTTCTTTTTCCCGCGGTGAACGGCGTAAAGGAGCGCCAGAAGAATTCCGACGGTAATCAGAATCCCGTACCAGCGCACCTCCAGACCGAACACGGAGAACGCAACCTTGTTCAGCGTTATTTCTCCCACGCCCAAACCGGGGAAGGAGACTGTGGTAGTATTTTCATTCGGCATCGGAAAGAACCTCCTTTTGTACTGTAGTTTCTAAGGGGAGAATGACCGAGAGCGCGGAGCGCTCCCTGCAGAAAAACGCGGAAAACAGCGCTTCCAGTTCTTCCCTGGTGATGGATTGATAGATTTCAAACGGGGAAAACAGTTCCACGCCGTCAAAAACGAAGGAGAGCAACCGGTTGGCAATCTCCTCGGTGGAGTCGTAAGCGCGCAGCTCGTCGGCATAAAGCGTGCGGCGACAGCGCTCAAAGCTTTCCGCGGAAAGTCCCTTTTCCCGCACTCCGGCAAGATAACTCCAAAGCCGCTCCGATACCGCCTCCGGATCGTCCGAGGTACCGCAGACGCAGTTGAACGCACAGCCGTCAACCGAGGAATACCCGTAAGAGAACGACGGCGTAAGCAGACCTTCCTCAAACAGCGTATTGTAAAAGTCCTCCGATTGCGAGAACAGGATTTCATTGAGCAGGGACATGGAAAGCTCTCGCCGCATTCGCGTGACCGGGTCGGAGAGAAGCACGGAATCCTTGATGCCGATGTGAAAAATTGGCTTGGAGACCGGCATCCGTGCGACCGTGTATGCTTTCCGGACGGTATCAGGCTCCGCTGGAAGGATCCGCTGTACCGGAACAAAATCCGGCGCAGTGTCCGGAAGCACCCGATCCGCCACGTGCAGCAGCTGCTCTTCCGAAACATCCCCGACCACCACCAGAGCCATGTCGGAAAAGCGGTAAAAGATCCGGTAATAATCAAAGAGCGTTTCCGGCGTGATCTTTTGGATGGAGCCGACCGTCCCGCAGATTTTTTTTCGTACCGGATGGCGGTGGTAGAGGCAGGAGAGCAGATTCTGCAACGCCCGTTCCCACGGGCTGTCGTCATACATCCGGATCTCCTCCGCAATGATTTTTCGCTCCTTCCGGACGGAAGCCGCCGTGAAGTGCGGGTGCGTCACGAAGGTCAAAAGCTCCTCCAGCGCCTCATCAAAGCGGTCGGTACAGCTGAACAGATATGCCGTCCGGTTGTAGGAGGTGTAGGCATTTGCGTCGGCTCCAAGCTCCGAAAAGCGGGCAAAGGAATCGCTCCCGTCCGGGTTTTCAAACAGCTTGTGCTCCAGGAAATGTGCCGTTCCGTCCGGAACGGTTTTTGGCGTACCGTTGAGAGAAAAAGCGGTATCCATCGAGCCGCAACGCGCGGCAAAGAGCGCATAGGCCGTCGTCAGCTTTTTGGGAAAAAGATAAATCGGAAGCCCGGACGGATGCAAAAGACGCACATAGGATTCCCGCAACAGTCCGGAATGATACTCAGTCCTCGTCATCGTCGGCATCCTCCTTTCCGCCGGCACCGCGCAAAAAGAACACGGCACTGCAGCATACGGCTTCCGCGGCGCGGATTACCTCCTCCCGCGTCACGCGGGCAAAAGCGGCGCGACATGCTTCGGGCGTGTTCCGGACGGCGGCAAGCGCCCGCCCGAAGAAAAAGCTTTCCAGCGCGGCGGGACTGTCCTCCAGCTGACGGTAAGCGTTTTCCAGCGATTTTTTTGCCGCCGAAAGCTCTTCCTCCGAAAAATCCCCGGAGCGGATGGCATCCAGCTGGCAAAGAATCTCTTTTTCCGCACGGGCACGGTTTTTGTTTTCCAGCCCGCAATAAACCAGCATCGTCCCTTTGTAAATGTCATAGGAGGAAAAACAGGAGTAGCACAGACCAAGCTTTTCGCGCACATTCAGAAAGAGCTTTGCAGAGGGAGAAACCCCGAACAGCTCGTTCATGACAACCGTGGCATAAAAACCCGGCGAGGTAATGTCCCTGCCGGTGCGGAATCCGAGCACCAGATGTCCCTGACCTGCAGGGAAGGCTTCTTCCGCGCGGCGGATGCCGCCGGAGGCGTCCGTATCGGAGAGAGACCATACAGGAGATGGGACGAATCCGGAACCGGACGCTTTCGGATGGGGAATTTCCGCGGTATCTGCCGCTCGTCGCAAGGCTTCCGCTACGACTTCGTGCGGAAGCGGACCCACATAAAAACAGTCCCACGTCAGCCTCGGAAAGAGTGCGACACGGTATTGACTCAGCATCTGCGGCGTAACGGAAAGCACTTTCTCCTCCGTTCCGTAGAGCGGAACGGAACAGCGTTCTCCTGCATAGAGTAATTCGCGGCAACAGTCCGTCGCATAGTCTGCCGGCTGGTTCTTTCTGGATCGGATGGCATCGCACTGCAACTGCTTTTCGCTCTCCGTGTAGTGCGCATTAAGACAACCGTCCGCATCCGTCAGGGGATGGAACAGAACGTCCGTCAAAACCTCCAGAACGCCGTCCAGAAGTTGCGGTGCCTGCGGTGGCAGATAACTCTGATCCAACAGATCTGCCGAGAGACCAAGAATCTGCATGTCGCCCCGATAAAAATTCCGTACCGAGAGCAGGGTGCCATAGAGCGCATCCAGCCGCCGGTTCAGCGCGGCAACCGACGGATAGCGCCGACTTCCGCGCAGGAGCACGGAGAAGAGAAGGGAATTGAGATAAGTCGTCTCAGGGGAGGCGGGAAGAGCGGCGGATACCGACAGCATTCCTGCCTTGAACCGATCGGTCCGGAGGGAGCGCAGAGTCCATCCGTCGCATACGGTACTGATGATTGGAAGCATGTGACCTTCCTTTCCCGGAGCGGTTCCGGGGATTTTATAAAAAATGGATAAAACTCAATAGCGCCGGGACCAGCCGGATTCCGGCTCCTCTGCCTGCGTAGGCATTTCGACGGCGCCGGAGGAATCCGGAACCGTCTGAGAGATACCGGAGGAATCCGGAGACTCCGCGACCGTGCCGGAGGAATCCTCGCGCGGGAGATAGTGAATGCATCCGGCAAGCATACAGACCGAGAGAAAAACGGAGAGGAAGACAAAAAACGGGGATAAGCGTTTCATGCGACACTCCTTTCATGCAAAAAACGGCGCGCCGGAGGCAGACCCTTCTTTGGAAAAGGCGCGGCTCCGGCGCGGGAAATCGGTGTATGAACAGAGCCGAAAGAAAAGGCTCAGTCATTCTGATCGGCGGCGTTCAGATAGCGGATGCAACGCTCTGCTTCGTTGATGCCGGAGGGATTGCAGGTCTCGCTTTCCACCACCATGCGGATGCCGTTCGCGATGGCATAGGTGCGCACTGCGGCAACGGGAGCGGTGCCTTCTCCGAGCGGCGTTCCGTGACCGTCCGCAGAACCGTCCTTCAGGTGGATGACGTGGACGCGACCCTTCAGACGGGTCAGAAGAGCAACGGGATCCTGCTTCGCAACATATGCCCAGTAGGTGTCGATTTCAAATTCGACGTTGGTGCGCTCCTCCAGTTCCTTGTGCACATAGGCACCGTATTCGGTGGGGAGGAACTCCTTCCAGTGGTTGTGATAGCCCAGGCGGATGCCGGCATCGGCAAGAACGGGCTGTGCACGGTTGATCAGGGCTACCAGCTCGTCCAGCTTTTCCCGCGTGGAGTAGTCGGCGCCGGGGATAATCAGATTCGGGTTTCCGATTGCTTTGTGATAGGCAATGGTTGCCTCCAGCCGATCGGGCTGAAGCTCGTCGCAACCGGTGTGGGTACCGCTGATTTTGAGTCCGGTTTCGCGGAGCATCCGGCAGACCTCCTCCGCACTGTGACCGAAGAAGCCGGCAAATTCCACATATTTGTAGCCGAGCCTTGCCACCTGACGCAGAGCCTCCTCCAGACTTTCCTGAGAGAGGTCGCGCACGCTGTAAAGCTGAATTCCGTATTCCATGACAAAATCCTCCTTAAGGGCGGGGCACAGTCAGCCGTACCGCAATTTTTTGTACAGCAACATTATACAGGAAAAAAACGTGCTTGTCAATCACCGCCGGAAAAAAACGGTGCCGCAGGAGCGAAAAGCAGGGACTTTTTTTGCCTGTGCCTTGACAGCGTGGCAAAAAAATGCTACAATAGGGGCAAAGCTTGCAGAATACAGGAGACAGAATATGAAGAATACGGAAAAGACCATGGATAAAATCGTTGCGCTTTGCAAAGGGCGCGGCTTTGTTTTTGCGGGGAGCGAAATTTACGGCGGACTTGCCAACACATGGGACTACGGTCCTTTGGGCGTGGAGTTGAAGAACAACATCAAGCGCGCATGGTGGAAAAAGTTCATCCAGGAAAACCGGTACAACGTCGGATTGGATGCGGCAATCCTGATGAATCCGCAGACGTGGGTCGCCTCCGGGCACCTTGCCGGCTTTTCCGATCCTCTCATGGATTGCCGGGAATGCCATGAACGCTTCCGTGCGGACAAGCTGATCGAGGACTATTGCGCACAGAAGGACGAAACGCTTCCCAAACCGATCGACGCCTTCACGCAGGCGGAAATGAAGGACTTCATCGAGGAGCACAACATCCCCTGCCCCACCTGCGGCAAGCACAATTTCACCGACATCCGGCAGTTCAACCTGATGTTCAAGACCTTCCAGGGGGTCACCGAGGACGCGAAGAACACCGTATATCTTCGTCCGGAGACCGCACAGGGCATTTTTGTCAACTTCCCGAACGTTCAGCGTTCCAGCCGGCGGAAGCTCCCCTTCGGCATCGGACAGATCGGAAAATCCTTCCGCAACGAAATCACGCCCGGCAACTTCATCTTCCGGGTGCGCGAATTCGAGCAGATGGAGCTGGAGTTCTTCTGCAAGCCGGGAACCGATCTGGAGTGGTTCTCCTACTGGCGTTCCTTCTGCCACAACTGGCTGCTTTCCATCGGACTGAAGGAGGAGAATCTCCGCCTGCGCGACCATGATCCGGAGGAGCTTTGCTTCTACTCCAAGGCAACCACCGACTTCGAGTTCCTGTTCCCGTTCGGCTGGGGCGAGCTGTGGGGCGTTGCCGACCGTACCGATTACGACCTGACCCAGCACCAGAACACCTCCGGCAAGGATCTGACCTACTTCGATCAGGAGACCGGAGAGCATTATATCCCGTATGTCATCGAACCGTCGCTCGGCGTGGAGCGGAGTGTGCTTGCCGTTCTCTGCGACGCCTACGATGAAGAGGTCATCGATGCCGAAAAGAACGACATCCGCGTTGTCATGCACCTGCATCCGGCGCTTGCCCCCTTCAAGGCGGCAGTGCTTCCGCTTTCCAAAAAGCTCGGCGGCAAGGCAACCGAAATTTATGAAGAACTTTCCAAGTATTTCATGGTGGATTACGACGAGACCGGGTCTATCGGAAAACGTTACCGCCGCGAGGACGAGATCGGAACCCCGCTCTGCATTACCGTGGATTTTGAAACCGTCGGAGACGAAGAAAAAGCGGCAGACCATTGTGTCACCGTGCGCGACCGCGACACCATGGAGCAGGTGCGCGTTCCGATTACGGAGCTGAAGGCTTATATCGAAAACAAGATTGCATTCTGAAACCCGTAATAACGCTTTTCAAACCAACAAAAAGCAGGGACGCCTCTCGTGAGAGACGTCCCTGCTTTTGCTGTGCTTCTGTTGCACGGACACTCCAACCTGTCATTATGTTTCCGGTTTCTGCCGGACGAAAAATCCCATTTACCCATTACGCTTCCGGCTTCCATCAAACAAAAAATCTTTTCTCCCTCGTAGGAAACGGGCGTTGCCCGCGCGGGGTCGACCCGCCCGCTTCTAAGGAACCTTCACAACCACCCCGGCGGCATTTTTTCACCGGATTTTTTGTTTGTGGTACTGGTGCCTCTCTCTTAAAAAGGCGTTCGTTGGTGCCCCTACCCGATGTGCCGCAACCCCTTCACAAACGGGCGGGTTGACCCCGCCCCTACCGACTTTGGAAAAACCGGAGCGCTTGTGCGACGCCGGAAAAACCGCTTTTCGTTGCGGTATTTTCCGGCTTCCACCGGGCGAAAAAATTCCAACTACACATTCCGCTTCCGGCTCCCGCTGAACGAAAAAATCCCATTTACACATTACGCTTCCGGCTTCCATCAAACAAAAAAATCTTTTCTCCCTCGTAGGAAACGGGCGTTGCCCGCGCGGGGTCAACCCGCCCGCTTCTAAGGAACCTTCACAACCACCCCGGCGGCATTTTTTCGTCGGATTTTTTGTTTGTGGTACTGGTGCCTCTCTCTTAAAAAGGCGTTCGCTGGTGCCCCTACCCGATGTGCCGCAACCCCTTCACAAACGGGCGGGTTGACCCCGCCCCTACGGGCTGAGATGGGAACCGGAGCGCTTGTGCAACGCCGGAAAAATTGTTTTTCACCCCGGTCATTTTTCGTTTCGGTTTGACATTTTTCCGGAAAGGAATAAAAGACGAACATGCCCCGGCAATCAGCATAGATTTTTATATCAGCATAGATTTTTATCCAAGGGGCATTTACCCCACAGCCTTCTCCAGAGGGAGAAGGTGTCAGCCGAAGGCTGACGGATGAGGTGTGAACCGTATCATGGAATTTTTGCTGTTTCACAAAACGATAACTTTCCATTCCATTCCGGTTTCTGCCGGACAAAAAATCTCTTTTTCTCCTTCGGAAATGTGCCTTTATTATATCATAAAACTGTATAACATGTCCTTACACACTCTGTATACGATCTTATTACACTGTACATCTACCCGCCCGTTCCTGAGGCACTTGCTCAACCGTTTCGGTTGCACCTCACCCTATTCCTGCCCGCTTCCCATCGGAATTTCGAAATTTTATTTTCTGATTTTTTGATTTCTATTGACATTTTTGGTTTTATGTGGTATTCTGTGGAAAACGAATGAAAAAGAGGAAGAACGATGCTGGCAGAACAAAGAAAACAAAACATTCTGGAGCGGCTCCGGCAAACCGGGCAGGTGACGGTAACAGAGCTGTGCGAAGACCTCGGAGTTTCCGACGAGACCGTGCGCAGGGATCTTTCCGCACTTGCCGCCGAAGGACTGCTCCGGAAGGTGCACGGCGGCGCGGTACGCGTGCCGGAGTTGTTGAAGGAAGCACCTTACGAGGAGCGGAAACAGCAAAACCTGCCGGAAAAGCAAGCCATCGCCCGACGCGCGGCAAAATTGCTTTCGGATGGGGAAAGCATTGCAATCGATTCCGGATGCGCGGCAGAGGCGTTTGCCGAAGCAATTTCCGGCGTGCGGGATCTGACCGTGCTGACGGATTCCCTCCCTGTGGCATGGATCCTGCGGGAAAAGCTTCTCCGTGGGGACTTCTGCGGAAAGCTGATTCTGCCCTCCGGAGAGGTGGAGCCGATGGGCGGAGGAATGCGCGGAGGAATGACCGCAGAATGGCTCTCCCGCTTTGCGGTGGATCGGGTATTCATCGGCGCAACGGCAATTTCGGAACGCGGAATTCTGTTCAGCGACGCGGAAGACGCGGCGGTCGCCAGAGCCATGTCCGGTTGCGGTGCGGAAACTGTCGTCCTTGCCGAGAGCATAAAGTTCGGGAAAGAGAGTTTTGCTCTCTGCCTGCCGCTCAAGAGCGTCGGTGTCCTGATTACGGATTGCTCAGCGCCGGTTCCGGAACTTCTTTGCCGGAAGCTTGCGGAAGCGGACGTGACCCTGTACCGGGAGGAGGTACAGATGCATGCGGATGAACGCGAAACGAATGCGTAAAGAAACTACCGCGGATGCTTTGCCGACGACCGGAACAAAATCTCCGAAACCTGCATTCTCCCATGGAAAAAACCTGCTCCTCGGCAGCATCTGCTTTCTGGCGTATGCCGCAGTATACGCCGGGAAAGGGCTGCTCGGCGCCGTCCTTCCGCAGCTGACCGGGAGCGGCTCTCCACTCGGCGGCGCGGCAGGGAGTATGGGTTCCGTGTTCCTTTTGACCTATGGAATCGGACAATTGACCAACGGACTGCTCGGTGACCGCATTTCCGCCAAATATATGGTGTCCTTCGGACTTGCGGCGGGAGGCGGAATTCTTCTTTGCCTGCCATATCTTACATCTCCCTTCCTTGCTGTCCTGCTCTGGGGCATCTGCGGCTTTTGCTGTTCCATGCTCTGGGGACCGATCACAGCCACCGTAGGGGAGAATACCGAAGAACGGATTGCCCCGGTGATTCTGACCGCTCTGACGGTCGCGTCGGTGTTCGGCGGATTGGTTGCCTCCTTTTTTGCACTTTGCTCCGCGGCGGCAAGAGATTGGAAGCTTGCCTTTACATTGGCAGGCACTGTCATGCTGATGTCTGCCGCACTTTGGCTGTTTTTCTACATCACGATGGAAAAACGGGGAGCCATCCGCCACAAAAGCGGATCGGCAGACGCCCCGGAGCCGGGAACGACGAAGGGCGCGCTGCAGCAGATTCTGTGCCCCGGTTTTTTTGCCGCCGTCGTCCTGACCATGTGCAACGGCGTTCTCCGGAACGCAACGGCACTCTGGATCAGCACATGGATGTATCGGAGCCTTGGCTTTTCCGTGGAGAGCGCGACCGGAATTTCTGCCATTCTTCCGGTGCTCACCATTGCGGCTACCTTTGCATCCCTTTGGCTGTTGCAACCGGCAAGGGGAAGGGAAAAGCCGGTGTGCGCGTGGCTGGGAGCGATACAGACCGCATGCTTTGCGGCGGTTGCACTGACCGGGGACTCCCTTCCGTGGCTGTCGGTGGCGGCACTGTTCCTTGCCATGGCATGCGCACTCGGAATCTGCAACCTGATTTTCAGCAAGTATCTTTTGCGCTACCGATTTTGCGGACGGCTTTCCGGCGTTTCCGGCTTTTTCGATTTCGCATCCTATCTTTCCGCCGCCGTTTCCAATCTCTGGTTTACGGCGCTGGCGGGTGCCGATGCATGGGGGAACGTCCTTTGGCTTTGGACGGCGTTCAGCCTTGCATCCTTCCTTACGGCATCGGTCTCTCTCCGGGCAAGGGAAGCCGACGAAAGCATAAGATGACAGATCATCAGACAGATGAAACCAAGGAGAATGAAAAATGAAAAAAGAAGCATTTGAAAAGCTCCGGGCGGATGCCATCCGGCAGGGGCTTCCGAACTGGTATTACGAACCGATCGACGAGCCGCTGACGGATCGCTCCGCATGGGAGCAGCTTCCGGAATATTACCGGGAGCAGGTGCAAAAAAAGAACGAAAAGGTCTGCCGGATTCTGCGGGAGCATCCGGAGTATGCGGCGTTTGTCTTCTTCTCCGACGCACACGTCCGGCAGAACCGGATGTCCTCTGTCCCGATCATTCGTTCCGTTTTGAAAAACACTCCGGTGAAGGATGTATTCTACGGCGGAGACACGGTCAGTGCATGGGTCACGGATGAGACCATGCGGGAGGATATGCGGTATTTTGCGGAGGCGTTCGCCTTTGCACAGCCGTATATGGTGCGCGGGAACCATGATGTTGCAGGAAAGGAATTTGCCTATTCGGACATCGGCTATATCGCACCGTCGGAGGAGGTGCGGCAGTGGATGATCCGCGGCGAACATCCCGACGCGGTCACCTTTCCGGGAAAGAATTATTATTATTTCGACCGCCCAGCGGCGCACCTGCGTTATATTGTGATCGACACCACCGACGTGATGGAGCACATCGTCGGGGAGGACGGATCCTGGCTCAGCCGGGATGCCGCATCCGTCGGGGAGATTCGCTGGTTTGCCGAACTGCTTGCCGCAACGCCGGAGGACTACCGGATCGTGGTACTGGGACACGTTCCCGTGTTCCGGGAGCTGAAATGGTACAACAGCTTTGCACTGCCGTTCGGAGACATCATCAATGCGTTCAACCGAAGGGAGCCGGTGACGGTCGAAGCGGACGGCGGGAACGCGGCGTTTGATTTTTCCGATGCGGCAGGAAAGGTGATTCTCTTCCTGTGCGGACACGGACACTGTGACGATGTCTGCATCACTCCGGAGGGGTGCATCGGATACGAGATCAATTGTGACGCATGGATCGACAACGGCGGAAGCGCATATTCCAGAACGCAGGGGACGACCAGCGAAAACGCCCTGGACGTCATTCTGCTCGATCCAGCCGGCGGAAGAATGGAGACCGTCCGCTACGGTGCGGGAGAGGATCGCAGTATCAGCATAAAAGAAACATAATGGGTTTGCATCACAAAAGGCGGTTGCTTTTGATCAAGCAACCGCCTTTTGTGATGCCGGCAGCCCCCCGGTTTTTCAGATCATCTTGTCGGCAGAGAGGCGCAGACGCGCCTTCTTGGTTTCCCCGTCGAAGGAGCGGAGGTAAAACCGTCCGGCTCCGCGCACGGAGATCACCGCAGGCGGAACCAGTACCAGATCCGTCCGCTCCACCGGCTCAAAATCCAACTCGACCAACCCGGAGCAGATCACCCTCTGCGCTTCTTCTCTGGAAAAATTGCAGAGCGCCGCAACCACACAGTCCAGACGCGCAGAGGCAACCGTGTCCCGGATGGGAAGATAGCGCCGCCCGTCCGTAAATGAAGCATCCGGTACATACGGCACACAGCGGACGGTATCGGAACCGACCTTGCAAAGATGCTCGGTCAGGAACGGTACCAGAGGACGGGAACAGAACAAAACCGCTTCCCGCTCATTTTGCAGAGCCAGATCTCCCAAAGACTCCCGCTGAAGACCCAACCCCAAAACGGCACCCAGAAAGTCCCGGTGCGACAGCGTCCGGAATCCGCTGCCGACAATCCGCACTGCCGAAACGGCATCGGAAGCGTCCTCTCCGAGCAGCGTCAGAACCTCCTCCGGAGAACACTGCGGCAGGGGAGCGGAGAGACAGACGGTCAGATAGTCCGGCAGAAGAAAAAGCGCCACCCGCTCCGCCGTCGCATATCCGCCGAAAAAGAAAGCGCTTTCCGCCTGCCCGGCGGCACAAAGCTGACGTTCTGCCATCCGCCGTTCCCGCGGGGTCAGAAAGGAAAGAACCGCAAGCGTCCCTTTTTCTGCTTTTCTGACGGCATCGTCAATCCGCGCCGCAAAAAGTGTATCCGCCCGATCCGTCATAGCAGAACCTGCAAAACGACCTGCACCACCATCAGAATCAGCCACGTCAGCATGAAAGGAATGTCCAGAGGAACCCGCTGGAACCAGTTCATTTTTTCGCAGAGCCGACGGAGCGGCAGAATCAGCGGCTCGGTGACAGCAAACAGAAAGACGGAGATTTTCCATTCCCCCGTCGGGTCAAACCAGGAAAGGATTGCCCGTACAAACATGGCAACCTCCAGAAAATCGATCAGAACGATCAGCGTCCGTACCAGAAGATAAACGGCAATTTTCATACGCAGAGACTCCTTTGCAATGGATAAGTAAGAGGAACGGAACCGATTCCCTGCCGAAGCGGAAAGGGAAGGGGGCGATCCTTTGCGGGACGGAGAAGCGAGGGGAGGGAAAACATCCGAAAAATTGCCGCAGGAATTTCTTCTCTGCGGCAATTCTCAAAACGTTTTCCGGTCAGGCTTCCTCGTCTGCAGGAATCTCTTCGTAGGATTCTTCCTCGCTGTATTCCGTCTCGGCACCTTCCGTCGATGCATCGTTGGAGGAGTCCGCGGGGAATTCCTCTGCCGTGAACGCGGAAATATCCACACCGGCGGGAGAAACCACAATGGTGCTCTTGTTGGTCTTAATCATTTCGCCGCCGAGGACATAAGCAACCCCTGCCAGGAAATCAACCAGACGATGTGCCTGATCCTTGTTCAGATAGCTGATGTCCAGAAGAACAATGCAGCCCTCCTTCAGCTTGTCTGCGATGCGGGTGGCTTCAATGTGGCTCTTCGGCTGGAAAAGCTTGAGCGAAACCTTTTCCACTGCGGCAGGATGAATTTCGGGATCCTTCCGTGTGGGACTGTCCAGAACGGAGTCCTCCTGCCCATAGGCATCGGACATCTCCATTTTGAGATCCTCCGGCATGGAGTACATCTCATCGTAGTCCTCTTCCATATCTGCATTATCGTTGCGAACAAATTTTTTCAGCAAATTCATGATGATCCTCCTGTATTTTCACGCCGGAGAGGAATGCGACGCATCTGCGGAATTCGCGGGAGCGACATCCGCCGGACTCGGCGGCGCAAACAGCGCACGTCCGATACGGATCAGATCGGCACCCTCCTCAACGGCAGGCTCAAAACTTCCCGACATCCCCATGGATAAAAGGGGTCTACCTATATTATGAAGTTTTTTTTGCCAAATGTCAAGACATAATTGTGAAGTTTCTCGAAAATATTTCCGATATTCCTCCGTTTTTTCGCATTTCGGAGCCATTGTCATAAAACCGCGCAGACGCAGATGCGAAAAGTCCCGCAGGGAGAGACAAAAGTCTGCCGCCTCCTCCGGAAAAAGCCCGCTTTTCTGTGCTTCCCGACCGCTGTTGATCTCCGCCAGAACCTCCATGCAAAGCCCGTGCTTTTCCGCCTGCCGGTCGATCTCGGCGGCAAGCTTCGGGGAGTCCAGCGAGTGGATCATGCACACCTTGTCAATGATATATCTGACTTTGTTGGATTGCAGCTTTCCGATAAAATGAATCCGCAAGCCCTCCCGGTCCAATTGATCCCAATGCTCCAGCAACTGCTGAACCCGGTTTTCACCGATGTCATGAATGCCAAGGGTACGGTGAAGATAATTGATGTGCTCCGCATCGGTGTACTTGACCGCCGCCACCAGCGTTACATCCTTTCCCCCGGAGATGCGTTGCGCCAGCCGGATCCGTTCCCGGACGGCTTCGAGATTTTTGTCCATGTAGGAAAAGTCACTCATTGGTATCCCTTCCCGTCATACAGATTTTTTCCGGAGGTAATCAGGAGGTCATTGAAAGCGATTTCGGTCACTTCCGAGTCCTCCGGTGTCTTCGCAATGCAGTAGCCGTCCCCGCGATAGAGAATTTCCACCCGGCGGAAGCGCGCGGTGCTTGCCTCGAAAATATAGACGCCCTCCGCCCCGTTCACATTCTGCAAGGCGGTGGAAGGAATGTAAAAGCCGCGGGTGGTTCCCACCGTGATTTCCACGGTCTGGGAACGGTAAAAGAGAAATCCGGAAGGCTCCGTTTCCGCCTCAAAGACCAGAAGCACCCGGTTGCCGCTTTCCGTCCGGGAGGAGAGCTTCATGGATACCGTTTTCCCGCCGTTTTCCGGGAACCCGAGCAGACAGGAGTCTCCCGCCGTCAGATGCTCCGCGGCACTGCGGTCAACCTCCGTTGCAAGGTACCAGACGTAGCCGTATATCAGCTTCCCGGCAAAAACGCTTCCGTCGGGAGCCGGACGCGGCTCTGTCCGGGTCAGCTCATGGAAGCGTTCCGGAGTCAGCCGGTTCACCTCTTCCGGAGTAAACACGGATTCGTAACCGTCCACATCCGCTCTTCCGTAAAACTTTGCGGAGGCGGTGCTGGAGGAGCGCGTCTGCGGTGCGGTGGTCAGAAGTGCTTCCTTTTCTTTCCGGAGCGCATCCAGCACGGCGGCGGAATCCCCGGACGAACCCAGAAGCGCCGTATAGCGGTTCTGAAGCACCAGGAATTCTTCGGCGGCGGACGCGACCGCACCGATTTCTCCGGAGCTGTTGTTCTTCCGAATATCGGCATAGCGCTCCAGAAGAGACGTCCGGTATTCTTCCGCCTTTGCAAGCGTTGTCCCGGCGGGAAGAGTGCTTTCCTCCAGAATCCGGATGTCCCGGTTCAGCCGATCCAGACGGAGCTGTAATTCTTCAGCGGATTCCGCGGAAGCCGGAAGCGGATAGAGCCGCAACAGCTCCACGTTTTTCCCGACCTTCTCCCCAGCCGGTACCAGTTCGTCGATCAGCGTGTCCGCCGGAGCGGTCAGAACCTCCTCTTCACGGAAAAGATAGGCGCGGGAGGTCGTGATCTCGGTGTCGCTGACATAGCGGACAGGCGTTGTCAGAAGGGAACCGGCACTGCTTTCCAAAGCGTGCGCCAGAAGGTAGACCGCCAGACCGAAGAGCGCCAGCGCTGCGGCGAAGCGTGGAAAGTATTTTTTCAGGAATGTACCGCGCGTCATACCGTTTCCTCCTTTGTACCGCCGGAGACCGTGTCCGGTGCCGCAAAAAGCCGCAGAGCTTCCGACAACAGCTCCTCCTGCGGACGGAGCCTGTCCCCATCGGTAATCCTCACCCAATGAACATAGGGCTTCGCCTGAAACCATGTCATCTGCCGCTTGGCATAATGGCGTGTAGCAAGAACAATGCGCTTTTCCGCATCCTCCTCCGTCCCCTCGCCATGCAAAAATGCCAGCGCTTCCTTGTAGCCGATTGCCTGCGCGGCAGTGGAATTTTGTGAAAAGACGCCGGCATCGTCCAACCGGCGCACCTCCTCCCAAAGACCGTCGCGGAGCATCTGACGCACGCGGGCTTCAATTCTCTGATACAGAACCGTACGTCCCGGATCGCAAAGACCGATCACCACGGCATCATAGGGAGACGGAAACGAGCGGGAACGAAGATCGGCTTCCGTTTTTGTGATGCCGGTGGTCAGATAAATTTCCAACGCCCGCACCACGCGGCTGACATTATTCGCATGAATTGCCTCCGCTGCGGCAGGATCTACCGCACGCAACTGCGCATGAAGTGCATGGACTCCATGACCCTCCGCAAACGCAAACAGCTCTTTCCGCAGAGCGGGATCGCTCCGCGTTTCCTCAAAACCGCCCCGGAGCAGACTGTCCAGATACATCCCCGTTCCGCCGCAAAGGATCGGCAGTTTTCCACGCGCGTGGATTTCTGCGATTTTTTCGCCTGCCAGGGAAACATAATCGGCGGCGGAAAAGGGAACCGACGGATCGGTCACATCCATCAGATGGTGGGGGATCCCCTCCTGCTCCGCACGGGTCGGCTTCGCGGTTCCGATGTCCATCCCGCGATAGACCTGCATGGAATCGCAGGCGACAATTTCTCCCCCCAGCCGCTTTGCAAGGGCAATGGAGAGCGCCGTTTTTCCGCTGGCAGTCGGACCCGCGACGGCAAGAATCTTGATTTTTTCGGTTTCCGACACGGTTCCTCCTTTCCGGCGTTCCGGACGCCTTGCTAACGAACATTGCATTGCCGATTCTTACGGGAAGCAGGATTTTTACTGTTCGGTCATATGACAAAAAATCTTACTTTTCCGTATCGTTCACATTTTGGTCCATTCTGCCTTGGATGAACATTGCATCCCCGAAGCTGAAAAAACGGTACCTGTTTTCCACCGCAACGCGGTACGCTTCCATTATCTTTTCTTTGTTGTAGAATGCGGAGACCAGCATCAGAAGCGTGCTTTCCGGCAGATGGAAGTTGGTAATCAGCGCGTCAACCGCTTTGAACCGGTAGCCGGGATAGATGAAAATCCCGGTATCTCCGTGCATTGCACGCACGGTACCGTTCTCGTCCGCCACGCTTTCGATGGTGCGGCAGGAGGTCGTGCCGACACAGATCAGCCTGCCGCCTGCCGCCCGCCGCGCATTGATCCTGCGGGCGCTCTCTTCCGGAACCGAAAAATATTCGGTGTGCATGATATGGTCGGTGATGTTCTCCTCCTTGACCGGGCGGAAGGTTCCAAGCCCCACATGGAGCAGGACCGGAACGATATCCACGCCTTTCGCACGGATCCGGTTCAACAGCTCCGGCGTAAAGTGAAGCCCGGCTGTCGGCGCCGCCGCAGAGCCTTCCTCTCTGGCATAGACGGTCTGATAGCGGTCATTGTCCTGCAATTGCTCCGTGATATAGGGGGGAAGCGGCATCAGCCCGATCCGATGCAGAATTTCATAAATGCTGCTGTATTTTTCTTTGTCATAGGAAAACCGGATGATCCGGTTTCCTTCCTCCGCAAGAGAGAGAACCTCCCCCTCCAGCAACCCGCCACCGAAGACAAGATGCATGCCGGGACGTGCGCGCTTGCCGGGCTTGACCAGCGTTTCCCACGTGTCAAGCTCCCGCTGACGCAGGAGAAGCAGTTCTGTCAAAGCGTCCTCCCGATCCCGGACGTGACCGTAAAGGCGCGCCGGAATGACCTTGGAATCATTGATGACCAGAACATCCTCCGGACGGAGGTAGTCAACAATGTCGAAAAAATGCCGATGCTCCAGCGTTCCGGTAGCACGGTCAAGGACCATCAGGCGCGATGCATCTCTTTTTTCTTCCGGATGCTGTGCAATCAGCTCCGGCGGGAGCTCATAGAAAAAGTCCGAGGTGCGGAGGGAGGTTTTGGGAAGCTGATTCAGAATGGTATTGCTCATTTGCGTAAAAATCCTTTTTTCGGGTGCCGCCGTACCGGAAAAATCATATACTGTGACCGAAGGCATGCGGCATATTTTCAGACAAAAATCCGATCTATCTTTATTATACAGCATCTGCGGCGGTATTGCAACCGTTTTTCCGGAAAATCTTCCGCGGTGCGAGGGAGCGGAAAGGAGCAACACATCCATATGAGCCTACAGAAACCAACCGTTTTTACCGGTCTTGCGACCGCAATGATTACCCCGTTTGCGCGCGGAGAAATTGATTATGCCGCGTTCGGCACCATGATCGACCGCCAGATTTCTGCCGGAGTGGATGCACTTCTCGTGGCGGGAACCACCGGAGAGAGCGCCACCCTCACCGTGCGGGAACATTACGAACTGATCCGTTTTGCCGCCGAACGGATCGCGGGCAGAGTGCCGCTCATCGCGGGGTGCGGCTCCAATGCGACCGAACACGCCCTGACACTGGCAAGGAGTGCCTGCGATGCCGGAGCAGATGCGTTGCTCGCCGTCACACCGTATTATAACAAAACCTCCGAAAAAGGACTGGTTCTGCACTACCGCGCCCTTTCCGAGAACGTTACGCGCCCGCTGATTCTTTATAACGTCCCGTCCCGTACCGGAATGTCCGTTTCCGCGGAGACGTACCGCAGACTTGCACAGGAGAAGAACATCGTCGCGGTCAAGGAATCCTCCGGAAATCTCGGATTGATGGAAGAGATCTGCCGGGAGTGTGAGGACAGCATGGATGTTTATACAGGGAACGACGACCAGTTGCTACCGGCATACCGGCTCGGAGCAAAGGGGATTTTTTCAGTGTACTCCAATCTGGAGCCTGCCGGACTCCGGGAGATTCTCCAGCTATGCGGGAACGGAGATTTTTCCGCGGCGGGAAAGAAATTCCGAACCGTTCTGCCGCAGATACAGGCGCTGTTTCATGAGGTCAACCCCATTCCGGTCAAGTACGTTGCCGCCATGCGCGGACTTTGCCGCGCAGAGTACCGCCTGCCGCTCTGTCCCCCTTCTCACGAAACCGCAAAGTTGCTGCAGAGCCTGTTCTGAAAAGGATCGGCAGAGGCAGAGAAGAGGGCAACCCTCCGGATGCTTTCCCGGCGTTCCGGAGAGAAGCGAGACAAAACCCGGAAAACAAAAAGGAGGTGTAAAAAAACTCAAAATGAGTTTTTTTACACCTCCGACGACGTTGGTCTCGGCGGCTAAACGCCGCCGTTTTGCAGCCAAGAAAGCAAAAAAACAAGATGCGGGCGGCAAAAACGACCAAGATAGGGGCTGTTAAAAACATCGAGGTTTTGAACAGCCCCCCTTTCGTAGCTCAGTTGTCGGATGTTTCGTCGCCGTCTGTCTCTTCGGAAATCTTTTTGTAATCGTCCTCGTCCACAATGCAGCCAAACTTTTCGCCGCACGCAGGGCAGGTCAGATTTTCCGGATCCAGCTCCTGGTCAAAGCAGACCGTCTCCCCGCAGGACGGGCAGACAATTTCATAGTAATTGTCGTCGTCGCAGTCACAGCCGTCGCAGTTTTCGCAGTCGCCGTCACACTCGACATCTTCGTCCTCGTCGTCCTCTTCTTCCTTGGCATCCTCCTCGTCGTCTCCGTCCAGGTAGGTTTCCACGTCATTCAGATCATCATCCAGCTCTTCCACATAGTCGTTCAGATAGTCAAGATCGGAATCAATCTCATCAATGTCTTTGTGCAGGCCCTCAATCTCGGTACTCATTTCTCCCACCAGATCCAGAAGAGCGGCAATGATCTTTCCTTCTTTCGTCGTCTTGTCGTATTCCAGACCGTCGGCAAGACCCTTGAGATATGCGGATTTTTCCGTCAGCTTCATGTTTGTTCCCATCCTTTCATTATAAAAAATTCAAGTATACCGTGAAAAAACAGGGAAAACCTTGAAACGCAAAGTCTTCCCCGATAGAAAGTTATGCTCTGGACAGATACTCCCCGGTGCGGGTGTCGATCTTGAGACGGTCGCCCACATTGATAAACAGCGGAACCTTGATCTCGGCGCCGGTTTCCAGCGTAGCGGGCTTGAGGGTGTTGGTTGCGGTGTTTCCGGCAAAACCGGGATCGGTGTCGGTGACCTCCAGCTCCACGAACGTGGGAGGCTCAACGCCGAACACATTGCCCTTGTAGGAAATGATCTTGCACATCATTTCTTCCTTCACAAAGCGGAAGTTGTCGCCAACCTTGTCATGGGAGATCAGGGTCTCTTCCCATGTTTCGGTGTCCATGAAGTGATAGAGAGAACCGTCGTCATAAGAATACTGCATGTCTTTTCTCTCAATATAGGCATTTTCAAACTTGTCGGTGGGGTTGAAGGTCTTTTCGGTGACCGCACCGGAAATCACATTCTTCAGCTTTGTACGGACAAAAGCCGCACCCTTTCCGGGTTTTACATGCTGAAACTCAATGACCTGCAGGACATTGCCCTGACCGTCGTCAAACGTCATGCCGTTTTTGAAATCGCCAGCTACTACCATACGTTTCCTCCAAAATAACAGAAAGTCAGATTTGCGCCGGCAATTTGTCCGGACACATAGTTACATTATATTCTACAACGTTTTTTGCATTTTTGCAATAGTTTTTTTGATTTTTTCAAAAAACTGTGGTTTTGACGAAAAACAAACCAAACAGAAAATCCGAAAGGGGTAAAAAATGAAAAAAAGTAAAAAAAGGTATTGACAAGGAAAGGAATTTATGATATAATACAAGCCGTTCCATCGGCAGCAGGAAGGGAACGAATCTGTGCCGCTCACCCCGGAAAGAAAAGCGAAAAACTTTTTGAAAAAGGGTTGACAAAAAGTGTGAGCTGTGATATAATCAAAAAGTCGCTGAAAAGCGGTTTTGGGAGCATAGCTCAGCTGGGAGAGCATCTGCCTTACAAGCAGGGGGTCATAGGTTCGAGCCCTATTGTTCCCACCA